>NZ_JAPZLD010000003.1:0-415086 GCF_030182635.1 Amycolatopsis ponsaeliensis
GGCGCCCCCCCCCCCCCCGCCCCGCCCCCCCCCCCCGCCCGGGCCTCTCCCGCCCACCCCCCCCCCCCCGCCCCGCCCCCCCGCGCCCCCCCCCCCCCCCCCCCCCACTTCAGAGGACGTCGGGGATCTCCGGGCGGGACAGCTCGGTGCGGGTGTCGGCCAGCACGACCCGGTCGCGGCCCGCCGCCTTCGCCTCGAACACCGCGTCGTCCGCGGCCTGCAGCAGGATCGTGTACTCCGTCGCCGTTTCCGGGTACACCGCCGCGCCGATCGACGCCGTCAGGCCGTCGATCACCTCGGGCTTGCCCGGGCGGATCACCGGGACCGGCACCTCGATCCGGGCGATCGCCGCGCGGATGCGGTCCGCGATGGACACGATCTCCGCGCTCGTCGCGCCCGGGAGCAGCACCACGAACTCGTCGCCGCCGAACCGGCCGACGTAGTCGCCGCCGCGCACCGAACCCTGGATCGCCGCCGCGATCGCGCGCAGGACCTCGTCGCCCGCCAGGTGGCCGTTGCCGTCGTCGATGGCCTTGAAATGGTCGAGGTCGATCATCAGCACGCCCGCGGTCGACGACAGCTCCGCCGCGCGGGCCAGTTCGTTGCGCGCCAGCTGGACCCAGAACTCCGGCGCGAGCAGTGCGGTCTTGGAGTCCGTGCGCGCGGCGGCCTGGAACTGCGGCAGCAGCAGGCCGATGTGCAGCGCCACCGGGGTCACCATGAGCACCGGCAGCAGCCACGGCCGGACCGTCATCACCAGCGCGATCCCGCAGCCGACGCCGACCGCGGCCAACACGATCAGCACGTCCGACGGGTTCCCGAACGCCTGCCGCGGCGGCTTTCCCGGGTTGCTCATCAGGATCGCGAGGATGACCAGTACGTAGTTGAGTCCGAAGTAGACGATCCCGGCCAGCAGCAGTGCGGTCATCCCGCCGAAACCGTCCAGGTACGGCACGTACGGCGCCACGTGCCCGGTGCCGGCCGACAGCACGGCACCCGCCGCGAAACAAGCGAGGATGACGGTGGCCCCGGAGAACACTTTCCGGTGAATCACGCCCCGTCGCTTGTAGACGCGCACCCACGCGTGGGCGTAGCTGACCACGATCACGAGTGTGGCCAACGGCGGCGGCAGCAGGAGCAGGCCGGCGAAGATCCAGATCGACTGCAGGTGCATGTGCGGCCGGCCGTCGGCGGCGAGCTCGCGGATGCGCTCGATGCGTTGTGCCGCTTCGAGGTGCACGATCTCGCCGGCCAGGATCAGGCCGCACCAGAGGAGGGACTGGGTGGTGACCGGCACGAGCGCGGTCGTGGCGACGACCGCGACCAGCGCCAGCGCGTCGACGATGAGGACGTAGCCGAACACCGGAGCGGTCAGCTTCCACATCGCCCACGTTCGGATACCTGATCGTGGACGTTCTGAGCTGGGCTTTCGCCCTTGGGACCCGGACAATCCCACGAAACGCCCTTCTTGTCAGGACGGAACCCCTTCGCGGAAATCGTCACTGTAATCGAATGAACGCGGTGTGTCACTAGGCTGGTCGGGCTACCGTCCGGTCACGCACCGTGCAAGATCCCACCCGAACAGGAGAAATCATGTCGCACTTCCTGCCCAACGCCAACATCGTCCCGTCCCGGCGTCGCGCGCAGCGGCCGACCGACTGGACGCGGCAGCTCCCCACCGACTGGACCCGGTCGATCCCGACGGACTGGACCCCGCGGCAGCTGCCGACCGACTGGACCGCGCGCGAACTGCCCACCGACTGGACCGTCCGCGAGCTGCCGACCGATTGGACCCGCCCCGGCGTCTCGTCACCGCTGCCGCAGTGCCCGACCGACTGGACCCCGCGGCAGATCCCGACCGACTGGACGCGGTCCTGACCAGTTCCCGGTGACCGGCGACCCCGCCGGTCACCGGGGTTCCGGTTGCGCACGCCGCCACAACGTCGCCGCGCCGAGGGCGGCCACCACGCCGATCGCCCCGGCCCCGGCGACGACCCCGTGCGGCGCCGCGCGTTCGGCCGCCAGCCCGGCCAGCACTACGCCCAGCCCCTGCGACACCCGCAACGCCGTCAACGCGAAACCGAACGCCTGCGCGCGCTGGGTGTCCGGGGTCAGCTGGACGAACGTCGTGTTGGCGATGAGGTTGTACGAACTGGCCACTCCGGACAGCGTCAGCAGCGCCAGGGTGGCCCCGAGGTCCGGCCGCAGCGCGCACCCCAGCAACGCCGCGCACGCCAGCACCGCCAGCGGCCCGAGCAGCCGGCCGCGCCGATCGGCGGGGATCCGCGACAACGCGGCCATCCCGATCACGTTCCCCAGCGCGTACGCCCCGAGCAGCAGCCCGACGACCACCGCGCCGCCGCCGAGTTCCGCCGCGTACGGTGCCGCGATCGCCTCGCCCGCGATGTAGATCCCCGACACGCACCCCAGCGCGACCAGCGCGAGCCGGCGCCGGTCGCCGGCCACGACCGTGAACCCGGCTCGGACGTGCTGCCACCAGCGGACGCCCGAGGACTCCCGCGGCGGCCGGGACCGGACGCCGGTGACCAGGAACAGTGCCGAGGCCGCGAAGCTCGCCGCGTCCGCGAGCAGGGCGCCGCCGGTGCCGATGGCCGCGACCAGCAGCCCGCCCAGCGCGAACCCGGCGACCTGGCCGGCCTGGACGAGCATCATCAGCAGGCCCATCCCGGGCACGAACGTCTCACCCGGCAGCACCTGCGGCAGCAGCGCCGCGCGCGCGGAGTTCCACACCGGGTTGAACAGCTGGACGCCGATCAGCAGCGCCGCGACCGCCGGCAGCGGCAGGCCCGGCAGCGCCATCACGGCGACCGCCAGCGCGCGCACGACGTCGGACAGGACCATCACCGCGCGCGGCGGGTGGCGGTCGGCCAGCCCGGACAGCAGCGGCCCGCCCACGAGGTCCGGCAGGAACGTCAGCGCGTACGTCAGCGCCGCCCAGCCCGGCGAGTTCGTCCGGTCGTAGACCAGGATCGACAGCGCGACCCGGGCCAGCTGGTCACCGGTGACCGAGACGAGCTGGGCGGAGAACAGCGCCCGGAACTCGGCCACCGCCAGGACGTCCCGGAACCCCACCGCACGCGCCGCCATGGGCACCCACGGTACCGCCGCGGACGCGGTGGGTGAACGGCCGTTAGGAGGTCACTGGCCTTCGCCGCAGGTGATTTTCGGCTGCGGGTTGTAGCGGACGTTGCGGGTCGAGCGGCTGACCTCGCGCCCGGTCGCGGCGTCCTTGAGCACGCGGGTGTCGCTCGTGGTGAACCCCGGCGCGCCGTTGGACGCGTGGCAGTTCTCCGCCGGGCCCGGCTTGGTCGGCGGGTCGGTCGGGTTGGACCGGCCGCCCTGGATCGACTCGACGGTGTAGCGCTTGGTGCCCCACAGCTTCACGGTGATCGACGACGGCGACCAGATCGTCTGGATCGCGATGCCGGTCGCCGAGTCGTTGGTGAACTTGATGTCGATGACGCTGGCGCCGTTGGGGTTCTGGAACACCGTCGCCTCGCGCGCGGCGGGGTAGCGGCTGATGTAGTAGCTGTGCTCCTTGTGCCCCGCGTCCTTCATGCCCGAGAAGTACGACGCGTTGTACAGCGTCGTCGCGAACTGCGAGATGCCGCCGCCGACCTCGCGCGCCGGGGCGCCGTTCTCGATCACGCCGGCCTCGACGTAGCCCTGCGGCTTGCCGCGCGGACCGGTGAACCCGTTGAGGCTGAAGGTTTCCCCGGGCTTGACGATCGCGCCGTTCACCTTCTGGGCCACCACGCGGATGTTGGTGCCGGAGTCGGCCGCGAAGCCGCCGGTGGTGAACTCGCCGACGACCTCCTTGACGCCCAGCTGGTTCGCCTGCTCGGTGGTCACCTTCGCCGGGCTGTCCTTGTAGATCGCGGCCACCTCGCGGCCGTCGCTCTTCTTGAGGACGTCGGGCAGCGGCTTGAGGCTCGGGTCCCAGTCGATGGTCCGGCCGTCGGTGGACGGGTCGACCGTCGGCTTGCCGCCCTCGAAGACGATGGTCGCCTCCTTGCCCTCCTTCTCGGTGGACTTCAGCTGCGGCCCGGCGGCTTCGGCGATCTTCGCGTTGTCAATCTTGGGGGTGAGGCCGCCGCCGTCGGCGGGCTCGAAGGTGAGCGCCGCGGCGATCGCGTCCGGCTTCACGGTGGCGCTCTTGCCGTCGCCCTTGACCACCAGCGGACCCGAGACGGCGGGCTTCGCGAACTGCTCCAGCGCGGCCTGGACGCCTTCGGGGGTGGTGCGGACGGGCGTGCTGGTGACCGGCAGCGCCAGGGTCTCCCCGCGCGCCCACTTCTCGACGACGGCGGCCTTCGCGGCCTCCACGTCGAGCTTCTGCCCGGGCTTCGGCGCGACGGCGACGGGGTTCGTGCCCTCGAACTTCACGGTGCCCTCGGCCGGTTCGCGGTCGACTTCGCCGCGGAGGCTGTCGAGGGCGGCGGCGAGCTTGGTGCCGTCGGCGTGGCTGACGACGCCGACCTCGCGGCTGGAGAACAGCGACGCGAGCCGCGTGAACGGGTTCAGCGGCTGCTCGCCGGCCTGGTCGAGGGTCTGCGGCCAGTCGAGCTTCAGCCCGGCGATGGTGGGTGACAGCGAGCCCTGGACGTCGCCGGCCGTCACGGCCAGCGGACGGGTGAGCCGCGGCTCGATCTGCCCGCGCAGCTCCTGCTCGGCGGCCTGGCGGTCCATCCCGCCGACGTCGATCCCGGCGACGGTCACCCCGCGCGGGACGCTGCCCTGGCTGACCAGCAGGTCGATGCCGTAGATCGCGACGAGCACGGCGAAGGCGCCGCCGGCGATCAGGCCGGTCTTGCGCAGGTTGATCCGCCGGGCGAGCTTCTGTGCCGGGGTGAGAGCCGGATCCGGCTCGGGCCGGACGACCGGCAGGACGTCCGTCTGTTCACCGTGTGACTCGGGCCAGCGCGGTTCGTACGGCAACTCTCCACCCCTTCAACGCGGCACCGGATCGCGCCGGTGACGACGTCAGCGTACGGGGCACCCGGACAAGCCGTACGACTCGCCCTAACGGGGGATGAACCGGTCACGGTCCGGCCACCGGACGGGTCCTCAGCGGGCGTCGGGTTCGGGATTCGCGCCCGCTCGGGCCAGGAAGTCGAAGTCACAGCCTTCGTCGGCCTGTGTGATGTGTTCGCTGTAGAGCGCGCCGTAACCGCGCTCGAACCGGGGCGGCGGCGCCACCCACGACTCCCGGCGCCGCGTCAGCTCCTCATCGGACACCTCGAGCCGCAGGACCCGCGAAGGAACGTCCAAGGTGATCAGGTCGCCGTCGCGGACCAGCGCCAGCGGGCCGCCGACGTGCGACTCCGGCGCCACGTGCAGCACGCACGCGCCGTAGCTGGTGCCGCTCATCCGCGCGTCGGAGATCCGGACCATGTCGCGGACCCCGGCTTCGAGCAGGTGCGAAGGGATCGGCAGCATCCCGTACTCGGGCATGCCGGGGCCGCCGAGCGGCCCGGAGCCGCGCAGCACCAGCACCGAGTCCGCCGTGATGGACGGGTCGTCGATCCGCTTCTTGAGGTCCGGGTAGTCCTCGAACACCACGGCCGGCCCGGTGTGCGTGAGCAGGTGCGGTTCGGCGGCGATGTGCTTGATCACCGCGCCCGACGGCGCCAGGTTGCCGTGCAGCACCGCGACCCCGCCCTCGGCGGCCAGCGGGTTGCCGCGCGGCCGGATGACGTCGTCGTTGTGCACCTTCGCCACCTCGAGGTCGGCACCGAGCGTGCGGCCGGTGACGGTGGGGCGGTCGAGGTGCAGCAGGTCGGTCAGCCGCGACAGCAGCCCGGGCAGGCCGCCCGCGTAGTAGAAGTCCTCCATCAGCCAGGCACCGCCCGGGCGGATGTTCGCCAGCACCGGCACGCGCCGCGCGAGCGCGTCGAAATCGGCCAGCGAGACCGGGATCCCGCTGCGCCCGGCCATCGCGATCAGGTGGATCACGGCGTTGGTCGACCCGCCCAGCGCCAGCACCGTGGTGATCGCGTCGGCGTAGGCCCGCTTGTCCAGGACCTGCGTGATCGTCAGGTCCTCCCAGACCATGCCGACGATCCGCGCGCCGCTCGCCGCGGCCATCCGGTGGTGGGCCGAGTCGACGGCGGGGATCGACGCGGCGCCCGGCAGCGTCATGCCGAGGACTTCGGCGGCCGACGTCATCGTCGACGCCGTCCCCATCGTCATGCAGTGCCCGGGCGACCGCGCGAGGCCGCGCTCCAGTTCGGACATTTCGGCGTCGCCGATCAGCCCGGCGCGCTTGTCGTCCCAGTACTTCCACATGTCGGTGCCGCTGCCGAGGACCTCGTTGCGCCAGTGCCCGCGCAGCATCGGCCCGGCCGGCACGAAGATCGCGGGCAGCCCGGCGCTCGCCGCGCCCATCAGCAGCGCCGGCGTGGTCTTGTCGCAGCCGCCCATCAGGACGGCGCCGTCGATCGGGTAGGACCGCAGGATCTCCTCGGTCTCCATCGCGAGGAGGTTGCGGTAGAGCATCGGCGTCGGCTTCTGGTACGTCTCCGAGAGCGTGGCCACCGGGAACTCCAGCGGGAAGCCGCCGGCCTGCCAGACGCCGCGTTTGACCTGCTCGGCGCGTTCGCGCAGGTGCATGTGGCACGGGTTGATGTCCGACCACGTGTTGAGGATGCCGATCACGGGTTTGCCGAGGTGCTCTTCCGGGTTGTAGCCGAGCTGGCGGCTACGGGCGCGGTGGCTGAAGTTGCGCAGTTCGTCGCCGCCGAACCACCGGTGGCTGCGGAGCTCCTCGGGTGCTTTCATGCGATCCAGTATGGCATCTGATATATGATCTCGTGGGCCTGGTTGAATGGACTTCGACACGATGTGAGGGAGCACCATGACGGGGACGTTCAGCCTGCCCGCCTCCCGGACCGAAGTGGTCCTGGAGGAGATCCGCCGCGGCATCCTCACCCGCGAGCTGGTGCCCGGCCAGCCGCTCGTCGAAGCGGAGCTGGCCGCGCGGCTCGGCGTGTCGAAGACGCCGGTGCGCGAGGCGCTCAAGGTGCTCTCCAACTCGGGCCTGGTGACGTTCAGCCCGTACAAGGGCGCCTCGGTGGTCCTGGTCGACGCCGAGCTCGCGAAGTCCGTCTACGACGTGCGGATGGTTCTGGAGCCGGAGGCCGTCCGCCGGACCGTCGAGCAGCACGACACCGCCCTGCTCGACGACGCGGCGGAGGCGCTCAAGGAGGCCTCGACGGCCATCGCGGACAAGGACCAGGCCGCGCTGAGCCTGCTCAACCGCCGCTTCCACCGCGCCCTCTACCGCGGCTGCGGCAACCCCCTGCTGATCAGCATCCTCGACGACCTCAAGGACCGCGCGGCGCTCATCAGCGTCGTCGGCTGGGAGGCCAACCCCAGCTGGAAGAAGGAGTGGACCGAGCACAAGGCCGTCCTCGCGGCGGCCAAGAAGGGCGACGCCGGCGGCGCGGCCGCCCTGCTGCGCGACCACATCGGCGGGTTCCTGGAACGGGTCCTCAAGGCCATCGGATGAGGCTGCTGCTCATCTCGGACACCCACGCCCGCGCGTTGCCGGCGCAGGTGTGGGACGAGGTGACCGCGGCCGACGTCGTCGTGCACGCGGGCGACTGGGTCGAGACCGGCCTGCTGGACGAGCTGGAAGTGCGCGGCAAGCGGCTGATCGGCGTCTACGGCAACAACGACGGCGCCGACCTGCGGGCGCGGCTGCCGGAGATCGCGCGGGCGGACCTCGACGGCGTGCGCCTGGCCGTGATCCACGAGACCGGCGCGAAGCAGGGCCGCGAGCAGCGGTGCGACGCGCAGTTCCCCGACACCGACGTGCTGGTCTTCGGGCACAGCCACATCCCCTGGGACACGACGACGCCGGCCGGCCTGCGGCTGCTCAACCCGGGGTCGCCGACCGACCGCCGCCGCCAGCCGTTCTGCACCTACCAGACGGCCCGGATCTCGCAAGGTGCGCTGGTGGACGTCGAGCTGCACGAACTGCCCCCGAGGGGGTAGACAGGTCCCATGGATCCGGCATGGGCCTTGCGGGAGATCGCGTTCCAGCTCGAACGCGCGGGAGAGCCGACCTACCGCGTCCGCGCGTTCCGGAACGCGGCCGCGACCGTCGACAAGACCGACGCCGAGCAGCTGAAGCAGATGGCCGAGAACGGCACGCTGACCTCGATGCCCGGCATCGGCAAGGCCACCGCGGGCGTCATCGAGGACGCGCTGGCCGGCCGCGACCCGGCGTACCGGGGGAAGATCGTCGAGAAGGAGCTGCCGTCCGGCGAACCGCTGCGCTCGGCGTTGCGCGGCGACTGCCACACGCACTCCGACTGGTCGGACGGCGGCAGCTCGATCGGCGAGATGGCCGTCGCGGGACGGGAGCTGGGCCACGACTGGATGGTGCTGACCGACCACTCGCCGCGCCTGACCGTCGCGAACGGGCTCTCGCCGGACCGGCTGCGGACGCAGATGCAGATCGTCGCCAAGGCCAACGAGCTGATGGCGCCGTTCCGGCTGCTGCAGGGCATCGAGGTCGACATCCTCGACGACGGCTCCCTCGACCAGGAAGAAGACCTGCTGGGGGAGCTGGACTTCGTCGTCGCGAGCGTGCACTCGAAGCTGCGGATGCCGGCGCGGGACATGACCCGGCGGATGCTCGCCGCGGTGCGGAACCCGCACGTCCGCGTGCTGGGGCACTGCACCGGACGGCTGGTCGTCGGGAAAGGCCGGCCGCAGTCGGAGTTCGACGCCGAGGCGGTGTTCACCGCGTGCCGCGAGAACGGCGTCGCGGTGGAGATCAACTCGCGCCCGGAACGGCTCGACCCGCCGATGAAGCTGCTGCGCCTGGCCGCGGAGATCGGCTGCGAGTTCGCCATCGACAGCGACGCGCACGCGCCGGGCCAGCTCGACTGGCAGGGCTACGGCTGCGAGCGCGCGATCCAGGCGGGCATCGGGCCGGAGCGGATCATCAACACCCGGACGGTGGAGGAACTGCTCGGCTGATCTCGATGACGGGGTGTTTCGCCGGATCGAGCCAGCGCAATAGGACTTCGAGGTCGGGCTTCGGGATCGCGACGCAGCCCGCGGTCGGCCTGCCGTCGGTGACGTGCAGGAAGAACGCCGAGCCGGCGCCGGGGACCACGGGGTCGCGGTTGTAGCCGATGACGACGGCGTGGGCGTAGGCCGGGCCCGCCGCGCCGAGGTTCTCCCCGGCCGTCTCGTCGAACGGGCACGTGCCGGGAGCACCGGAGAAGTGCGTGTTGTAGCAAGGGGAATCGACGTCGGACACCCACCAGTCGGCGGTGGTGACCCGGCGGTAGGGCAGCCGGGTCCGCGCCGGCTCGGTGCCGAACGCCTCGGTCAGCGGCCACACGCCGGCCGGGGTGTGCGCGGTCGACTCACTGGCCCGGCCGACGCCGTCGCGCCCGATCCACGCGGGGATCGGGCCGAGCACGCGGATCCGGCCGGTCGTGGTGCGTTCCCAGGCCGTGAGGACGGCGGTGGCCGCCGTCGCTTCGCTCGCGACGACGGCCACCACCTGTCGGGTCATCAGTTGATTGTGTAGGAGTCCCCGTAGACCTTCCACTTCAGCGGGGTGTGCAGGTCGAAGTTGCCCGCGTTGAGGAACACCAGCTGCTCGGTGTCGACGCGGGAGGTGTCGGCGTGCGCCTCCTCCTGCTTCATGATGACCTTGCGGGCGTCGAAGAACGCCTTGAGGTAGGCCGTCTCGTCGCCGCCCTGGGCCGGCGTCTTCGCCTTCTTCATCGCGGACTTGCGGATGCCGCCGAAGCTGTCGGAGCTGTCGCCGGGGCCGTGCATGACGATGGCGTCGTAGTAGGCGAACTGGCCGAGGTTGCTCAGGCCGTCCGACTTGCCCTGGCTCACCGCGGGGTTGAAGTACACGCGGTCGCGCTCGCTGTTCTGGGCGTTCTGGAACTCCGTGGTGGCCGCGGCCTGCTTCCACGCGCTCTCGAACGCCGAACCGAGCCCGCTGTGCGAGTCGGTGCCGTTCACCTTGCGCAGCGCGGGAAGGTACTTGGCGAGCGGGTTGTTCGGGACCGAGTTCGTGTACGCCTCGACGAGCTCGAGCATGTCGCCGGTGCCGGAGCAGAACCCGATGATGCCCGCGGTGTAGCCGCGGCCGTCACCGATGTCCTCGATGTACTTGTACTGCGCCTTCCAGTCCAGCGAGGAGTTTTCCGCGCTGGAGACCAGCTTCATCGCGATCTCCTTCTTCGCCGCGACCGAAAGGTCGCCGGTGGCGAGCACGGACGCGCTGCTCGCGGCCAGCGGAGCGGGTGCTGCCGAGGAGAGTGCGGGAGTGGTGATCACGAGGGCGGCGATCGAGGCCGCGCCGAGCGTGCCGATGAGGACCGGCCGCAACTTCTTGCTCATGGGGAAAGCCTTTCCGCGGGTCGGCCGTGGGGGAGCACGGCTTTTTGGCATGGCGGACGAGGCCCGGAATTCGGCGGCCTTTCGGACGTCGCCTTCAGGGCTTCGGGTGGTGCTGCGGCGTAGCGCCACGGTAGCGAAGGGTGAGGGGCTTCACAAGAGGCGGAAGATGTTCACGTTCCTGAACTGCGTGTTTCCGTCCTCAAAGGACTCGGATTCGGCAATTAGGTAAATCCGGGAACGGAAAACAGACGATTTCGCGCGGGGTCAGCGGCCGCCGGCGAACAGGCGGATGACGTCGGGCAGGACGTTGACCGGGATCGTCGGGTCGATCGCGCGCTGGACGCCGAGGCCGATGCCGAGGCTCAGCAACGCCGTCGCGGCCTCGTCGGCCGGCATCGGGAGCGTGATCCCGAACCGCTCGGCGTACCCGGTGAGCAGGCCCGCGATCGTGTCGCGGATGGCCTTGTCCCGCGCGGCCAGCTCGGCCCGCACGTGCGGGTTGCGCCGGGCGTTCGTGGCGAACTCGACTTCCAGGGCGGTCCACGCCTCGTCGCCGATGCTGTGCTCGGCCCAGGTCTGCAGCGCCGCCAGCAGCCCGTCCATCCCCTCGGCGCCGACGAGCGCACCGGCGACCAGCGCGACCTGCTCGTCGTGGATCCGGTCGAGCACCGCGAGGCAGAGCTCGTCCTTGTTGCGGAAGTTCGAGTACACCGCGCCCTTCGAGTACCCGGCTTCGTCCGCGACCTTCTCCAGCGACGTCACCGAGTAGCCGTCACGCAGGAAGAGCTGCTTGGCGGTCTCGATGAGCTGTTCGCGGGTGCGCGCCTGGCTTTCCGCGCGGGTGAGTCGGGCCATGGGATCACTCTAGCCAGGTCCGGAATTGGAGTACCGCTGGTATTGAGATACTGCTAGTCTCCGAAAATGGAACAACGCCACTTCGCGGTCCTCGTCGTCGGTGCCGGGGCGTCCGGGCTGGGTGCGGCCATCCGGCTGGGCCAGGCGGGTGTCGACGACCTCGCCGTGCTGGAGAAGGCCGATGCGCTCGGCGGGACCTGGCGCGACAACACCTATCCGGGCTGCGCCTGCGACGTCCCGTCCGCGCTGTACTCGTACTCGTTCGCGCCGAACCCGGGGTGGACGCGGGCGTTCGCCGGGCAGGCCGAGATCCGCGCGTACCTGGCGGACACCGCGTCGCGGTTCGGGGTCACGTCGAAGATCCGCTACGGCGTCGAAGTGACGCGGGCGCAGTGGAACGGTTCGGTGTGGGAACTGGAGACGACCCGGGGTCCGTACACCGCGCGGATCCTGGTCGCCGGCACCGGGCCGTGGCACGAGCCGCTGATCCCGGACCTGCCGGGGCTCGCCGGCTTCCCGGGCGAGGTCTTCCACTCCGCGCGCTGGAACCACGGCTACGACCTGGCGGGCAAGCGAGTCGCGGTGATCGGCACCGGCGCGTCGGCGGTCCAGTTCGTCCCGCGCATCGCGGGGGAAGTGGCGCGGCTGCACCTGTTCCAGCGCACGGCGCAGTGGGTCCTGCCGAAGCCGGACCATCACGTCCCCGGCGTCGAGCGGCTCCTGCTGCGGCGGTTCCCGGCGCTGCAGCGGGCGTTGCGCGGTGCCGAGTACGGGGCGATGGAGACGCTCGGGTTCGGGTTCCGGCACCCGTGGCTGCTGCGGCAGGTGCAGAAGATCGGGCTCGCGCACCTCCGGCTGGCCGTGCGCGACCCGGTGCTGCGCCGCACATTGACCCCGGACTACACGCTCGGCTGCAAGCGCCTCCTGATGTCGAACACCTACTACCCGTCGTTGACCCGGTCCCATGTGGACGTCCACCCGACGGCGGTGCGGTCCGTGGACGGCAGCCGGGTGCTCGGTGCGGACGGGTCGGTGTCCGAAGTGGACGCGATCATCTTCGGCACCGGCTTCCACATCCTCGACATGCCGGTGTCCGCCCGCGTCTTCGACGGCGACGGCCGCAGTCTCGACGACCACTGGAAGGGCAGCCCCCAGGCGTACGCGGGGACGACGGTGGCCGGGTTCCCGAACCTGTACCTGCTGCTGGGCCCGAGCCTGGGCACCGGGCACTCGTCGGCGTTCATGATCCTGGAGGCCCAGCTGCGCCACACGGTGGCGGCGGTGACCCGGACGCTGCGTTCCGGCTGGGCGTCGGTGTCGGTGCGGGCCTCGGTCCAGGACGCGTTCAACGCGGAGGTCCAGGCCGCCCTGCCGGGGACGGTGTACCAGTCGGGCGGGTGTTCGAGCTACTACACGGATGTCAACGGGCGCAACAGTTTCAGCTGGCCGTTTTCGACGGGACGGTTGCGGTCGCTGGTGGGTTCGTTCGACGAGGCGGACTACGAGGTCGTGAGTGGGAAACAGGGTTAGAACACTGTTTCCCGCTCACGACCGATCAGAGCGTCGCGAACCGCAGGCCCGCTTTGGTGAGCCGGTCGATCAGCGCGTCGCCCATCGCGGTTGCCGTGGTCACCTGGCCCGTCGTTTCCGGGAGGTCGTCCGTCGCGAGGCACAACGCCGATTCCGCGAGCATCTTCGCCGTTTCGTCGTAGCCGGGATCGCCGCCGGACACCTCCGTCACGACCCGCGAGCCGCCGCCTTCGCCGATGAACCGCACCGAGAACCACGACCGGGCGCGACGCTCGGGGCTCGGGCCGTCGCCGGGTGCCAGCAGGCGCGAAAGCCCGCGCCGCGCGGGCGGCACCTGGGCCGCCGCGAACAGCGCGCCGACGCCGAGCGCGCCGCCGGCCAGCACCGGCAGGTGCTTGACCGCGGCGAAGTGCCGGTAGGTGAAGTCCGGCCCGTAGCGCTCGGACGCGGCCGCCGACCGGCGGACGATCTCGGGGTCGATCGTGGGCAGCGGCACCGCCCACCAGCCCGCGTCGGCGACCCGGTGCGGCCGGCCGAACGGCGCCCGTGAGAACCGCCCGGCGGGCCGCGGTTCGGCGGCCGCGCGCTCCTTCGCGACCCGCGCCCCGGCCGGCAGCCGGGACATGATGGTCAGCGCGCTGAGGAACGTCCCGCCCGAGGGCATCCCGCTGGCCCGGACGTAGCCGTCGATCTTCAGCGGCACGCCTTCCGGCAGCTGCTTCACGGTGAAGTACGCGCCGAGGTCGTGCGGGATCGAGTCGAACCCGCAGGCGTGCACCAGCCGCGCGCCGGTCTCGCGGGCCCGCCGGTCGTGCGCGAGATACATCCGGTCGACGAACTCGGGCTCGCCGGTCAGGTCGACGTAGTCGGTGCCGGCCGCGGCGCACGCGGCCACCAGCGGTTCGCCCTGCGTCAGGTACGGCCCGACGGTGGTGACGACCACTTTCGCCGATTCGGCGACGGCCCGCAGCGACGCCGGGTCCCCGGAGTCGGCGACGAGCAGGTCCAGCCCGGCGAACCGGTCGTCGATCCCGGCGAGCCGCGCCCGGACGGCTTCCAGCTTGCCGCGGTTGCGGCCGGCCAGGGCCCAGCGCAGGTCCGCGGGCGCGTGGCGGGCCAGGTACTCGGCCGTCAGCCCACCGGTGAACCCGGTGGCGCCGAACAGGACCACGTCGTGCGCGCGCATGTCTCCTCCAGTGGACGTCGACGGCGGACGCGCCCAGGTTACCCGCGAGTCACATCCGGCCGCCGACCCAGACGACAGTGGCCGCGCGGGCCACTCCGGGTCACCTCAGGGCTCCGGCAAACGTCTTGAATGAGTCATTCAGGACCTCGCACGCCCTGAATGACTCATTCAAGACACCCGCCGCGGCCGCCATCCCGCGGGTCACTTCCGGTCGCCGGTGTAGACGACGGCCGCCGCCACCGCGGCCACCCCGGCGACCACGTCCGAGATGCGGCGCGGCAGGCCGTGGTGGGTGTCCTCCATCCACGCCCGCACGTGCGCCCGGCCGAGCTCCGGCTCGCACAGGTCGTCGACCCCCGCCGTCCAGGCCAGCAGCGCCAAGCACGCCGCGTGCGGGTCAGGCCGGTCGACGCCGAACACCGCTGCCCGCGCCTTGCTGCGCGCCGCCATCGACACGAGCAGGTCCTCCGGTGGGTAGCGGTGGCGCCGCCGCAGGAGCATTGGCGTCTGCCGGACGAGCCCGAGCGCGACGAGGTTCCCGGCCGCGACCGACGGCAGTTCCCCGCGCAGGTGGTTCACCCAGTCGCGCACGCTGTGCGTCCCCGTTTCCGAGACGATTTCGGAAAACACGTGATCGGCGGTCGGAATACCCGCGGGCCGTTCCGCGATCGCGCGGACCTTCCGGTTCTCGACCGTGATCCGGTCGGTGAAGAGCAGGTCGCACAGCGCCGCGCCGGCGAGGCCGATGCCCAGCGACGTCCGGCTGAGCGACGGGCGCCCGGTGAACTCGTCGTGCCCGAGGAAGAAGAAGGAATCGACCAGGGTGAGCCGGCGCATGACGGAAAAGGGCCCCCTGGGCGGTCGCGGTGAGGATCCCGAAGATAGCGGTCCGGCTTCGCGACGCTTTCGGTGCCATCACGTTTTACCCCGAACGGACGTACCGCCGTCCCGTGCGCACCCCCTACTCTGGGGCGCCGCGCCCAAGATCACCTACGGGCGCGGGGGAAGGTTCATGGGTACCCAGTCACCGCGGCGCGGCCTCGGGAAGCGGCGGCTCGGCGCCGTCCAGATCGTCTTCTTCGTCGTCGCGGCGGCCGGTCCGCTGTACGCGATCGCCGGCGGGGTCTCGGCGACCTACTCGGTGACCGGCAGCATCGGCGTGCCGTTGTCGTTCGTGCTGCTGGCCCCGGTGCTCGCGCTGTTCGCCGTCGGGTACGCCGCGATGAGCCGGTACGTCACGAACGCCGGCGCCTTCTACCCCTATGTGGCGCACGGGATCGGGCGCTCCGCGGGCACCGCCGTCGCCTACGTCACGGTGCTCGCCTACAGCTCCATCCAGACCGGGGTCTTCGGCCTGTTCGGCCTTTCCGTGTCCACCTGGCTGAACACGAAGTTCGGCTGGGACCTGCCGTGGTGGCCGGTGGCGCTGCTGATGGTGCTGGTCGTCGGCGTGGGCGGCGTGCTCCGGATCGATCTCGACGCGAAGGTGCTCGGCGTGGCGCTGGGCCTCGAGGTCGCGGTACTCGCCGTCCTGGACTTCGCGCTGTTCAGCCACCCGGCCGGGGGCTCGGTTTCGTTCACCCCGCTCACGCCGTCGAGCCTTTTCACGGCCGGGGCCGGCGCCGTTTTCGCGTTCTCCATCGCGGTTTTCCTCGGCTTCGAAGGCGCCGCGACCTACGGCGAGGAGTGCCGCGACCCGCGCCGGACGGTCGGCCGCGCGACGTACATCGCGATCGGGCTGACCGCCGTCCTCTACATCGTCTCCTCGCTCGGGATGGCGGTCGCGACCGGTCCGGACCACATCGTCGAACGCGCCGTGGCCGAGGGCCCGGGCCTGCTGTTCGGGCTCGGCGGCCGGTACGTCGGCACGGCGTTCGCCGACACGGCGTACGTGCTCTTCCTGACCAGCCAGTGCGCCGCCCTGCTGAGCCTCCACAACGCCGTCGCGCGGTACTTCTTCGCGGTGGGCCGGGAAGGGCTGCTGCCGGAGGGCTTCAGCCGCACCAGCAAGCGCACCGGCGCGCCGATCGGCGGCTCGCTGGCCCAGACCGCGATCGGCATCGTCGTCGTCGCGATCTTCGCGCTGGCCGGGCGCGACCCGTTCACCGACCTGTTCACCTGGACCGGCGTCACCGCCTCTACGGGCGTCACGATCATCATGATCGCGGTTTCGCTGTCGGTCATCGGGTTCTTCCGCCGCCGCCCCGGGCAGGAGACGTGGTGGCGGCGCGCGGGCGCGCCCGCGCTCGCGGCGGTGACGCTGACCGCGGTCCTGGTGCTGATCATCGTCGACTTCGACGTCCTGCTCGGCTCGGCGGGCTCGAACCCGCTGCTGCGCTGGGGCCTGCCGGGGCTGCTGATGCTCGCCGGGCTGGCCGGTTTCCTGCGGGCCGAGGCGCTGCGCACCCGGCGTCCGGACGTCTACGCGGGGATCGGCGGCCCGTTGCGCGAGGGCGAGCTCGTGGAGACGCGATGAGCGACGTCCGCGCCGCGGATCCGTCCGAAGTGGACATCGTCATCGGGATCGGCCGCCGCGCCGTCTCGCACCCCGCGTTCCACCCGCCCGACGGGCCGCCGGTGCAGCCGATGCGGCGTCCCCCGGCCTGAGCCGTTACCGGCGGGTACAGTGCGCGTTCGAACGCGAGGAGGAAGCCCGTGACCGAACGCTTCGGCAGCTACCAGAACGAGCTCTACCTGCAGGGACTCGGTGGGGTGCTGCCGCCGTGCTCGACCGACGCGACGAAGCTCGAAGCATCGGCCCGTGAGGTCATGGCGCCCGGCCCGTTCTCCTACGTCGCGGGCTCGGCCGGCTCCGGCGCGACCGCCCGCGCCAACCGCGAGGCGTTCGACCGCTGGCGCGTCGTGCCGCGGATGCTCACCGGCGCCACCGACCGCGACCTCTCGACCACCGTGCTCGGCACCCGGCTGGCCGCGCCGGTGGCCGTCGCGCCGGTCGGCGTCCAGTCGATCGTCCACCCTGACGCCGAGTCCGCGACCGCCCGCGCCGCCGCCTCGACGGGGCTCCCGTTCATCCTGTCCACGGCCTCGTCCACCGGCATCGAAGACGTCGCCGAGGCCAACGGCGACGGCCCGCGCTGGTTCCAGCTGTACTGGCCCGGCGACCCGGACGTCTGCGCGAGCCTGCTGGCCCGGGCGAAGGCGGCCGGCTACACGGCGCTGGTCGTCACGCTCGACACGTGGACACTGGCCTGGCGACCGTCCGACCTGGACCAGTCGTACCTGCCGTTCCTGCAGGGCGAAGGGCTCGCCGTCCCGTTCACCGACCCGGTGTTCCTGTCCCGGCTGGAGAAGACGCCGGAGGAGGACCGCGGCACGGCGATCCTGACCTGGATCGGCATGATCACCGGCACCGACCGGACGTGGGACCAGCTGCCGTTCCTGCGCGAGCACTGGGACGGCCCGATCGTCCTCAAGGGCATCCAGCACGTCGCCGACGCGCGCCGCGCGGCCGAGGCCGGGATGGACGGCATCGTCGTGTCGAACCACGGCGGCCGCCAGGTCGACGGCGCGATCGGCGCCCTGGAAGCACTGCCCGGGATCGTCGCGGCGGTCGGCGACCGCCTGGAGGTGCTCTTCGACTCGGGCGTCCGCACCGGCGCGGACGTGCTGAAGGCGATCGCGCTGGGCGCGCGGGCGGTGCTGGTGGGCCGCCCGTGGGTGTACGGGCTGGCGCACGCGGGCGAGGACGGCGTCCGCCACGTGCTGCGCAGCTTGCTGGCCGACTTCGACCTGACCATGGGACTTTCCGGCCACCGCACCCTCGCCGACCTGGGCCCGGACTCGCTCCAGCGGACGTGAGATAACAAAACGGGAAAACCGGGGACAGCTCGGGAACCGGCGGCTACTGTTCGAGTCCCATTGCGGGCCGTCGGGGCGGCCGGCTCCTGTTTCCCTTTTCCCGTTGGGGGTTTTCCATGTCTTCGATCATGATGCGCATCGGCATCCTGTTCGCCGTCCTCGGCTTCGGTTCGCTCGTGCTGGAGCAGTTCGACTACGAGTTCCGGCTGCTGTCCTGGGCCACCGACATGCAGCCCGGCTTCGGCATCGTGCTCGGCCTGGTCGGCGTCGCGCTGATCGGCGGCTCGGTGGCGATGAACCGCGCGAAGTCCGCTCCGCAGCCGCAGCAGCAGTTCGCCCAGCAGCCGCCGGCGCCGGGCGGGCAGTTCCCGGGCCAGCAGCAGCCCTACCCCGGCCAGCCGCAGCAGTTCCAGGGCCAGCCGCCGGCGCAGCAGCAGTACCCGCAGCAGCCCGGCCAGCCCGGCTGAATCCGGCTCCGAAGGCCTCCGCACCCCCGGTGCGGAGGCCTTTCGCGTGCGCCCGGTCACGCGGCGGGGATATTGAGAGGCCCGCGTCGTCACGCACGGCTATCCTCGGACCAAGAATGTCCACGCCATCCCTCTCCGAAGCGCTGCGTGCGCGCCTGCCCGAGCTGATGCCGCGCGACGAGCACCGGCTGCGCCGGCGGCTCGACGGCGCCCGCAAAGCCCGTGATCGCGACGCCGCCCTCGCGCAGATCTCCGCCGACATCGACAAGGCCGAGCTGCGCCTCGCGTCGCGCCGCGAAAGCGTGCCCAAGATCGAGTACCCCGAAGAGCTGCCGGTCAGCAAGCTCAAGGACGAGATCGGCGCGGCGATCGACAAGCACCAGGTCGTGATCGTCGCGGGGGAGACCGGCTCGGGCAAGACCACCCAGCTGCCGAAGATCTGCCTCGAGCTCGGCCGCGGCATCCGCGGCCAGATCGGCCACACGCAGCCGCGGCGGCTGGCCGCCCGCACGGTCGCCGACCGGATCGCGAGCGAGCTGAAGACCGAGCTGGGCGACGCCGTCGGCTACAAGGTCCGGTTCACCGACCAGTCCGGGCAGGACACGCTGGTCAAGCTGATGACCGACGGCATCCTGCTGGCCGAGATCCAGACCGACCGCTCGCTGCGCCAGTACGACACGCTGATCATCGACGAGGCCCACGAGCGCAGCCTCAACATCGACTTCATCCTCGGCTACCTCAAGCAGCTGCTGCCGCGCCGTCCCGACCTCAAGGTGATCATCACCTCGGCGACGATCGACCCCGAGCGGTTCTCGAAGCACTTCGACGACGCGCCGATCGTCGAGGTCTCCGGCCGGACGTACCCGGTCGAGACGCGCTATCGGCCGCTCGTCGACCCTGACGATCCCGAGGGCGACGACGAGCGCGACCAGACCCAAGGCATCCTCGAAGCCGTCGAGGAGCTGTGCGCCGAGGGCCCGGGCGACGTCCTGGTGTTCCTCTCCGGCGAACGCGAGATCCGCGACACCGCGGACGTGCTGAACCGCGCCGACCTGCGGAACACCGAGGTCCTGCCGCTCTACGCGCGGCTGTCGGCGGCCGACCAGCACCGCGTGTTCCAGCAGCACACCGGACGCCGGGTGGTGCTCGCGACCAACGTCGCCGAGACGTCGCTGACCGTGCCGGGCATCAAGTACGTCGTCGACCCGGGCACCGCGCGCATCTCGCGCTACAGCCACCGCACCAAGGTGCAGCGGCTGCCGATCGAACCGGTGTCGCAGGCGTCGGCGAACCAGCGCAAGGGCCGCTGCGGCCGGACGTCGGACGGCATCTGCATCCGGCTCTACTCCGAAGAGGACTTCGAGGCGCGGCCCGAGTTCACCGACCCGGAGATCCTGCGGACCAACCTCGCGTCGGTCATCCTGCAGATGACGTCGCTGGGGCTGGGCGACATCGCGGCGTTCCCGTTCGTCGAGCCGCCGGACCGCCGCCAGGTCACCGACGGCGTCGGGCTGCTGCAGGAGCTGGGCGCGTTCGACAGCGCGGCGGCCAATTCGCCGGACCGGCGGCTCACCGACATCGGCCGCAAGCTCGCGCAGCTGCCCGTCGACCCGCGGATGGGCCGGATGGTGCTGGAGGCCGCGAAGAACGGCTGCGTCCGCGAGGTCATGATCATCGCGGCGGCACTGTCCATCCAGGACCCACGGGAGCGGCCGGCGGAGAAGCAGCAGGCGGCCGACCAGCAGCACGCGCGGTTCGCCGACCCGACGTCGGACTTCCTCGCCTACCTCAACCTCTGGGAGTACGTCGCCGAGCAGCAGAAGGCGTTGTCCGGCAACCAGTTCCGCCGCATGTGCCGCACCGAGTACCTGAACTACCTGCGCCTGCGCGAGTGGCAGGACATCTTCAGCCAGCTGCGGCAGCTGGCGAAGCCGCTGGGCATCTCGCTGAACACGAACACGACCCCGGCCGACCCGCAGCGCGTGCACACGTCCCTGATCGCCGGGCTGCTCTCGCACATCGGGCTCAAGGACCCGGCCAAGGGCGACTACCTGGGCGCGCGCGGCGCCCGGTTCGGCATCTTCCCGGGATCGGCGCTGTTCAAGAAGCAGCCGCGGTTCGTGATGTCGGCCGAGCTGGTCGAGACGTCGCGGCTGTGGGCGCGGGTGAACGCCCGGATCGAGCCCGAGTGGGTCGAGCCGCTGGCCGGGCACGTCGTCAAGCGGAACTACTCCGAGCCGCACTGGGAACGCAAGCAGGGCGCGGTGATGGCGACGGAACGGGTGACGCTGTACGGCGTCCCGCTGGTCGCCGACCGCCGCGTCAACTACGGCCGGATCGACCCGGAGATGTCGCGGGCGCTGTTCATCCGGCACGCGCTGGTCGAGGGCGACTGGCAGACGCGCCACCACTTCTTCGCCGAGAACCGGGCGCTGCTGGAGGAGGTCGAGGACCTCGAGAACCGCGCGCGGCGCCGCGACATCCTGGTCGACGACCAGACGCTGTACGAGTTCTACGACGCCCGCGTCCCGGCTGACGTCGTCTCGGTGCGCCACTTCGACACGTGGTGGAAGAAGACGCGCCACGCGCAGCCGGACCTGCTCTCGTTCGAGAAGTCCATGCTCATCAACGAGACCGCGGGCGGCGTCCGCGAGGGCGACTACCCCGACTCGTGGACGCAGGGCACGCAGGTCTTCACGCTGACCTACCAGTTCGAGCCGGGCGCGGACGCGGACGGCGTCACCGTGCACGTCCCGCTGCCGGTGCTGAACCAGGTGACGCCGGACGGGTTCGACTGGCAGGTGCCGGGGCTGCGCGCGGAACTGGTGACGCAGCTGATCAAGTCGCTGCCGAAGGCGGTGCGCCGCAACTTCGTCCCGGCGCCGGACACCGCCCGGGACGTCCTTTCGCGAGTGTCCCCTTCGGACGGTCCGCTGCTGGAGGTGCTCGGCCGCGAGCTGCGGGCGTTGCGGGGTGTGATGGTGCCTTATGCGGACTGGGATCTTGCGTCGGTGCCGGACCACCTGAAGATCACGTTCCGGGTGGTCGACGAGCGCGGCAAGCGCGTCGCCGAGGGCAAGGACGTCTCGGCACTGCAGCGGCAGCTGGCGCCGAAGGTCCGGGCGACGATCTCGAAGGCGGCCAACACCCTGGAGAAGGCCGGGCTGACGAAGCCATCGTTCGGTTCGCTGCCGAAGGTGTTCGAGTCGACGCAGCGCGGCCACGACGTCAAGGCGTACCCGGCACTGGTGGACGAGGGTGCGTCGGTGGCGGTGCGCCTGCTGGACACACCGGCCGAGCAGCGCCACGCGATGTGGGCGGGCACGCGCCGGATGCTGCGGCTGAACCTGAACTCGCCGATGAAGTTCATCACGCGGTCGCTGTCGAACTCGTCGAAGCTGGTCCTGAACCGCAACCCGCACGGAAGCGTGGCGGCGCTGCTCGAGGACTGCGTCGACTGCGCGGTGGACGCCCTGATGACGACCGGCGGCGGCCCGGCGTTCGACGAGACGAGCTTCAAGGTCCTGCTGGAGAAGGTCCGCGCGGGCCTGCACCCGGTGGTGCTCGACGTACTGACGGACGTGGAGAAGATCCTCCGTGCGGCGAACGACGTCGAGGTGGCGTTGCCGTCGTCCCGCGGGCCGGCGGAGTCGCTGGCCGACATCCGGGCCCAGCTGTCGGGCTTGGTGTACCCGGGTTTCGTGACGGCGACGGGTGCTTCGCGGCTGCGGAACGTGATCCGGTACCTGCAGGGGATTTCCCGCCGGCTGGAGAAGCTGGCGTCGGAGCCGACCCGCGACCTGCAGCGGACGGCGGACATCGCGTGGATCACCGGGGAGTATCAGGAGGCGCTGGCTTCGCTCCCGCCGGGGACGTCGTCACCGGCATTGGACGAAGTGCGGTGGATGATCGAGGAACTGCGGGTTTCGTTCTTCGCGCAGACGTTGGGGACGGCGCATCCGGTGTCGTTGAAACGGATCACGAAAGCCATCGACGACGCACTGGCCTGAGGTCACTGCAGGAGGGTGAAGATCAGCGCGACGAGACCCGACAGGATGGCGGCGCCCGCCAGGTAGACGGCCCTCGCACGGCGGCTCCCGCTGTAGTCTCCGCGTGCCAGGCCGATCCAGTAGGCTCGCGTCCGGAGCAGAGCCCCTTTTTGGTCGACGTGAGAAGGCTCCTCGCAGGCCACGAAAACCCCGCGAGTCTTGCCCTTGCAGGGCCCGCCCCTGCTTCGTTCGGCGCAGCACCACGTCGGCATAGTGCAGAGGCTGAACCCGGCGAGCAGCCCGGAGGCGACGGCAATGACCGGGAAGAAAATGGCGCTGAGCGGACTGGCGACCCACAATGCGGCAACGGCAATGGCTCCGCCGTATATCTCCGACTCCGCCTGTTTTCGCGTTTTCCCTCGCCCCATGTGAATCAGGTTAGGTCGCTGCTGGCCGGTGCGGGCAGCACCACGTGGATGATTCACCGCCCGGATGTCCGGCGGTGCGGTCACTGTCGGTGCCGGCGCTCGTCGTCCCTGTGGTCAGTGTTTCCAGGCGTGCTCCTGGGGTGGAATGTCCGGCTCCGAACTTCCGTCGGTTGACCGCGTGCGTGCGGGAGTCAAGCCTGGCTGCCGACGCCTCCTGGGAAAGGACCTTCGGATGTCCTTGCGTGTTTCGTCCACCAAACGAAGAATCTTTGCCACGCTCACCGCGCTCGTCCTGCCGCTCGCCGTCGTCCTCGCGCCGGCCGCGCACGCCGCCACCGGGGGCTCGCCGCTTCCCGTGGATCCCCACTCCGGCAAGCACAAGATCGCCGCGGCCGCCGCGGAGCCGCGGCACGATGTGCCGAATCCGCTGCTCAAGGAGCGCTTCGCCGAGGAGGAAGAAGAGGACGGCGACGATCCCGCGCTGTCCGCGCTCTGCCAGACCTACATCGGCAAACCGAACCCCTACCGGCCGCTCGCGCCGAACACCGACGTCATCGCCGGGGACACCATCGTGCCCACCGGCAGCCAGACCGGCTGTAGCACCGCCCAGAACGAGACGACCATCGCCGTCAACCCGGAGAACCCGCGCAACATCGTCGCCGGGTCCAACGACTACCGGCTCTACAACACCCGCGAGGCCCGCAACGACTCCGGCGGCTTCGCCTACACGTCGTTCGACGGCGGCCGGACCTGGGCGAACGTCCAGCTGCCGCACCTCGACTTCCCGACCGGGGCGGCCGCGCCACTGTCCTACATGGACGCCGCGGGTGACCCGGCCGTCGCGTTCGGGCCGCACAACACCGTCTACTACGCGACGCTCGTGTTCAGCCGGGCCGCGGTCCCGGACGACGAGCAGCTCGCCAGCGGCATCGCCGTGTCGGTGTCGCACGACGGCGGCCGCAGCTTCGGCGACCCGGCGATCCTGCACCTCGACGGTGTCACGCCGGCCGGGACGCCCACGCCGACGAACATCTTCAACGACAAGGAGTGGATCGCCGCCGACCCGGTGACGGGGACGGTGTACGTCACCTGGACGCAGTTCACCTACGACGCCGACGGGAACTTCACCGAGTCGCCGATCGTGCTGTCGAAGTCGGGCGACTTCGGGCGGACGTGGTCGCCGATGCGCCGGGTTTCGCCGTCGCTGACCGGCTTCCACGGCGGGATCACGCCGTACGGCAGCGGCTCGAACCCGGTGGTCACCCGGGACGGGACGCTCCAGATCGCCTACGAGACGTCGGTGTGCGCCAGTGCCGCCTGCGATCAGCCCGCCGACCACGACGCGGTGGTCGTGGCGACCTCACGCGACGGCGGTCGCACGTTCCGGCACGCCGAGGTGGGGCTCGACTTCGACTTCCCGGTCGACGATGACGTCGCCAACAACGCGCTGACCGGGGAGAACTTCCGGATCAATAGCTTCCCGCAGCTGACCTACGACCGCGTGACCGACCGGCTCTGGGTGACCTGGGCCGACGACCGCAACGGCACCTACCGCGACGGCGAGTCGGTCAAGACGAACGGCGACGCGTTCCTGAGCGGGTCCGACGGCCGGCACGGCTGGTCGAAGCCGGTGAAGATCGGCACGGGCGCCGACGAGGTGTTCCCCGCCGTCGCGGCGCTCGCCGGCCGCGTCGCGGTCACGTTCTACACCCGTGCCTACGACCCGCGCGGCATCGGGCTCGACTACGCCTACGCCACGGGCTGGGGTGACGGCGTTGGTTCGGCGCCGGTCCGGCGGATCACGACGCAGACGGCGAACCCGCAGGTGCAGTTCGTCTCGACCGGCGCGGTGACCGGCAAGGAACTGCAAGGCGTGTTCATCGGCGACTACACGGCGACGGCGGTCGGCGCCGACTTCCGGCTGCACCCGTGCTGGACCGACTTCCGCGGCAACCCGGGTAAGACGCTGCCGAACCAGGACGTCGGAACGCAGACGCTGTCGATGTTCCCGTAGGTGACTGGCCGGCCGCTCCGAGCAGGGGAGCGGCCGGCACGGTTCACCTGGCGACGGCGAAAAGATCACGACGACGAGCCAGTCTCACTTGGCGATCAAGGTCACGGTCGCCGCGCACGCGGAAACCATTCCGGCAAAGGCGGAGAAGGTCGCGGCTTGCCCGCCGACACTGCCGAACACCCGGCGGCCCAGCTTTCCCCAGTACTGCTGCCGGACAGCCATCTTGACCTTCTGCCATTTGTGCTGGCGCAAATGACAGCCGAGCAGAATGCCGTACGCGTTGTTGCGGCACGGTGCACGGCTGCGGGTTTCGGCGCAGCACCACATCGGCGCCTGGAACAAGGTGTAGAGAACCACCAGCGCCGACAAAATGGCGATCACCCCAGGACCGATCGACGGCAGGAACCACAGCCAGAGCACCGCGGCCAAGAGCAGGTATCCCCACAGGCTTCCCAGCAGCTTTCCGGTCGTTTTCTTCGCCATATGAGCTGAACGTAGTCAGTGTCCTTCGCGGGAAAGCGCTGGTCGGTTGGTTCGCTGCCACTCAACCGGTGGTTCGGCTGACAGGCAGCAATCCCGATTGCGCCGAAGGGGTACTCCGGTGATCGTCCATGTGGTCACTGATCAGAGCGGTGATGAAGTTACTTCGCGTCGGCGTAGGTGTCGACCGGGGCGATGTGCAAGGGGAACCGGACCGGGCAGGCCGGGCCGAACAGCATTCTCGCCGCCTCCGCGATCGAGTCCGTGATCGCCGCCGTCACCTCCTCGGCCAACGCCGCCGGCGTGTGGACGATGACCTCGTCGTGCTGGAAGAACACCAGGTGCGCCGGGGCCGGGAGGCGTTGGCGCAGCGTTGCCAGCATCACCGCCGTCATGTCGGCCGCGCTGGCCTGGACGACGAAGTTGCGCGTGAACCGGCCCCAGCCGCGGGAGGCCCGGCGGGCCTTCACCTCGCCGGCTTCGTCCGACGCCAGCCCGCCGGTCAACGCGCGCCAGGCAGCCGAAGGCGCGGGAGACGTCCGGCCCAGCCGGGAGCGGACGCGCTCGCCGCGTTCGCCCGCCTGCGCGGCGTGCTCCACATAGGACACCGCGTCCGGGAAACGCTGGCGTAGCAGGGCAAGCAGCGGCCCCGCCTCGCCGGACGTGCCGCCGTACATCGCCGAGAGCATCGCTATCTTCGCGCGCGCCCGGTCGTCTCGGTCGTCGTCCGGTGACAACGGGACCCAGCGGGCGCCCGAGAACAACGCCTCGCCGAGGCGCGCGTACAGGTCCGTCGCCGCCGCGACGTCGGCCAGCCTGCGGTCGCCCGACAACGCCGTCAGCACCCTCGGCTCCAGCTGGGCCGCGTCGGCCACCACCAGCTTCCAGCCCGGGTCCGCGCGCACGCACGTGCGCAGCACCTTCGGGATCTGCAGTGCCCCGCCGCCGCGGCTGGCCCAGCGCCCGGACACCACGCCGCCGACGACGTAGTGCGGGCGGAACCGGCCGTCGGTGACCCACTCCTCGAGCCAGGCCCAGCCGTTCGCCGCGTACAGCCGGGACAGCTCCTTGTACTCCAGCAACGGCGCGACCGCGGGATGGTCGATGCCCTTCAGGAGGTACTTCCGCGCCGCCGGCACCTCGATCCCGGCCCAGGCCAGCGCCTTGACCACGCTCGGCGGCGAGTCCGGGTTGACCGGCCGCCCGCCGAACGCCTCGCTGATCTTCGCCGCCAGGTCCACCAGCACCTTCGGCCGCTCCCCGGGGCGCACCCGCGGGCCGAGCCGGGAAACCAGCAGCTCCTCGTGCAGGTCGGCGCGCCACGGCAAGCCGTCGGCCGACATCTCCACCGCGGCCAGCGCACTCGCCGACTCCGCGGCCAGCAGCAGCCGCAGCCGCTCGGGGTGCTCGGCCGCCGCCACGCGCCGCTCCTGCTCCGCGAGCACGCGCCGCACCGCCGTGACGACCGTCACGCCCTCGGGCAGCGTCGGCGCCCGGGTGTCGAACAGCGTCGGCTGCGCCAGCTCGACGGCCGTGGAATCGGGCGGCGGCTCCTCGCCGTTGGTCCTGGCCCAGGCCGCGCGCAGGCTCCGCGACTGCCCCTCCTGACCCTCGTACGCCAGCAGCAGCCCTTCGGCCAGCGCGAGGTCGTAGCAGCGCCGGACCCGCAGCCCGGCCGCGACGAGCGCCGGGTACACGCCCTCCACCGACGGGAACACCCAGCGCGGCCGCAGCGACGTCTCCAGCTCCCGGGCCAGCGCCGCGAAACCCGCTTCGTCCAGGCCGTTCACCGTCGACGCCGTCGACTGCACGGTGAAGCTCCCGTCCTCCTCCCGCCCGGCGATCACCTGCACGAAGACATCATGACGGCCACCACCGACAGTTTCCGCCCGAACGCGACTGGTGCGTTCGGCCGAAGGTTGGGCTACTCTCCGGTAGCCCCCATACCGCCGGTACGCCTGCCGTCGGCGTGGGCGAGGAGCCTCACTCTTCCCGCAGCAACGGAGGTGCTTGGATGAGCCTGGTCGAGCTCGCCACGCAGGTGGCGGACAAGGTGGCGGAGACAGCGCGCAGCGTGGATGTGATGCGGCGGGCCGGTCTCGTTCCCTTTCCCCGGCTCGACGAGGGGGTCCGGTCACTCGTCGCGCTCCGCAAGTTCGGGCCCTTCGCCGGCGCGAACCACATCTCCGCGCGCCGCGACCCGACCGCCGTCGGCATCGTCGACGAGCTCGGCCCGCTGACCTACAAGCAGCTCGACGACCAGTCGAACGCGCTGGCCCGGGCCTGGTCCGAGCGTGGGATCAAGCCGGGTCAGGTCGTCGCCGCGCTGTGCCGCGACCACCGCGGCCTGGTGATCACGATGGCCGCGTCGGGCAAGCTCGGCGTCCGGCTGCTGCTCATGAACACCGGCTTCGCGAAGCCGCAGCTGGCCGACGTCGCCAAGCGCGAGGGCGTCACGGCGCTGGTGTACGACCAGGAGTTCACCGGCCTGCTCGACGCGATCCCCGCCGGCGTCGAGCGCTACCTGGCCTGGGTCGACCCGGACAGCGACCTGACCGACCGGGACGTGCCGGTGCTGTCGGAGATCATCGCCAGCACCGACGACCGGCCGTGGCCCGCGCCGGCCAAGCCGGGCGGTTTCGTGCTGCTGACCAGCGGAACCACCGGCACGCCGAAGGGCGCGCCGCGGCCGCACACCTCCGCGCTGGCGTCCGCGCAGTTCCTCGACCGGATCCCGCTGCGGTCCAACGAAGCCACCTACATGGGCGCACCGCTGTTCCACGGCACCGGCCTTTCGCAGTTCATCCTCTCCTTCGCGCTCGGCTCGAAGGTCGTGATGCGCCGCAAGTTCACGCCCGAAGAAGCGCTGCGTGGCGTCGCCGAGCACAAGTGCACCGCGCTCGTGCTGGTCCCGACCATGCTGCAGCGCATCGTCGACCTGCCGAAGGACGTCCGGGAGAAGTACGACACGTCGGCGCTGCGCATCATCTTCGTCGCCGGCTCGGCGCTGTCGCCGGACCTCGGCAACCGCGCCAACGAGGCGTTCGGCCCGGTCGTGCACAACCTCTACGGCTCCACCGAGGTCGCCGTGGCGACGGTCGCGACGCCGGAAGACTGGGCGAAGGCGCCCGGCACGGTCGGCCGCGCGCCGGTCGGCTGCAAGGTGGCGCTCTACGACGAAAAGGGCGGCAAGATCACCGAGCCGAACGTCACCGGCCGGGTGTTCGTCGGCAGCGGCCTCAGCTTCGGCGGCTACACCGACGGCCGCCACAAGGAGATCATCGACGGCCTCCTCTCCAGCGGCGACGTCGGCCACTTCGACGACGACGGCCTCCTCTTCATCGACGGCCGCGACGACGAGATGATCGTCTCCGGCGGCGAGAACGTGTTCCCGATCGAGGTGGAGAACCTCCTGGTCGAGCGCGAAGACGTGCTGGAAGCGGCGGTGATCGGCGTCCAGGACCCGGAGTTCGGGCAGCGCCTCAAGGCGTTCGTGGTGCTGGCGGACGGCGCGAAGCTCGACGTCGAGGGCGTCCGCGACTACGTCAAGGCGAACCTGGCGCGCTACAAGGTGCCCCGCGACGTCGAGTTCCTGGACGAGCTGCCGCGCAACGCGACCGGGAAGGTGCTGCGGACCAAGTTGTCATGAGCCGCGCTGGACGTTGACGATCTGCCAGCGTCCCTCGCGCCGCGCCGCCACCACCGTGCAGCCGGTGCCGTCGCGCTGACCGGTCGCCACCCCGACCGACGGCGTCACCCGCAGGCCCGTCCACCGGAACGCGCCCGCGGGGGCCCGGCCGGGCCAGGCGTCGCGGTCGAGCACGCGGCCGTCCGGGCCGTCGCCGCGGAAGTCGGCGGCGAGCAGCGGCTCCCACGCGGGCGCGTCGCCGCGGGCCTCGGCGTCCCGCCAGCGGGTCAGCAGCTCTTCGAACGTCTCCACGTCCTCGAAGGTCGCAGCCGCGGCGCGCCGGGACATCTGCCACCTGGCCGAGATTCGCTGGCAGACTGGCCGGGCCATGACCGAGACGAACCTCCTCCCCACGGGCACGGTCACGATCCTGTGCGCCGGTGACGCGACCCCGGCTGTCTTCGCGACGCCCGGCGAAGCGCTCGAGACACTGAACGGCGGGCCCGCCGCCCTGCACACCGGCGAAGCGCTGGTCCGCGACGACGGCACGCCCACCGGACCCGCCGTCCGCCGCTGCGAACAGCTGCGGGAGCTGGCCGGCGACGGCCGGACGCTCGTCTCGGCGTCCGCCGCCGCGGCCCTGACCGGCGTCACGCTGCACGACCTCGGCGTCCACCGGCTGCCGGACCTCACCGCGCCCGAGCGGATCTTCCAGCTCGGCGGCACCCCCGCGCCGCTGCGCTCGTTGGACGCGATCCCGAACAACCTGCCGGTGCAGCTGACCGGATTCGTCGGCCGCGAGACCGAGGCCGGTGAGGTCCGGGGCCGGCTGGCCGGCGGCCGGCTCGTCACGCTCGCCGGGCCGGGTGGCAGTGGCAAGACGCGGCTGGCCGCCCAGGTCGCGGCCGCGGCGGCCGGACGCTGGCCCGACGGCGTGTGGTGGGTCGAGCTCGACGCCGTCAGCGGCCGCGCCGAAGTCGCCGAGCAGGTCGCCGCGACGCTCGGCGTGCCGGTGGAGCCGCACGCGGGTGCCGCTCGCACGGTCGCGACGGAGCTGCGCGACCGGCGCGTCCTGCTCTGCCTCGACAACTGCGAACACGTCCTCGACGGCGTCGCGGACCTCGCCGTCGAACTGCTCCGGTCCTGCCCCGAGGTCGCGGTGCTGACGACCAGCCGGGAACCCCTGGACGTGCCGGGGGAGACGGTTTGGCGGGTGCCGCCGCTGGCCGTCGAGGAGGCCGTCGCGCTGTTCGTCGAACGGGCCGGCGCGGTCCGGCCGCTGTTCACTTTGGACACTTCGAGCGCGGTCGCCGTCCGGTCGGTCTGCACCCGGCTCGACGGCATCCCGCTGGCCGTCGAGCTCGCCGCCGCGTGGCTCGGAACCCTTACCCCGCACCAGATCGACGCCGGCCTCGACGACCGGTTCGCTTTACTCACCCGCGGCCCGCGCGGCGTGCCGGCGCGGCAGCAGACACTGGCCGCGTCCATCGCGTGGAGCCACGACCAACTCGACGACGAAGACCGCACAGTGTTCCGCCGGCTCTCGGTGTTCGCCGGCGGGTTCACCCTGGACGCGGCCGGTGGCCCGGCCGTGCTGCCCGCACTGGGCCGGCTCGTCGACAAGTCCTTGGTGCTGGCCGAAAACGGCCGCTACCGGCTCCTGGAGACCCTGCGCGAGTACGCGGCGGCACGGCTGGCCGAGGCGGGCGAGGCCGACGCCGTCCGGGACCGGCACCTCGACCACTTCCTCGCCCTCGCCGAAGCCGCCGAACCCGACCTCGATCGGGACAAGGACGCCTGGCGCGCGCGGGTGGAACCGGAGCGCGACAACTTTCGCGCGGCCCTGGAATGGGGACTGGCGAAGGAAGATCCCACGCGGGGACGCCGGCTCGCCGCCGCCGTCGCGTGGCTGTGGAACCTGCGGGGCCGCGGCCACGAAGGCCTGGCGTACCTGAAGCGCGCGGTCGCCCGCTGCCCGGACGAGCGTTCCCCGTTGCAGGCCCGGCTGCTGACCGGGATGGGGCTGGTCGCGGACACGACGGCGCCGTTCGACGTCGAAGCCGCGCGGCTGGGCCTGGAGATCGCCACCGAACTCGGCGAAGCGGGGTTGCGCGCGCGATGCCTCTCGTTGACCGCTCTTGGGCACCTCTACACGGACTTCGACGCCGCCTGGGACCTCGCGCTCGAAGCCGAGAAGGTCGCCGAGGCGGCCGAAGACGGCTTCGCGCGTGACAGTGCGTTGTTGCTGCGCGGGATCGTCCTGCACGCCCGTGACCGGCACGACGAAGCCGACCTCCTGCTCGCCGAAGCGGCCGAAGGACTCCTTCGCCGGGGCGACCGCGGACTCGCGTCGACAGTCCTCAGCGCCCGGTCGGCGAGCGCGGTCGCGTCGGCGGATCTGCCGCGGGCGCGCGAACTCGCCGAGCACGCCGTCGAGGTCGCCGCGCCGCTCGGGGACTTCCACCGGGTCAACACGACGTTGTGCCGGCTGGCGATCGTGCACTGCCTGGCCGGCGACGTCGACGCCGGTTTCCGCGTGATGGAGCCGTTCCTGCGGCTCCTCGAGACCGCGGGGGACGTCTTCGTACCCGGCATGGCCGGGGTGATGGGCGAGCTGCACCGGCGGCGCGGCGAGTGGGACGAAGCCGCGCGCTGGTTCGAACGCGAAGCCATTCCCGGGACGTACCTGGCGTCGCAGGGGCTCGCCGAACGCGGTGCGGTGCTGCGTGCGCAGGGCCGCACCGACGAGGCCGCGGAGGTGCTCGCCACCGCCGTCGACCTGACCCGGCGCTGGGGCTTGCGTTCGGCCTTGGCCGACGCCTTGGACCAGCAGGGGTACCTGGCCGGGCCGGAGCAGGCCGCCGAGCTGCACCACGAGGCGCTGACGCTGCGCGTCGACCACGGGCTGCGCCTGGGCGTCCTGGGCAGCCTGGACGCGCTGACCGCGCTCTTCGCCCGCACCGGCCGTGAGGCCGACGCCGCCCGGGTGTTCGTTTCGGCGTCCCGTATCCGTGCTGAACTGGGCTTTCCCCGGCGCCGGGAAGAGCAGCGGGAGCTGGACGCGCTCGGGCTCACGACGGACGAGGCGCCGATGAGCCTCGACGACGTCGTCGCGTTCGTCCGCCGGACCCGGGGTGCGCGCGGCCGCCCGTCGAGCGGCTGGGGCAGCCTGACGCCGACCGAGCGGGAGGTCGTGAAGCTCGCGGCCGAGGGCTGCACGAACCCGGAGATCGGCGCCCGGCTGTTCATGAGCCGCGGCACGGTGAAGACGCACCTCGCGCACGTCTACGCCAAGCTGGGCATCGCGAACCGCACGGAACTGGCCACCGCGGCGGCCGCCCACCTCGGCTGACGGCGGTGGATCAGTCCCAGTCGATGCCGAAGACGCCGGGGCCGAAGTCCAGCGCCACCGCGTGGACGCCGTCGCCGCCGTCGAGCTTCAACTGGCGGCGGGTGCGGGAGCCCGTGCCGCCGTTGCGGGCGTACTGCCAGCAGCGCTCGGGCGCCGTGCCCGGGGCGAACCGGACCTCCAGCAGGTACTCCCGCACCGGGCGCCGGAACTCGCGGTAGTACGTGTTGCGGCACTCCGGGTACGGCGGCCCGCCGTTGGTCAGCGTGTACTCGATCAGGTGCGTCTCGCCGCGGTCGATCGGCTGGTCGAAGATCAGCTCGGCGACGATCAGGCCGTGCGCCTCGTCGGTCTCGGCGCGCCCGACCCGGCAGTTGCGCACCGCGTGCAGCTCCGGCGCGCCGGCGGCCGGGTCGTCCTGGGTGTAGACGAGCAGCCAGCGGTCCTGGCCGTCCGCGCCCGCCTGGAACACCGCCCGCGCGGTGACCGCGCGCTGGCCGCCGTCCGCGGCGATCTCGCACAGGTCGTGCAGCCCGACCAGCTTGAGCGGATGCTGGCGCTCGAGCGCGTCCGGCGCACCGACCTTGTCCAGCAGCGGCTGGAGCGTTTCGAGGGGGAACGTCATGGGCTCGCCGCCCGCCTGGCGCTTCCCGGCTCCACCGCGGGGCCGGGGCGGCGGCAGCAGCCCGAGCAGGGACCCGGCGGGGACGTCGAGGATTTCTTCCAGCGTGCGGACGGCCGAGAGCGAGCTCTGCCGCTCGGGCTGGCGCTTGCCGGACTGCCAATAACTGAGTGCGGTGACGCTGACGACGACGCCGCGGGCGCGCAGCCGCGCCTGGATCCGGTCGAGGGAGAGCCCGCTGGTCGCGATGGCCGCGCGCAGGTGGGTGGCGAACGCGGTGCGCTCACCCTGCTGACCGCCCGCCGTGCTGCCCGCCATTGCCGACCCGCCCCGTAACGTCCCCCGACGATCCCCGACACGGTGCACGTTAGCAGGATCTTCCGCCCTCATCGCCGGGGTGGCCGGTGGCCGGTGACCCGGGGTCCACTCGGGCGAACGGGCTAGTACTGGCAACTGTGAACCATTGCCCCGGCCTGGGCGGACGCGCTTGTATGACTTGCCCGCGCCGGTGGCTCCGCCTCCCCCCTCACGGCCCATCCGGGAGCGGGCGACAGCCGTGGACAACGGCTCCGGCTCACCCGGCCGCGTTGTGCGACCGGCCGGGCGGCCGCGCGATGACCGGTGGCCCGGCGACGCCCCCAGCGCCGGGCCACCGGTCTTATTACTTCCGGGTAGCATCCCGTCCATGACGGTCCGGCAGAACATCCTGATCACCGGCGCGAGCAGCGGTTTGGGCGAAGGTATGGCCCGCCAGTTCGCGGCGAGAGGGCGCAACCTCGCACTCTGCGCGCGGCGCACCGACCGGCTCGAAAAGCTGGCGGCCGAGCTGACCGCGGCGCACCCCGGGATCACGGTCGTCACGCGCAAGCTCGACGTCACCGACCACGACAGCGTCTTCACCGTCTTCGAGGAGTTCCGCGCCGAGCTGGGGTCCCTCGACCGGGTGATAGTGAACGCCGGGCTCGGGAAGGGCCAGCCGGTCGGGAAGGGCCGGTTCGACGCCAACCGGCAGACCCTCGAGGTCAACTTCGTCGCGGCCGCCGCCCAGATCGAGGCCGCCGCCGGGATCTTCCGCGAGCAGGGCACCGGCCACCTGGCCGTCGTCTCGTCGTTCAGCGCCATCCGCGGCCTGCCGGGCAACCTGACCGCGTACGCCGCGTCGAAGGCCGGGATCTCGGCGTTCGTCGACGGCACCCGGCTGGAGCTCAAGCGCAAGGGCATCACCGTCACCGACATCCGGCCGGGCTACATCGAGTCGGAGATGAACGACCGGATCGGCCGGAACCCGTTGCTGGCCAAGGCCGAGACCGGCGCGCGGGCGCTGGTCAAGGCGGTCGAAGCCGAGCGGGCGCGGGCCTACGTCCCGGCGTGGCCGTGGGTGCCGCTGAGCCTCGCGATGCGCGTGGTGCCGGCTTCGATCCTGCGGAGGTTCGCGTGACCACGGTCGAGGTGCGCGAAGAAGACGCCTTCGACGCGGCCGCGGTGCACGCCTGGCTGGCCGCGCGGGTCGAGGGCCTCGGCGCCGGGCCGCCGAGCGTGCGGCAGTTCCCCGGCGGCGCGTCGAACCTGACGTACCTGCTGACCTACCCGGACCGCGAGCTGATCCTGCGCCGCCCGCCCGCCGGGCACAAAGCGGCGTCGGCGCACGACATGCGGCGCGAGTACCGGGTGCAGCACGCGCTGCGGCCGGTGTTCCCGTACGTGCCGCGGATGCTGGCGTTCGGGGACGACCCGGCCGTGCTCGGCGGCGACTTCTACGTCATGGAGAAGCTCGACGGCCTGATCCTGCGGGGCGACCTCCCCGAGGGCATGACGCTGACGCCGGAGCAGGCGCGGGCGCTGTCGGGCAAGGTCGTCGACCGGCTGGTGGACCTGCATGCCGTCGACGTCGAGAAGGCCGGGCTGGCCGACCTCGGCAAGGGCGCGGGGTACGTCGAACGGCAGATCCGCGGCTGGTCGGACCGGTACGCCGCGGCCCGCACGGACAACGTCGGCGACTTCGCCGAGGTCCGCACGTGGCTCGCTTCGAACCAGCCCGGCGAGGTCAAGATCTGCCTGATCCACAACGACTACCGCCTCGACAACCTGGTCCTCGACGGCCCGGAGACGCTGAACATCGCCGGTGTCCTCGACTGGGAGATGGCCACGCTCGGCGACCCGCTGATGGAGCTGGGCAGCATGCTCGCCTACTGGGTCCAGGCCGATGACGACGACGTCATGCAGGCGAGCCGCCGCCAGCCGACGCACCTGCCGGGGACGTTCACGCGCGAGGAGTTCGTCGCGCGGTACGCCGAGAGGACCGGGCTTTCCGTGGACGACTGGCGGTTCTACGAGGTCTACGGCCTGTTCCGGCTCGCCGCGGTGCTGCAGCAGCTGTACCGGCGCTACCACGACGGCGCCACCCGCAACCCGGCGTTCAAGGACTTCTGGCAGTTCGTCGGCTACCTGGACTGGCGCTGCCGGGAGATCATCGCGAAGGGGAGGGTCTGAGTGGGCGCGATCTACCTGGTCCGGCACGGGCAGGCGTCGTTCGGTGCGGAGGACTACGACGCGCTTTCCCCACGCGGGTTCGAGCAGTCCACTGTGGTCGGTGCGGAGCTGCTGCGGCGCACCGTCTCCTTCAGCCAGGTCCGATCGGGAACGCTCGCGCGGCAGCGGGACACCGCGGCGACGGCGCTCAAGGTCGTCGGCACCGACGTCCCGGTCGTCGAGGACCCGCGCTGGAACGAGTACGACCACGTCGACATCGCGCGGCACCACGCCGGAGGCGCGCCGCAGGAGGATTCCCGCGCGTACCAAGGACTGCTGGACGCGGCGCTGACGGCGTGGATCTCGGCGGGCGACGGCGGGCCGTGCGCCGAGACGTGGCCCGCGTTCCTCGCGCGCTGCCGTTCCGCTCTGGAGGATCTGGTGGCGTCGCTGGGCAAGGGCGAGCACGCGGTCGTGTTCACCTCCGGCGGCGTGATCGCCACGATCTGCGGCCTGCTGATGGGGACGCCCGAAGCCGGGCTGCTCAAGCTCAACCGCGTCACGGTCAACGGCGGCATCACGAAGCTGGTGTCCGGCCGCGGCGGCGTCACTATGCTGTCGTTCAACGAACAGCCGCACTTCGAGGCCGAAGCGGCTTCGCTGCTGACCTACCGGTAGGAGACGTCCGATGCGGTTCGGCGAGGTCACGGTCATCCCGGTCAACGGGCACGGCCCGGAAGACGTCGTGGTCGACGGCGAGGGCCGGATCTACGCCGGCGTCGACGACGGGCGCATCCTGCGCGTGTCCCCGGACGGCCGGCGCATCGACGTCATCGCCGACACGGGCGGGCGGCCGCTGGGGCTGGAGCTGTACGGCGAGGACGAGCTGCTGATCTGCGACGCGCGGGCGGGCCTGCTGGTGGTGCCGCTGGCCGGTGGCAAGCCGTCGACCTTGGCCACTTCCGCCTTGGGCCTGGACTTCGTGTTCTGCAACAACGCGGCGGTGGCGTCCGACGGGACGGTGTACTTCACGGATTCTTCGCGCCGCTTCGGCATCGACAACTGGCGCGACGACCTGATCGAGCAGACGGCGGGCGGGCGGCTCTTGCGGCGTTCCCCGGACGGCTCGATCGACCTGCTCCTGGACGGCCTCCAGTTCGCGAACGGCGTGGCGCTGCCCCCGGACGAGTCGTTCGTGGCGGTGGCGGAGACGGGCGCGTTCAGCGTGTCCCGCGTCCGGCTCTCGGACGGTCACCGGGACGTGCTGATCGAGGACCTGTGGGGCTTCCCGGACAACATTTCGACGGGCTCGGACGGGCTGATCTGGATCACCCAGGCATCCCCGCGCGTGCCGGCACTGGACGTGGTGCGCCGCCTGCCGGCGTTCCTGCGGGCCGGCGTCCGGGCGCTCCCGACGTCGCTGCAGCCGAGTCCCGGCCGCGAAGTGGGCGTCCTGGGCGTATCGGCGGAAGGCAAGGTGGAGCGCGAGCTGCGTGGGGAGATCGACGGTTTCCACATGCTGGTGGGCGTGCGGGAGTGGCAGGGGAAGCTGTACTTCGGTTCGCTGGAGGAAGACGCGATCGCGGTGACGCAATGCTGACCGACTTCCGGTTCGAATCGCGTCTCCCCACCCAGGACCTCGAGCGCGCCCGGCGCTGGTACAGCGAGAAGCTGGGCCTCGAGCCGGTCGAGGAGCGCGAAGGCGGACTTCGCTACGAAGGGGCGTCAGGAGTCTTCTGCCTGTACGCGTCGGCGGGCGCGTCCGACGGGTCCTTCACCCAGGCCGGGTTCTACATCGACGACCTGGAAGCGACCGTCGCGGCCCTGCGCGAGCGCGGGGTGGTCTTCGAGGAGTACGGCGACGACGGCATCGTGGAGATCCGGGGCAACTACCCGAGCAAGGGCAGCGGCGAGCGCGCGGCGTGGTTCCGTGACAGCGAGGGCAACCTGATCGGCCTCGCCCAGGTCGTCCCCTAACGCCCCGTCCATCGGGGCTCGCGGCCCGCGGTCCACGCCGCGTAGAACTCCTTGTGGTCCTTCGCCGTCATCAGCAACGCCTGGGTCATCGCCTCCAGCTCGATGGCACTACCCAGGTCCATGTCCAGTTCGCGGGTCAGCAGCACCTTCGTCGTCGCGTACGCCAGCGCTGGCCCGTCCGCCAGCCGGCGCGCCAACGCGGTAGCCGTCGAAGCCAGATCGGCGTCCGGCACCACCTGAGTAGCCAACCCGATCTCGGACGCACGCGAAGCCGACACCTTGTCGCCCAGGATCAGCAGCTCGGTCGCGCGACCCAAGCCCACCAGCCGCGGCAGGAGATAAGCCGAACCCATGTCGGCCCCCGCCAAGCCCACCTTCGTGAACAGGAACGCGAACTTGGCCGACTCCGCCAGCAGCCGGAAGTCGCTCGCCAGGGCGATCACCGACCCCGCGCCCGCCGCCACGCCGTTGACCGCCGCGATCACCGGCAGCGGGCACTCGCGCAGCGCTTTCACCACCGCGCCCGTCATGCGCGTGAACTCCAGCAGCTCCGCCGTCTCGAACTTCTGCAGCTCGCCGATGATCTCCTCGACGTCGCCGCCGGAGCAGAACCCGCGGCCCTGCCCGGTGATCACCAGCACGCGCACGTCTTCGTGCTGTGGCAGCTCCAGCACCAGGTCCCGCAGGTCGGCGTAGACGTCGAACGTCAACGCGTTCAGCTTCTCCGGCCGGGTGAACGTCACCGTGGCGACCCCGTCGGAAACCGTGAACTCGAAGTGTTCCCACTCCTTCGTCAGCGGTGCGGTCGCGCGGAACGGGCTCATGTCTGGATTCCTCCGCCGTCGAGTACGAGGGTCTGGCCGTTGATCGCGGCGGCTTCGGGGGCCGCCAGGAAGGAGACGGCGAACGCCACCTCCGAAGGTTCCAGCAGCCGGCCGAGCGGGGACGCCGCCGCCAGTGCCGCCTCCGCCTCGGACGAAGCGCGTCCCGTGCGCTCCTGGATGCGCGCCACCGAGGTCGCCGTCATGTCCGTGCGGACGAACGCCGGGCAGACCGCGTTCGCCGTGACGCCGGTGCCGGCCAGCTCCGCCGCGACCGCCCGCATCAGCCCGGCCGCCGCGTGCTTCGACGCCGTGTACCCGGCCGTATAGCGGTAGCCGACGTGCGACGCCGTCGACGCCACCGTGACGATCCGGCCGCGGTCCCGCGAGCGCATCCCCGGCAGCACCGCGCGGGTGCACAGGAACGCGCCGGTCGCGTTGACCTCGATCTGCGACCGCCAGTCGTCCAGCGAAGTCTTCGAAAGGGGCGCGCTCGAAGAGATCCCGGCGTTGTTCACCAGCACGTCCACCGGCCCCGCCGCCGCGAAATAAGCCGCGACGGCGTCCTCGTCGGTGACGTCGCATTCGGCGCGACCCGGCGCGAGCACCTCGTCCCCCAAAGCACGGAACCGCGCCGCGATCGCGGCACCGATGCCGCGGGTGCCGCCGGTGACCACGACCAGGCGGCTCACGACCGGCCCGCCAGGGTGCGCCGGTCGAGCTTTCCGTTGGCCGTACGGGGAAGTTCCGTCATGAACACCACTTCGCGGGGGTACTTGTGCTTGGCCAGCCGGTCTTTCGCGTGGGTCTTCAGCTCGTCCGCGGTCACCGAAGCACCGGCCCGCAGCACGACGTACGCGCGCGGCACGACCAGCCCGTCGACCTCCTGGCCGACCACCGCGCAGTCCACCACCGAAGGGTGCCCGAGCAGGCAGTCCTCGATCTCGCCGGGCGCGACGAACACCCCGCCGACCTTGAGCAGCGCGTCGGCGCGGCCGTGGTGGCGGAAGAATCCCTCGGAACGGCTGAAGAGGTCACCGGACGTCAGCGTGTCGCCGTCGAACGTCTTCGCGGACTTCTCGGGATCGCCGAAGTACTCGAGCGCGATCGTCGGCCCGGTGACCCGCAGCGGCCCGATTTCCCCGTCGGGCAAAGGATTCCCGAGTTCGTCGACGACCTGCGCGGTGTAGCCGGGCACCTCGGTGCCGAGCGTTCCGATCCGCGCCGAGCCCGGGCGGTTCGACAGGTAGATGTGGTACGCCTCGGACGAGCCGATCCCGTCCACCACCGGCACCCCGAACATCGCGTCCCACTTCCGGTGCAGCTCCGGCGGCAGCGCCTCGCCGGCCGACGTCGTCATCCGCAGGCAGCTCAGGTCCTGCGCAGCCGCGGCCGGGTGCGCGACCATCGCGCTCATCATCGTCGGCACGTTCACCAGCACGGTCGGCCGGTGGCGGGCGATCAGCTCGAACATCAGGTCCGCCGTGCTGCGCTCGGGGAACGCGATCCCGGCCGCGCCGACGCCGAACGGGAACAGCGCCACGAGGTCGCGCGCGTAGCCGAAGAACAGCTTGGGCACGGCGAGCACCCGGTCGTCCTCCCGTAGCCCGAGCACCTGGACGGCGTACCGCTCGAAGCTCTCTTTCGCACTGCGCAAGGGATGTACGCACGCCTTGGGCGCGCCGGTGCTGCCCGTGGTGAACTTCCAGATCCCGACGTCGTCCACAGTGGTCGGTGCGGCTTCCAACGAGTCCGGAGCCGCGTCGACGAGTGTCCGGAATGGACGCTCGCCCGGAAGCAGTTCGTCTTCGGGCACCCCGGTGACCAAAAGCCCGGTAGCGCCCGCTTCACGAAGAGCGGGCAGCGTGACGGCGTCCGCGATCACCGCGACGGCCTCGGTGTAGCCGAGGTAGTACGCGTAGTCCTTGGGTTGCAGGAACGGGTAGACCTCCGCGGTGACGGCGCCGATCTTCTGCGCGCCGTACCAGGTCGCGACGAACTCGTCGCCGTCGCTCAGCGCCAGCAGCACGCGCTGTCCTCTTCGGACACCGGCGTCGAGCAGCACGTTGCCGACGCGGTTGGTCAGCCGGGCCAGTTCCGCGTAACTCACCGAACGATCCCCGACCAACAGGGCGGTCCGATCGCCCCGCCCCGAAGCCACGTGCCGGTCGAGGAAATGCGTGGCGAGGTTGAACGGCTCAGTCACGGGCCAGCTCCCGGATCGCTTCCACCAGCAGATCGGTCAAGGTCGAGAACGTTGAAGTGCCTTCTTCCGCGGTCGCCTCGGCCGGTGAACCGCAGTACGCCTCGGTCATCCCCATCTCGCGGAAGCCACCATCCTCAGGAGCCGAAGCGAGACTCACGGGCACGTGCGGCAACGTCCGCATCAGCGGCTGGTCGACCAGTTCGGGCCGGTCGGCGAGCACGAGCGACGTCTCGTAGCGGCCCGCGTGGCACTCGCCGGAGCGGAACTCCTCGGTCAGCCGCTGCGCGTGGCGCCGCCGGACCAGGTCGAGCAGCGCGACGCGGCCGTCGTAGGCGAAGTTCAGCGTCTCGGCCGCGCGCCGCAGCGTGACCAGGTGTGCGGGCTCGAAGTGGTTGTTGACCAGCAGGATCCGCCGGAGCCGCTGGCCGATCAGCGCCGCCCCGATGTCGACGAGCAGCGAGTGCAGCGTCTCCTCGCCGATGTGGACACCGCCGGCGAACCCGGCCGCGAACCGCGTCACGCCGTACGGCACCTCGGGCAGGACCAGCACGTGGACGTCCTCGTCGGCCGCCAGCCGCTCGGCCGCGCGCTCGCACATCCCGCGCGAGATCAGCGGGTCCGTGCCCAGCGGCGCGTGCGGGCCGTGCGGCTCGATCGCGCCCAGGGGGAGCAGCAGCACCGGCGTGCGTGCGCCGTCCGCCAGGGCTGCGACCTGCCGCGAGCTGAGGTCCGCGAAGTACGTCACGCAAATCAAGCTACACCGCAGCGGCCTGAGGTGTATAGAGTTGTGCCATGCCCGGAGACGCCTTCGACGCCAGCCCCCAGGAGCTGGTCGTGACGTTGCTGGGCAGCTACGTGCACCCGCGCGAGACCCGCAGGGTGTGGTCGGGTGGCCTGGTCGCGGCGCTCGCCGAGTTGGGCTTCTCCGACGGCGCGGCCCGGATCGCGCTCACCCGCGTGGTGCGCCGCGGCCTGCTCCAGCGCCACCGCGAGGGCCGCACCGTGCACTACTCGCTGACGCGCCGCACCGTCACGCTGCTCGCCGACGGTGACCACCGGATCTTCTCCCTCGGCCGCCGCGAGCGTCCCGCCGGCGAGTGGACCGTGCTGTGGCAGAGCATCCCGGAGAGCCGCCGCCAGGCACGGGAACGCCTGGTCAGGCGGCTGCGGTTCCTCGGCTTCGGGCCCTACCAGGACGGCACCTGGATCGCCCCGCACGACCGCGAGGCCGAGGTGGTCGCCCTGCTCGGCGAGCTGGACGTCACCGAGCACGCCGGGCTGCTGCTCGGCCGGCCCTCGGCCGCGCTCGACGTCCGCCGCTTCGCCGGCCGGGCCTGGGACCTCGACGACCTCGCCGCGCGCTACACGGCGTTCGTCGGGCAGTTCAGCGGTCACTCCGGCGAGGAGCTGCCCGACAAGACCGCGTTCGACGTCCGCACGCGGCTGGTGCACACGTTCCGCGCGTTCCCCTCGCTCGACCCCGAACTGCCCGCCGACCTGGTGCCCGCGCCGGATCACCGGGCGGCGGCGGTCGAGTTGTTCCACGATCTGTACACCGCGCTGGCTCCGGCCGCTCAGCGCCATTTCGACGAGGTGACCCAGGGATGACCGAAACCAGCCAAGCGACTCAGGAAGCCCTGAGCTACACCTCGTACCTCGCCTTGGACGAGGTGCTGGAAGCCCAGCGCCCGCGTTCGGACGAGCACGACGAGCTGCTGTTCATCGTGATCCACCAGGTGTACGAGCTGTGGTTCAAGCAGATCCTCCACGAGGCCGAGTTCCTCCAGCGCAACCTCGAAAAGGGCAACACCGCGCACTCGATCCGGATCCTGCGGCGGATCCTGACGATCCTCAAGGTCGCCGTCGCGCAGATCGACGTGCTGGAAACCATGACCCCCAGCCAGTTCACGAGTTTCCGCACCCGTTTGGACGCTTCGAGCGGCTTCCAGTCGGCCCAGTTCCGCGAGCTGGAAGCCGTGCTCGGGCGGCGTGACGAGCACGTGTTCGCGCACTACCCCGAAGGCGGCGAGCAGCGGAAACGCATTGCCGAAGCGATGGCGCGGCCGTCGTTGTTCGACTCTTTTCTCGCGTACCTCAAGGTTTCTGGCTACGCGGTCGGGTGTGACCGAGACGTCACTCGACCGGTGGAGCCCTCCCCGGCCCTGCAGGCGATATTGCTGGACGTGTACAGCGACGACGGCGGTCCGTCGGTCGTCGCGGAATGTCTGGTGGATCTCGATGAAGGGATGCAGGAGTGGCGCTACCGGCACGTGAAGATGGTCGAACGCACCATCGGCGACAAGACCGGGACGGGAGGATCATCCGGCGCGACCTACCTGCGTACCACGCTCTTCCAGCCGATGTTCCCGGATCTCTGGGCCGTACGGAGCCGACTGTGACCACTTTGGACGACCTGCGCGGTGACCACAACGCGCTCGCCCCGCACTACTCCCGGTTCGGGGTGGCCGAACGCCTGCTGCTGTCCGGGCATTCGCACCAGGCGTGGCCCGACGTCGCGGAGGAGGGCCTGCGGGAGTCCTTCGCGGACGCCGCCCGCGACGTCGACGAGAAGTGGGAGCGTGCCTTCGCGAAGGCCGACGAGCTGCGCGCGGGGTTCCGCCTGCTGCTCGGCGACCCGCACGGCGAGTACGCCCTCGGCGCGAGCACGCATGACCTGGTGCTGCGCTTCCTGTCGGCGATGGAGCTGCCGCGAAGACCACGCCTGGTTACCACCGAAGGCGAGTTCCACACCCTGCGCCGTCAGCTCGCCCGCCTCGAAGAGGAGGGCGTCGAGGTCGTGCGGGTGCCCCTGGACCCGGTGACGACGCTCGCCGAGCGCGTCGCGGCCGAAGTGGACGACAACACCGCCGCGGTGCTCGTCTCGGCCGTGCTGTTCGAGACGTCGCGGCTGGTCCCGGGGCTCGCGCACCTGGCCGACTCGTGCCGTGACCGGTCGATCGAGCTCGTCGTCGACGCCTACCACGCGGTCGGTGTCGTGCCGTTCGCGCTGCACGACCTCGGGCTCACCAACGCCTGGGTGCTCGGCGGCGGCTACAAGTACCTGCAGCTCGGTGAGGGCAACTGCTTCCTGCGGCTGCCCGCGCACGCCCAGGAGCTGCGGCCGGTGATCACCGGCTGGTACGCCGAGTTCGGCGCGCTCGCCGACGAGCGCGAACCGGGCAAGGTCGCCTACGCCACCGGCGGCGACCGGTTCGCCGGCGCGACCTACGACCCGGCCAGCCACTACCGCGGCGCCCGGGTCCAGCGGTTCTTCGCCGAGCAGGGCCTCACGCCGGAGTTCCTGCGCGAGGTTTCGCAGCACCAGGTGGGCCTGCTCGCGTCGGTGTTCGACCAGTTGACACTGCCTGCGGACGTCGTCACGCGGGATAAATCGGTGCCGCTGGACCGGCTCGGCGGGTTCCTCTCGCTGCGCTGTGCCGACGCCGGCGGCCTGCAGGCGGCCCTGGCCGCCCAGGGTGTCCGCACCGACAGCCGGGGGCCGTACCTGCGCTTCGGGCCGGCGCCGTACCTCTCCGACACGCAGCTCGAGACGGCGATGAACGCGCTCGGCAAGGTGATCGGCGGCTGATCTCCGCGTTACTCGTCCGTATCCCGGGACCTGCACTGGTCCGGTGATCGGAAGGGATCTAGGTTGGTGCCGGGAAGCACTCGGGCGGACGACCTCCGCCCCGGCCTCCTGCCACCCTTGGAGCGCGTCCCGGCCACGAACCGGGCGCGGGAGACAAAGGAGTCACCACCGTGACCGAAGGAGTGTTCGCCCGGGGCACCGGGCACGAACAGGTCGTGTACTGCCACGACCAGGCCAGTGGCCTGAAGGCCATCATCGGCATCTACTCCACCGCGCTCGGACCCGCCCTGGGCGGGACGCGCTTCCACCCCTACGCCACCGAAGCAGACGCGCTCGACGACGTGCTCGCGCTGTCCAAGGGCATGGCGTACAAGAACGCGCTGGCCGGGCTCGACCTCGGTGGCGGCAAGGCCGTCATCCTCGGCGACCCGAAGACGCTCAAGTCCGAAGCGCTGTTGCGCGCGTACGGGCGCTTCGTGCAGTCCCTGGGCGGCCGCTACATCACGGCGTGCGACGTGGGCACGTACGTGCAGGACATGGACATCGTCGCCCGCGAATCCGACTTCGTCACCGGCCGTTCGCCCGAGGACGGCGGCGCCGGCGACTCCTCCGTGCTGACGGCGTTCGGGGTGTTCCAGGGCATGCGTGCCTCGGCCGAGCACCTCTGGGGCAGCCCGGACCTGGCCGGCAAGCGCGTCGGCGTGGCGGGTGTCGGCAAGGTCGGGCACATCCTCGTCGGGCACCTCGTGGACGCCGGTGCGCAGGTGACCATCACCGACGTCTACGAGCCGGCGATCTCGCGGACCCGCGCGATCTACCCTTCCGCTCAGGTGGTGTCCGATGTGGACACCCTGGTGCGCGCCGAGCTGGACGTCTTCGCGCCGTGCGCGCTCGGTGGCGTCCTGAACGACTCGACGGTGCCGGTGCTGGGTGCTCGCATTGTGTGCGGTGCGGCGAACAACCAGCTCGCGCACGCGGGCATCGACAAGCAGCTCGCCGACCGCGGCGTCCTGTACGCGCCGGACTACCTGGTCAACGCCGGCGGCGTGATCCAGGTGGACGACGAGCGCCACGGCTTCAACTTCGAGCGCGCCAAGCGCAAGACGACGGCCATCTTCGACACGACGAAGGCTGTGTTCGCGCTGGCGGACACCGACGGCGTGCCCCCGGCGACGGCGGCCGACCGCCTCGCGGAGCGCCGGATGGCGGAGGTAGGGCGGCTGCGGTCCATCATGACCGTGTGAGTCCTTCAGACATTTTCGCGGCGGCGGGCGTGCGGGGCTTCCTGCACGCCCGCCGTCTCGGTTCCCCTGTTTGTGTCGGGGTCGACGCCGACGCGCCGGTCGTGCTGGCTTCGGTGGTGAAGGTGGCGCTGGCGTTCGAGTTCGCCCGGCAGGTGGCGGCGGGCCAGCTGGACCCGACGGACCGGGTGCGCGCTTCGGCGGCCGACCGCTTGGGCGGCAGCGGTTCGGCGGGGTTCGCCGACGACGTTGCGTACAGCTTGCGAGACGCGGCGCTGCTGGCGTTGTCGGTATCGGACAACACGGCCGCGGACCTGCTGTTCGACCGCGTGGGCGTGGAGAACGTGCGGTCGTTGCTGGCGGAGCTGGGCTTGTCCCGGACGTCCGTCATCGGCGCACCGCGGGATCTGCTGCGCACGATCATCGATGACACGGCCGCGGGAGTTCCGTTGCGGGCGCTGGATCCTTTGCGGACTTCGTCGACTACTCCGCGCGAGATGACTTCTCTGTTGGCGGCGATCTGGAGTGATCCGGGGCCGGGGGCGCAGGTCCTGGAGTGGATGTCGGCGCAGGTGAGCTGGCATCGGCTGACGGCGGGATTCCCGCCGGAGGTGGTCGTGGCGGCCAAGACGGGCACGATGCCGGGGATCCGCAACGAGATCGGCATCGTGACGTACCCGGACGGGGCTTCCTATGCGATCGCGGTGTTCACGGTCGGCGGCGCGGAGACGTTGCGACGCCCGGACATCGACCGCGCAATCGGCGACGCGGCGCGAGCGGCGGTGGATCAGCTGCGCTCGTAGCGCGGCGGCGGTTGTCCACAGCCTTGTCGTGTTGTGGATACCTGGCCCACCGGAGAGCCGGACCGGCGGTTTCGTCGGTGGCCGCCAATAGACTGGACTCGGGGACGCCCCCCAGGGATGGGCGGGGGAGCGCCGGCCGCCGTCAGCTGCGCTCGTAGAACACGTCCCACGGCCGCGCGCCGCCCGGGTCCGGCGGCACCAGACGCGAAACCCCGTCGTCCCTGAGTACCCCCGCCGCGATCTCGGCCAGCTTCGCCGCCTGCGGGTGCGGGCTCGTCGATGGCCAGGCGAACGCCGTCCGTTCCCGGAGGACCTGGTCGGTCAGCGGCCGCCAGACCACCCGCGGTTCCTTGCGGGCGCGCGGCTCGAACGCCACCCCGTGCCCGGCCAGGACCAGGCCGAGCACGAACTCCGGGTTGCGCGCGTGCCGGATCGATGCCGGGCGGAAGCCGTGGTCCCAGCACGTGCGCAGCAGCGCGTCGTAGCTCCCGGGTGCGGCCGCGCGGGGCGCGTGCACCAGGCCTTCCCCCGCGAGGTCGGCGAGGGCCAGCTCGGACCGGCGCGCCAGCGGTGAATCCCGGGGGAGGACCACGCCCAGCGGCGTGTCGACGGCCGGGCCGAGGTCCAGTCCCACGACGTCCACCGGCAGCTGCAGGAGCCCGGCGTCGAGCTCACGGTCGGCCAGGAGCCGGGCCTGCTCGGCGGTGGTCAGCTCCTGCAGGTCGAGCCGGACGGCGGGGTGCTGCGCCGCGAACTCCGTGAGGATCGCGGCGAGCACCCGTCCCGGCAGCTCCGGCGGCACGCCCGCGCGCAGGGCGTCCATCTCGCCGCGCTCGGCCTTCGCGACCAGCGCCGTCATGCGGTCCCAGCGGCTCAGCAGGTCGCGGGCCTCGGCGCGTAGCACTTCGCCGGCTTCGGTGAGCGTGACGCGGCGGCCGCGGTCGAACAGCTTCGCGCCCAGCTCGGCTTCGAGCCGCTTCACCCGCTGGCTCAGCGGCGGCTGCGCGATGCCGAGCCGGTCGGCGGCGCGGCCGAAGTGCAGTTCCTCGGCCACGACGAGGAAGTACCGCAGCGAACGGAGGTGGTCCACGCTGCGACGATACCCGTCCGCATATCGACATGCCGACGTCCCGATCTTGGACAGCGCAGCCGGGGCCGTGGTCGAGTGCGCGTCATGAACACAGGACTCAGCAGACGGGGGCTCTTCGGCGCGGGCGCGGCGGCGGCCACGATCCTCGCCGGGGTTTCGGCGGCTTCGGCGGCGCCGGCGCGCCAGGGGACGTCGCGGATGACGCTGCGGTGGTGGGGGAACAACGGCTGGGAGATCCGCGTGCCGGGCTCGACCGGGACCAAGACGGTCCTCATCGACCCGTGGCTGACGCGGTTCAAGACCGGCACGTACACGCCGGCGGGCGCGGACCCGCGCACCCCGCTCTCGGTGAACAAGGCGCTGATCGACGGCTACGTCGACCGCGGCGAGCTGCGCGCGGACCACATCCTCGTGACGCACGGCCACTACGACCACCTCACCGACGTCCCCTACCTGGCCCACCGCACCGGAGCGACGGTGATCGGGACCGAGACCCATTTGAGTCTCATGGCGGCGCTGGGCGCGCCGGAAGACCAGCTGTCGATCGCGAGCGGTGGCGAGGACCTGACGTTCGACGGCTACTCGATCCGCGTCTTGAGGTCCCTGCACTCGGCGACGGGCGAGCGGGCCCGGGTGCCGTTCCCCGGCTCGCGGCCGCTGTCCCGCCGCGACCGTCCCCGGGTGATCGAGGACCTGCTCGAGGGCGGCACGCTCGCGTATCAGGTGACGGGCGGAGGAGCGAGCGTCCTGGACTTCGGCGGCTCGAACTACGTGGAGTCCGAGCTGGCGGGGTTGCGCCCGGACGTGGTGTGCGTGCCGGTGGGCGGCGCGAAGGTGACGCAGTACGTGCCGAGGCTCCTGCGCACGCTCGGCAACCCCGCGCACGTGGCGGCAACGCACTGGGACGACTTCGACCTGCCGCTCGGCCAGGCGAAGGACCCGAACGGCGGCTTGGAGGTGCTGCGCAAAGCGGTGGCGGCGGCGAGCCCGGCGAGTGAGTTCGTGGTGCTGGACCACCTGGGCGAGTTCACGCCCTGACCCGAGCCATGAGGGGCACCCTCATGGACATAAGAGCCATGAGGGTGCCCCTCATGGCCATTCGGCCGGCCCGGAACACGCAGAAGGCCCCCACCGCGAGCGGCGGGGGCCTTCGAGGCGGAAACCTCAGCCGCTCTTGCGGCGGAACGTCCTCTTGTTGGCCGCCGGGCCGTGGGCGTGCTGGTTCTTGCCGCTGCCGGTCTCGTGGGATGCTCCCGACCGCGTGTGGGCCTGCTTGCGCTCCAGCGCCTCCCGGAACTTGCGCTTGACGTCGTCCTCCTCGCCGCTGGGCGACGGATTCGGTTCACTCATGCTTACCTCCGGAACTGACGACGTGTGACCGCTCCAGCCTGGCATCAGACAAACCGCTTGGCGAGTCGATTTGGTCACCCGCTCAGCGTTTGGGGGTCGGCACTCCGCCGAACTGCACCGACTTGCGGGTCAGCGGCCGGCCGCAGTGGTCGCACAGCAGCATCGGCTGCAGCCGGTTGCCGCATTCGACGTGGTGCAGCGTGATGTCCGGCTCCTGGCCCGCCACCTCGAACCCGCGCGACCACTCCGCGATGAACGCCAGCGCCGGGAAGAACGCCAGCCCCTTCGCCGTCATCCGGTAGTCGCGCGCGTCCGTGCGGGTCTTGGCCGTGCCGGTGCGCAGCACGCCGACCTCGACGAGCTTGCTCAGCCGGGCCGACAGCACGCTCGGTCCGATCCCCAGCTCGCGCTCGAACTCCGAGAAGTGCCGGCAGCCGAGTAGCGCGGACACCAAAAGCCCCGTCGACCAGCGGTCGCCCAGCAGTTCCATCGTGTCGGGGAAGAACATCATCGGGTCGCCGGCCAGGGATTCCGCGTCCTTGCGGCGGAAGCGCTTGGACGCCGTCGCCGCCGCGACGCCGGTGCTGTCCAGCCGCGAAGCCCGCACGTCACGCGCGTCTACGCGGCGGCCGCACGCCCCGCAGCCGAGGGGCGCTGATGTAGCCAGCTCGCAGTCGAGGTGGATGAGCGTCGGCAGCACCTCGCGGCGGCCTTCGACCCACTCGCGCTCCCAGGCCCAGATCGAAATCAGCAACGGCCACAGCTGCAGGCCGCGCTCGGTGAGCCGGTACTCGTGGCGCGTGCGGCGCGCGTCGCGGTACGGGACGCGCGTGAGCATGCCCGCTTCCACCATGTCCCGCAGCCGCCCGGACAACGCCGTCGGCGAGATGCCCAGCCGCAGCCGCAGCTCCTCGTAACGCCGGAAGCGCAGGAACAGGCTCTGCAGGATGAGCAGCGTCCACTGGTCACCGACCAGTTCGAGTGCTCTCCGGAGCGGATCCCCCGCCGGCCGGATGCGTTGCGCAGTCGCCTCGGTCACCGAAATCCCCCTTGTAACTCGCTGCCTCAGCGTACACCTGACTACAGCAAAAGAAGCCTATTGACACCTGACTACACAAATCATAGTCTCGTCCTCATCAGCCAGCGCGGTGAGCCCGACATCCAGGGAGAAGCCCGATGACCAGCACCTCCGAACAGCCGCTGATGGTGGCCCGGACGGCGGACACCGGCGAGGCCAATCCCTACCTGCTCGGCGTCTACGCCCCGGTCGACACCGAGATCGACGCGGAAGACCTGCAGGTCATCGGCGAAATCCCGAAGGACCTCAACGGCGTCTACCTGCGCAACGGCCCCAACCCGCGGTTCGCCCCGGAAGGCCGCTACCACTGGTTCGACGGCGACGGCATGATCCACGCCGTCCACCTGGAGAACGGCAAGGCGCGCTACCGCAACCGCTGGGTCCGCACGAAGGCCTTCGAGGCCGAGTCCGAGGCCGGCAAGGGCCTCTGGACCGGCGTCATGGAGAACCCGAAGGACAACCCCTTCGGCAACGCGCACGGCCTGGGCCTCAAGGACAACGCCAACACCGACGTCGTCTTCCACCGCGGCCGCGTCCTCGCGACCTGGTACCTCTGCGGCTCGCCGTACGGCATCGACCCGCTCTCGCTCGAGACGCTGGGCGCCGAAGACTTCCTCGGCACGCTGGTCGGCGACATGATGGCCCACCCCAAGGTGGACGAGGCCACCGGCGAACTGTTCTGGTTCGACTACGGCCCGCGCCCGCCCTACCTGCGCTACGGCGTGATCAGCGCCGACGGCCAGGTCGTCAAGACCACCGAGATCGAGCTGCCCGGCCCGCGCCTGCCGCACGACATGGCCATCACCGAGCACTACGCGGTGCTGATGGACCTGCCGCTGGTCCAGGACGCCCAAGCCGCGAAACTGGGCCGCCACAAGCTGCACTTCGACCGCTCGATGCCGAGCCGCTTCGGCGTACTGCCACGCTACGGAGACGGTAGCCAGATCAGGTGGTTCGAAGCGAGCCCGTGCTACATCTACCACGTCGTCAACGCCTGGGAAGAGGGCGACGAGGTCATCCTCGACGTCTGCCGCGTGCGCAAGCCGGCCCCGCGGGCCGACGCGCACACGCCGCTCGCGAAGATGCTCTCCTACCTGCGGCTCGACGCCCAGCTGCACCGCTACCGCTTCAACATGCGGACCGGCGCGTGCCGCGAGACGCCGCTCGACGACGCCAACACCGAGTTCCCGACCGTCGACTCCCGCAGGGTCGGCGCGCGGAACCGGTACTCCTACGCAGTGCACATCTCGCCCGAGTCGACGCTGAAGTTCGACGGGCTCGTGCGCTACGACAATCTTGCCGGCTCCAAGACCGAATACCGGTTCGGTCCAGGTCGGTGGGGCAGTGAGGCGCCCTTCGCACCCCGCGATGGCGCATCCGTCGATTCGGCGGACGGTTATCTGGTGACGTTCGTGCAGGACGAGCGTGAGGGACGCTCGGAACTGGACATCTTTGACGCCGCCGACCTCGCTGCCGGACCCGTGGCCAGGGTCCTGTTGCCCCAGCGGGTTCCGCTCGGTTTTCACGCGACCTGGGTCCGGGCGGACCAGCTGGAAAACCTCCGTTCATGAGATGCCATCGAGAGGGTCGCGCCCGGGATTTCCGGACGCGGGGATGGTGGAGTGCGGAGACGATCGACCGGCTCGTGAAGGAGCGGGTCAGTGCCGACCCGGAGGGTCTCGCGCTGGTCGATCCACCGAACACCACCGCACTGGTCGGACGCGACCCGGTGCGGTGGACCTGGAACCGGCTCGACGAACGTGTCGACGTCCTGGCCGCGTTCCTGCTCGCCAGAGGGGTGCGAGCAGGTGACGTCGTGGCCGTGCAGCTGCCGAACTGCTCGGCTTTGGTCCAGGCGTTCCTCGCGATCGTCCGGCTCGGTGCCGTGGTCACCCCGTTCCCGGTGTCCTATCGGGAGCACGAGATGGGTCCGATGTGCCGGCGCACCGGGGCTGTCGCGGTGGTGACCGCATCCAGATACGGCGAGCACGAGCTCGCCGGGGCGGCCCTTGGGCTAGGCGCTTCGGCGCCGTCGGTCCGGTTCGTCGTCGCCCGGGGGGACGACGAACCGGCCGGCGCCCTGGCCTGGCCCGAAGCACCACTGTCCACGGCGGACCAATCCACTTTGGACGCCTATCTGTCCGAACTCGACACCGACGTCAACGACTGCGTGACGATCTGCTGGACGTCCGGCACCGAAGCCGAGCCGAAGGCGGTCCCGCGCTGCCACGGCGACTGGCTCGCCACGGCGGGCGGCTGCGCCCAGGCCGCCGGGATGACCCGCGACGACGTCCTGCTGTCGCCGTTCCCCATGACGAACATGGCCGGCATCGGCGGGATGTTCCTGCCGTGGCTGCTGACCGGCGCCGTGTTCGTCCCGCACCACCCGTTCGACCTGCCGGTGTTCCTGGGACAGCTCGCGGCCGAACGCGTGACGTACACGCTCGCGCCACCCGCGTTGCTGACCATGCTGCTGCACAACGAAAAGATCCTGTCCGGAGTGGATATCTCCGCCCTGCGGAAGATCGGGTCCGGCTCGGCGCCGCTCTCGCCGTGGCTCGTGCGCACCTGGGCCGAGCGGTACGGCATCGACATCATCAACTTCTTCGGCTCCAACGAAGGCACCGCGCTGCTGTCCGGTCCGGTCGACATCCCGGACCCGGACCAGCGCGCGAGCTACTTCCCGAACTACGCCTCCGGCGTCACGTGGTCGACGCCCGTCGCCGGCTGGACGTCGGTGCGGCTGCACGACCCGGTCACCGGCGAGCGGGTGACCGAACCCGGGCGCCCCGGTGAGCTGCACATCGCGGGGCCGACGGTGTTCGCCGGCTATCTCAGGGAGATGGGCGAGCCGCTGGACACGGCGTCCTTCGACGAGGATGGGCACTTCCGCACCGGCGACGTCTTCGAGATCGCCGGCGAGCGCGGCGAGTTCCTGCGGTACGTCGACCGGATGAAGGACCTGGTCATCCGCGGCGGCATGAACATCTCGCCGGCCGAGGTCGAAGGCCTGCTCGCCGGGCACCCGGACGTAGCCGACGTCGGGGTCGTCGGCGTGCCCGACGACGTCATGGGGGAGCGCGTGTGCGCGATCGTCGTGCCGGGCGCGCGGAAGCCGTCGCTCGACGAGCTGGTCGCGTACCTGCGCGAGAAGAAGGTGGCCGCGTTCAAGCTGCCGGAACGCCTCGAGTACGCCGATGCCTTGCCCCGCAACCCGGTGGGGAAGATCCTGAAGCGGCAGCTGCGGGAAAGTCTGGAGTGAGGCCATGACCGTGTTCGTGCTGGGCGGGGCGCAGACCGACTTCGCGCGCAACTACGCGAAGGAGGGGCGCGGGATCCTCGAGCTGTTCGCCGAGGTCGTGCCGGCCGCCCTCGCGGACGCGGGGGTGACCGCGGCCGACGTCGGGGTCGCGCACGTCGGCAACCTCGCGGCGGAGCTGTTCACCGGCCAGGCCCAGCTCGGCGGGCTGCTGGTGGCCGCGGTGCCGGAGCTCGACGGCGTGCCCAGCACCCGGCAAGAAGCGGCGTGCGCGTCCGGCAGCACCGCCGTCCTGGCCGCGTGTGCGGACCTCGAAGCGGGCCGCTACGACCTGGCGCTGGTCGTCGGCGTCGAGCTGATGCGCAACGTCGACGGGCAGCGGGCTGCCGAGCACCTCGGGTCCGCCGCGTGGGCGGGGCACGAAGCCGTCGCCGCGAAGTTCCCGTGGCCCGCGCTCTTCGCCGACGTCGCTTCCGCGTACGACGAGCGGTACGGCCTCGATCCCGAGCACCTCGGGCAGTTCGCGTCGCACGCTTTCGACCGTGCGACGCGGAATCCGCTCGCGCAGGCCCGCGACTGGCGCTTCCCGGCCGGCGCGTTCGGGCCCGACGACGAGCTGAACCCGGTGATCGAAGGCAGGCTGCGCAAGCAGGACTGCGGCCGGATCACCGACGGCGCCGCGGCGGTCCTGCTGGCCTCTCCGGCGTTCGCCGAGCGGCTCGGCGGCGGCTTCCCGCGCATCGCCGGGTTCGGCCATCGCACCGCGCACATCGGCCTCGCCGAGAAGATCAAGTCTGACGGCGAGTACCTGTTCCCGCACCTGCGCGGCGCGGTCGTCGACGCTTACGAGCGCGCGGGCGTGGCCGGGCCGGACGCGCTCGACGTCGTCGAACTGCACGACTGCTTCACGATCACCGGGCTGGTCGCGCTGGAGCACCTCGGTGCCGCGCCGCCCGGCGACGGCGGCAAGTTCATCGCCGACGGCGGCCTCGACGCGGCCGGGATCAACCCCGGAGGCGGCCTGATCGGGCTGGGTCACCCGGTCGGCGCGACCGGCGTCCGGATGCTGCACGACGTCGCGCGGCAGGTGACCGGGAAAGCGGGCGAGACGCAGGTCGAGGGCGCGAGTACGGCGTTGACGCTCAACGTCGGCGGCTCGTTCACTACGGTGGTGACCATGATCGTGCAGGCGTCCGCATGAGGCTTTCGGTGTCGCTGGGGCTCTGGCAGGACCGCCCGCCGGAGGAGGCGCTGGACACCGCGCGCGCCGCCGAGGCCGCTGGGTACCCGGAGCTGTGGATCGGCGAGATGGCGACGTGGGACGCGTTCGCGCTGGGGACGGCGATCGGTGCGGCGACCTCGTCTCTTTCGCTGACCTTCGGGCCGCTGGCGGTGACCGTGCGGGATCCGGCGACGATCGCGATGGGTGTCGCGTCGGTCGCGGCGCTGACCGGCCGGACGACCGGCGTCGCGCTCGGCACGTCCAGCGACGTCGTGGTGCGGGGCTGGCACGGCCGGTCCCGGGCTCGGGCCGCGACCGCTTTGGAGGAATCGGCGATCGCCGTGCGGCAGCTGGTTTCCGGGGAGAAGTCCACTGTGGACGGATCAGTGGTCGGCTCCCAGGGGTACCGATTGCGTTTGGCCGCCCCGAAATCGCCGCTGACGATCGCCGCGTTCGGCCCGCGCGCCCTCGACGTCGCCGCGCGGCACGCCGACCGGATGGTGGTGAACCTGGTCAGCCCGGCCGCGGCGGCGACCTTGGTCCGCGGTCTGCGGGAGGCGGCTTCGCGGGCGGGAACCACGCCGCCGCCGGTGGCCGCGTGGGTGGTCGGCGCGGTCGATCCGGACCCGGCGGCGCTCGAACAGCTGCGTCGCGGCGTGGTCGGCTACCTGGCGGCGCCCGGGTACGGCGAGATGTTCCGCGCGGCGGGGTTCGGCGACCTGGTCGACTTCGCGCGGTCACGGCCGCACCCGCGTGAGCTGCTGGCGGCGGTGCCGGTGGAGGCGATCGCGACAGTGGGCCTGCTGGGCTCGCCGGCGGAGATCACCGCGAAGGCGCGGGAGTACGCCGAAGCGGGGATCGACGAGCTGGCGATCGTGCCCGCTACCAGCGACGACGACCCCGGCGGCGCGAAGACCCTCGCGGCGGTGGCCGCGGCGCTGAGCTGATCCGGCGCGGCTTGGCCATGCGAATTCCCGCCGCGTGTCGATCCGCCGTCGTCCCGTTCGACGCGTAGGCATGACCGAACCGACGCACACCGAGAACCTCGACCAAAACGGGTCCGCGGCGCTGCCGTGGAGCAGGGCGCGCGACCTCCTCGCCACCCAGACCCCCAAGGAGGACCTGACGTTCTTCGTCGGGACCGTCCGCCCCGACGGCCGCCCGCACGCCGCCGGCGTCGGCGCGATCTGGGTCGACGACGCTCTGTACTTCGTGAGCGGGCCCGGCACGCGCCGGGCCCGCAACCTGGCGGCGAACCCGGCGTGCACCGTGTCGGTGCGCCTGAAGGGGCTCGACCTCACCTTGGAGGGCGAGGCCGAGCACATCGCCGATTCCGCCACGCTCGAGCAGGTGGCGGCGGTATACCGCGAGGGCGGCTGGCCCGCAACGGTGACCGACGGCGGGTACACGGCGCCGTTCATGGCGCCGAGCGCGGGACCCGCACCGTGGTTCCTGTACCGGCTCGTGCCGACCCGGGCGATCGGCGTCGCCTGCGCCGAGCCGTACGGCGCGAGCCGGTGGGACTTCAGCCGCTGATCGCCGCGGCCGAAGTCCTGCGGTGCGGCCCGGGTCCTGGCCGCAGGTGCCGGCCGCCGGGATTCAGCCGTTTGACCGCCGCGGCTGAACCCCGTGGCGTCGGCCGTGGCCGACCGGCGCCGAGCCCAGCCTCAGCCGCCGATCGCCCCGGCCACCACCGCGCCGATGTGGCGCATGCCGTTCGCATTGGGGTGCAACGGCGCCGCGACCGATGTCGGGATCACGCTCTCGAACCACTTCACGCCGGGCAGCTTGCAGACGTCATGGCCGATCGAGGCCGTCCGGATGTCCACATACCGCGCGTTGTGCGCCGCGGCCTGCCGGGCGAGCGCCGCGTTCGTCTTGTCGATGCTGCCCTGGATGTAGTTCGCGTCGCGCGGGGTGAGCGGTGCGACAGGCCAGCACCCGTTGTGCGGCAGGTAAGTGCCGTAACCGGCGACGAAGACGTCCGCGTTCGGCGCGTGCGCGTGGATCGCGTCCAGCAGCGCGCCCCACGTCGGCTCGAACGCGGCGATCTTCTCGGCCAGCTGGTCGTGCCCGCCCGCGGTGTAGCGGTCCACGCAGTCCGGGTTGATGCCCGGCAGCAGGTTGATGCAGCTGGTCGCCGCGCCGACCAGGCCGACGTCGTTGCCGCCGATGGTCAGCGTGACGGTCTTCGTGGTCGCGCCGAGCGCGTCCAGCTGCGGCGGGACCGCGCCGGTCTCCGTCGACTGCGGCGCGTACATGTCCGCGGTCGTCGCGCCCGAGCACGTGACGTCCTTCAGCGGGACGCCGAGCCGGCTCGCGGCGACGTGCGGGTAGTTCGCGAGCGAGCGCAGGCAGCCCGGGGACGAGAGGTCCGGGGGCAGGATCAGCGGGCCGGCCGCGGCCGAATCCCCGAGCGCCACGTACTCCCCGGCGGTGCTCGCCGCCGCCGTCCCCGCCGTCGTCGCCAGTGCCGCGACCAAGATCGTGATGAACGCCGTTGTCCGCACTCGCACGCCGTCCTCCTTGACGTTGTGCCGATGGTTGGTCTCCGTGACACCATCGGCACCGCGGGCGCCCGGATTGACTGGGAATCCGGGCAGAGAACGAGGGGATCGGTTGTGACGGAGCACAAGCCGGGTGGTGACCTGACGCTCGGCGGCCAGCGCGTCCACGAGCGGCTCACCCAGGAGGAGCCGGAGCTGATCGCGCGGGTGCTGACGCGCATCCAGGCCGACGTCGCGGACTACCGGCGGCTGCCGGTCGAGGAGCTTGCCGGCGACATCGCGCGGATCACCCGGCAGGCCGTGCGCGCGTTCGCCCGGAGCCTGCGCGAAGACCGGCAGCTCAACGACGCCGAGCTGCGGCAGATCGGCGCGTCCGCGGTGCGGCGGGCCGAGGAGGGCTTTCCGCTGGAGGCCGTGCTGACCGCGTACCACGTCGGGGCGCGGGAGATCTTCGCCGTCGGTTCGGCCGACGCGACCGGCACGGACGTCGCCGACGTGCTCGACGTCGCGGACCGGGTGCTCGCGTTCGTCGGCACCATCACCGGGGCCGTCACGCGGGGGTACCTGGAGGAGCTGCGCACGAAGGTCGGGCAGGAGCACACCGCGCGCCGCACGCTGCTTTCGGTGCTGGCCGACGGCGGCCCGGTCGACGTCGTTGCCCGCAGCGCCGGGATCACGCTGCCGGCGCGGTACCTCGTGCTGAGCGTCGAGCTGGGGCCGCACGCCGACGAGGCGTCCCCGGGCGTCGACGCGGACATCGCGATCCGCCGGAAGCTGCGGCGGTTCCTGGCCGCGTTCGAACAGTCCTGCGGCGACGGTGTTCTCGCGTCCTTGGACGGTCCGGGCGGGCTGGTGCTGCTGCCGCTGGCCGGGCGGCTCTCGGCGGTCCCGGAGTGGGGAGCGCTGCTGGACACGGCCGGGCGCGCGGCGGGCGTCGACGTGCTGGCGGCGGCCGACACGGCGGCTCCGTCGGAGGTCCGCGAGGCGGCGGGACTGACGGGCGAGGTGCTGGACGTACTCCGCTGGTTCGGGCGCTCGCCGGGGCTGTACCGCCTCGACGACGTCCTGATGGAGTACCAGCTGACCCGCCCGGGCGCGGCCCGCGACCGGCTCGCGGCGGCGCTCGCCCCGCTGGACGCGCACCCGGAGCTGGTCGAGACGCTGTCGACGTACCTGGAGCTGGACACGAACCGCCGCCGCACGGCGGCGAAGCTGCACGTCCACCCCAACACGGTCGACTACCGCCTGCGCCGGGTCCGGGACCTGACGGACATCGACCCCCTCCACCCGGCCGGCCTCCCGCGCATCATCGCGGCCCTCGCGGCCCGCCGAGCCACCACCCCACCCCCCTGACACCCGCGTGTCGTCCGCCCAGTCCCACAAGCCGAACCTCCAGGCCCACGAGCCGACCCTCCAAGCACACGAGCCGACCCCCAATCACGTGAGCCGACCCTCCAAACACGCGAGATGCCCCTCTAATCACGCGAGATGCCCTCCCAATCACGCGAGTTACGCGCCCAATCACGCGAGTTACGTCCCTGATCACGCGAGTTCGGCGTACCGGACCGACGAACTCGCGTACCCGGACGGCGAACTCGCGTACCCAGACGGTCGACTCGCGTACCTGGAGGGTCGGTTCGCGTGACCAGACCCGGGATTCGCGTGATCGAAGGCCGAACTCACGTGATCGAAGGCGGAACTCGCGTGATTGGAGAGCGAACTCGCGTGATCGGAGGGTCGACACGGCCGGCGAGCCTCCCGATCCCGCCGGCCGGAGGCCGAGCCGGAGCCGGCGTCAGCCGGCGGTGGTGAGGGAACGCGGAGCCGGGGCGTCAGCCGGACGGCGGGGCGCCGGGACGCGGACCCGCACCGGAGCGCGGGAGATGAGCCGCGCGGCGAAGCCGAAGGCGAGAAGCGCGGCGAAGACCAGGGAGGCGACCGCCGAAGCCGGGGAGAAGGTGAGTTCGCCCGCCCGGCCGAGCACGAACCCCGAGTCCAGCGCCCACGCCACCACCGCGACGCCGGCCGCCGCGAAAAGCGACGTCCGGAACGCGGCGGCCAGCACCACCAGACCCAGTGTGACCAGCGCGTACCAGGGGCTCGGACCGGCCAGGGCCGCCGCGATCACCGCGACCACCGCCGCCACACAGCCGAACGGGAACCCGAAGCCACCACTCATGCCACCCAGGGAAACCCCGGCGGACGGCCGGGAGCATGAGCCAGGACACATTCCCTACGCCCCGACCCCGGGATCTTGACGCGTTATTGACCCGCCACGCCGGCGATCGCCGAAGCCAGCGCGGGCCACACCGCGCGCGGCAGGTTGTGGCCCATGCCCGGGATCACCAGCAGCTCCGCGTCCGGGATCGCTTCCGCCGTCGCCTTGCCGCCGCTGACGTCGATCAGCGGGTCGGCGTCGCCGTGGACGACCAGCGCCGGCAGCCGCACCGAACGCAGCCCCGCCGTCCGGTCGCCGGACGCCAGTACCGCCGCCGCCTGGCGCAGCGTGCCCACCGGGTGGCGGGCGCGGTCGTAGTGCAGCGCCGCCTTGGCCAGCAGGAACGCCTCGTCGTCCGGGTAGCCGGGCGACCCGAGCCGCCGGTAGCCGTCGACGCTGTCGGCGAGGGCCTGCTCGCGCGTCGACGCCGGCGGCCGCGTCAGCATCGCCAGCGCCCACGGCTCGGCCTGCCCGACCGCCGGGTCGCCGGTGGTCGACATGATCGACGTGACCGACAGCAGCCGGTCCGGGTGGTCGATGGCCAGCTGCTGCACGATCATCCCGCCCATCGACGCGCCGACGACGTGCGCGCGGCCGATGCCGAGCGCGTCGAACAGCCCGACGGCGTCGTCGGCCAGGTCCGAAAGGCGGTACGGCGCCGTCGTCAGGTCGCCGCCGGCCAGCGCGGCCAGGTCCGGCGCCGGCAGCTCGTCGAGCCAGGTGGAGAGCCCGACGTCCCGGTTGTCGTAGCGCACGACGAAGAACCCGCGGGCGGCGAGCAGCTCGCAGAAACCGTCCTCCCAGGTGATCATCTGAGCGCCGAGGCCCATCACCAGGACCAGCGGCGGACCGCCCGGATCGCCGAAGGTGTCGTACTCGAGCTCGAGACCGTTGGCCTGTGCGCGTGCCATACCCCGATCCTGCCGTACCCGTGCGGAGCTGGCACCGGTCCCACCCGTGCCGTTACCGTTACCCCCCATGCCGACCTCATCCTCGGGTACCGGACAGCGCCCCCGGTCGCGAGCCGCGGCGGGACTGCCGGCGCTCACGGCCGACCGGATCATCACCGCGGCGACGACGCTGACCGGCGAACGCGGGCTCGACAACTGGACGTTGCGGGAGCTCGCCCGCGCGGTCGAGGCCTATCCGGCGGTGATCTACCACCACGTCGGCGACCGGGACGCGGTGGTGAACGCCGTCGTCGACCGGGTGACCGGCCTGCTGGAGCTGCCGGAAACGCACCTGCCGTGGCAGGAGTGGTTCACCGAGCTGCTGGCGAGCCTGCGCGCGGTGCTGCGGGCCTACCCGGGCTGCGCGCGGCGGCTCGCGCTGTTCGGCCCGTCGGTCGAGGCGGCCACGCGCAGCATCGACGCGGGCGTCGGGGTGCTCCTGAAAGCCGGCTTCGGCCGCGAAAGCGTGCTGGCCTACAACTTGCTGCTGATGACCGCCTGCCAGTTCGTCGCGATGGAGGACGACCGCGAAGGCGCGCTCGCGCTGCGCATCGACAACACCGAGGCGTACGCGAAGTTCCGCGAGCGGGAAGACCTGCCGGGGATGGCCGAGCTGGGCGCCGCGATGCACGACCTGATGGGCGATCCCGACCTCGCCGCGGGGTACTACGCCCAGGTGTATGACTACGCGGTCCAAAGGTGTCTCGACGGACTCGCCCACCGGCTCGGAGAACTTCGCGAATCGGACGGCGAAGAGCTGACAGCGACTTGACAGCGCTCGGGCGTACCGTGAGCGTGCGTCGGCGGCTCGTCCGCTGACCCGGAGCCCCTGGCGCCCTCCTCCCCCTCGTGGCGCCGGGGGCTTCGGTCTACCCGCGGCCGTCCGGCTGCGGCGGTTCCGCCTGGATCGCCGGGAAGATCTCGCCGACCAGTGTGACGAGCGACTTGGACAGCAGCAGGTGCACCTGGGGGCGGGTCAGGGAGCCGCGCACGAGCCATTCCCGGCCGGCGGACTTCACCATCCCGCCGAAGGCCCGCACGAGCGCGTTGAGCTCGGGGCCGTGTTCGCTTTCGCTGGACAGCCCGACGGCTTCGAGCACGCGGTCGGCGGACTCCCGGTCGGCCTCTTCGAGGATGCGCTCCACCTCGAGGTCGCGCCCGATGCCCTCCGGCGCGATCGCGGCCAGCCACATCCGCTCCTGGCTGGTGACCATGTCGAGGAACCACTCGATGGCGACGTCGGCCCGCAGTTCGAGCGGCCCGTCCGGCAGGATTTCGACGGCCAGATGCGGCACGGTCAGCGCCCGGCGGATGATTTCCAGGTACAGCTCGCGTTTCGTGCCGAAGTAGTGGTTGATCAACCCCCGCGCGACTCCGGCCGCCGCGGCGATGTCCGAAGTGGACACTTCGGAGTAGGGACGGTCACCGAACAGCCGCGCCGCGCAAGCGTAGATCTGTTCCTTCCGTTCGTCCGGTTCCAGTCTTCGCCATCTCGGCGCCGGCTCGGTGTTCATGGTGTCATCGTCGCACGACCAGGTGACCCGGGCAGCTCAGTCTCCCGGGGTGGCCCGATCGGGGCACGCTCAGTCCGGCAGCGTGATCGGGGCGAGGTCCGCGAAGCAGTCGCCGGGGCCCGGGTTCGCGGGGTCCGTCTCGCCGCCGAAGTGGTGCAGCACGCCCCAAACCGCGTTGAGCGCGGTCTGCACCGCGCCCTCGGCCCAGCCCGCCGTCCACGAGACGTCGTCACCCGCCAGGAAGAGGCCGCGGTGACGCTCCGCTAGCTCGTCTTGCATGAAGTGCGTGAACAGCCGGTGCTGGTAGCGGTAGTGCCCGGGCAGGTTCGCCTTGAACGCGCCCATGAAGTGCGGTTCGGCTTCCCACGACACGGTCACCGGGTCGCCGATGATGTGCCGCCGGACGTCGACGCCGGGGTAGATCTCGCGCAGCGACTGGAGCATCACCTCGACGCGCTCGGACACCGAAAGCGGCAGCCACTTCAGCGAGTCGTCGGCCCACGTGTAGGACAGGCAGATGACGGCCGGCTTCGAGGGGTCGTCGCCGAGCAGGTAGGTGCCGCGCGGCATCCGGTCGGTCAGCGTCATGCTCATCGTGTCGCGGCCGGTCGCCGGGTCGCGGTCGAGCCAGAACGGCCGGTCGACCGGCACGAACACCTTCGACGACTCCATGTAGTGCGTGCGCTCGATCGCCGTCCAGTGGTCGATCGGGAACAGCGCTTCGTCGCATTCGATCTTGGACAGCAGCATCCAGCTCTGCGCGGTGAACACCGCCGCCGGGTAGGTCCGGATGTGCCCGGACGCGTCGGTCACCGTGATGTTGTTCGGCGCCGTCCGGTGCAGCCTCGTGACGCCGGGACGCGGTCCGCCTTCGTGCAGCGAAGCCAACGACGTTCCCGCGGGCCAGAAAGCGAGTTCCGAAGGCGCGTGGTCCCAGAGCCGCAAGGGAAGCTGCCGGCTGCCGCCCGCGATGCTGCGGTGCTCGTCGTCGGCGCCAGTGTAGACGACGCGCAGGATTTCCAGGATGGAGTTGGGGAAGTCGGTGTCCCAGCCACCGGTACCGAAGCCGACCTGGCCGAAGATCTCGCGGTGCCGGAAGGAGGCGAACGCGGGGGAGTCGCAGAGGAACCCGTAGAACGTCTGGTTGTCCAGCTTCGGGACGAGCTCGTTCCACAGCCGCTTGATCGTTTTCGCGTCGCGGTCGCGGATCGCGGTCTGCATCTCGGCGAACGACGCGTGCTCGGCGAGCGTCCGGTCCCACGCGGCGGCGACGTCGGCGAACACCGCGGGCAGGTCGCCCGGCGTGCGCGCGTAGTGGCTCTCTCCCTTGAGGTCGACGACGGTGCTCGGCGTCTCCGGGGCGAGCGGGTTCGGGAACGGCGTCGTCTCGAGCCCGACCTTGTCGATGTAGTGGAACAGCGCGGTCGACGCGGGCGGGAAGCGCATCGCGCCCATCTCGGCGACGACGTCGTCCGGGCAGCCGGGGAACCGGACGGTGCGCAGCCGGCCGCCGATCTCCGCGATCTCGTACACCACCGGCCGCAGGCCGAGCTTCATCAGCTCGTACGCGGTGACGATGCCGGACAGGCCGCCGCCGATCACGGCGACTTCGGTGCCGTGCCGGTGGGCCGGCACCGAGCCCAGCCCGGCGGGGTGGGCGAGGTGCTCGTCGTAGGCGAACGGGAAGTCGGGGCCGAACATCGTGATCGGGCGGCCCGCCGGCTCGTCGTGGTGGATCGCGGTCGGGACAGCGGAGGTCATGCGGTGGTTCCTCGGTACAGTTCGGGCCGCCGGTCGGCCAGGTGGGTGTTTTCCAGGCGCGTCGCGGCGAGCGCGTCGCGGCTGACTTCTGCGGTGATCAGCGCGGGATCGCTTCCGGCGCGGGTCAGCACCTCGCCGGTCGGGGCGACGACGCAGGAGCGCCCGCAGTAGGTCAGCTCCTGTTCGACGTCACAACGGTTGGCGTAGGCGACGAACAGCTGGCTTTCGTAGGCCCGCGCCGGCACCAGCGTGTCGGCGACCAGCTCGTACGGGCTCATCAGGGCGGTCGGGACGGCCAGCAGTTCCGTGCCGGCCAGCGCGTGCGCCCGCACCAGCTCGGGGAACTCGACGTCGTAGCAGATCAGCAGCCCGACGCGGACGCCGCCGATGTCGGCCTGCACCACGGGTTCGTCGCCCGGGGTGAACCACGCCTTGTCGAGGTCGCCGAACAGGTGCGTCTTGCGGTAGTTCGCCCGGCGCCGCCCGGCCGCGTCGACGAGCTGGACGCTGTTGTACACGTTCCCGCCGTCGGCTTCCGGGTAGCCGTACGCCAGCGCGACGCCGGTTTCCCTGGCCAGCGCGGACATCCTGGCCGCGGTGGGGCCGTCGGCGGGCTCGGCCAGCTCGTGCGTCCGGGCGCCGATGTGGTAGCCGGTGGTGCTCATCTCGGCCGTGACGACGAGGTCGGCGCCCGACGCGCGCACGGCGCCGGGCAGCGCGCCGACCGGTCCCTGGTGGATCGCGACCCTCATGCCAGCCTCGAGCGCCGGATGCCGTAGCCGAAGTAGATCAGCAGGCCGAGCGCCATCCAGGCGCCGAAGACGACCCAGGTGGCGCCGTCGAGGCTGAACATCATGTAGCCGCAGCACAGCACGCCCAGCAGCGGCGTCACCGGCGAGAGCGGCACGCGGAACGAGCGCGGCCGGTCGGGCTGGCGCCGCCGCAGGAGCAGGACGGCGATGTTGACCAGCAGGAACGCGAACAGCGTCCCGATGCTGGTGGCGTCGGCGAGCTTGCCCAGCGGGATGAACGCGGCCAGGACGGCGACGAAGCCCGAGACCACCAGCGTGTTGATCCGCGGCGAGCCCGACTTGGGATCCACTTTGGACAGCGACGGCGGCACGAGCCCGTCGCGGGACATCGCGAACAGGATGCGCGTCTGTCCGTAGAGGACGGTCAGCACGACGCTGGAGATCGCCACGATCGCGCCGACGGCGAGCAGGCCGGCCCAGAACGGGTTGCCCGACACGACGCTCAGCACGTGCGACAGCGCGGCTTCCTGGCCGTCGAACTGCTGCCACGGCAGCGCGCCGACCGCGGCCACGGCGACCAGGCAGTACAGCACGGTGACGATGCCGAGCGAGAGCAGGATGGCCCGCGGCAGGTCGCGCTGCGGGTTCTTCGCCTCCTCGCCGGCGGTCGAGGCGGCGTCGAACCCGATGTAGGAGAAGAAGAGCTTGGCGGCGCCGGCACTCATCCCGGCGAGGCCGAGCGGCAGGAACGGCGTGAAGTTCCGGGCCTTGACCGCGGTGAACGCGATCGCGCAGAACAGCACCAGCGTCACGATCTTGACCGCGACCATGACGGCGTTGGCCCGCGCGCTTTCCTTCGCGCCGGACAGCAGCAGAAGCATCGCGAGCACCACGACGACGATCGCGGGCACGTTGACGATCCCGCCGGAGCCGGGCGGCTGGCTCAGCGCGTCCGGGATCGCGAACCCGAAGGCGAGCCGGAGCAGTTCGTTGAGGTACTGCCCCCATCCGACGGCGACTGACGCCACCGAGACGCCGTATTCGAGGATCAGGCACCAGCCGCAGACCCAGGCGACCAGTTCGCCGAGCGTGGCGTAGGCGTAGGAGTAGGACGAACCGGACAGCGGGATCATTCCGGCGAGCTCGGCGTAGGAGAGGGCGGAAAAGAGCGCGGTGACCCCGGCGAGCACGAACGAGATGACCACGGCCGGCCCGGCCACCGGCACGGCTTCGCCGAGGACGACGAAGATGCCGCTGCCCAGCGTCGCGCCGATGCTCAGCATGGTCAGCTGCCCGAGCCCGAGCGACCGCTTCAACGTGCCATGATCACTTTCGGCGACCAGATCGGCGACCGGTTTCCGCCGCACCGTCGCGGCCCGCAGAGTCATGCCGACGACGGTATCTGCCGTCTCGGTCGCGCAAAACAGGAGAACATTGCGCGTACAGATGAATCACAGGTGATTCATTGCACAGACTGTGCAGATCGTGGCGAATCGTTCCGTCGGCAACGGACCGCAGCTTTCACGGGGAAAGTGACGCAGGCGGCTCGGCGGCCGGGAGCAGGAGGGTGAACGTCGGCGGCTCCGGGCGGCTCAGCCGCAGCCTCCCGCCTTCGGCCTCGGCGAGGCTGCGCGCCAGCCGCAGGCCGATGCCGTGCCCGGACGCCGCCGTCGCGAACGGGTCCGTTTCGCCCAGGTCGGGGCCCTCGTCCGCGACGTCGATGGCCAGCGCGTCGCCGGCGTCGCGGGCGAGCAGCGTCACCGTGCCTCGCCCGTGCGTCGCCGCGTTGTCGAGCAGCACGCCGAGCACCTGGCGGACCGCCGCGACCGCCACCCGCGCCGGTGGCGGGTCCTCGCGGGTGATCCGCAGCGTGCGCCCGTGCGGCGCGAGCAGTGCCTCGCCGGCCTGCCGGACCTCCTCCAGAAGCGCGTCGAGATCGAGCTCGGCCCGCGGCGCGCGGCGTTCGCGGCCCAGCGCCAGGAGGTCCTCGATGGTGCGTTCCAGCCGGTCGGCCGACGCGATCCCGGCGCGGATCGCCGCGTGCGGGTCCGCGCCCGGCGTCTCCAGCGCCGCCTCCAGCTGCAGCCGCAGCCCGGTCAGCGGGGTCCGCAGCTGGTGGGACGCCTCCGCGGAGAACGCGCGCTCGCGTTCCAGCGTCTCGCCGATCCGGGCCGCGGTGACGTCCAGTGCCTCGCCGACCCGGTCGATCTCCGCGATCCCGGCGCGCGGGCCGCGGACGGTGAAGTCGCCGTCGCCGAGCCGCCCGGCCACCGCGGCCAGCTCCTCCAGGGGCCGGACCAGCCGCGTCGTGAACCGCCGGGCCATCAGCCAGCTCGCCCCGATCGCCACCACCGCGAGCCCGGCCATGCCGAGCCAGGTCAGCCCGACCCGCAGCCGCAGCTCCGCCATCGGCAGCGCGGCGCGCACCACCCCGGTCACCCGGGCGCCGCTGACCACCGGCACGGTCAGCACGAGATCGCCGCTCTCGTGCCCGGTGACGACGTCGACCGTGGCGCTCGCCGCCCGCTGCTCGAGCGGGCCACCGCTCGCAGGGCCGTGCCCGGCGAGCAGCCGCCCGTCCGGGGCGTAGACGCCCACCGCGCCTTCGGCCTCGTCGTCGTCCCCGGGCGGCGGCACGGCCGGCGCCCGCCCGGCGGCCAGCTCGTCCGACACCGCTAGCGCGGCGGCGTCGGCCGCGCGTTCCAGGTCCGAGACGGCGTCGTCCTGGTAGTACTTCATCACCGCCACGCCCAGCGGCAACGCGAACAGCACGGTCGCGACCAGGGCGGCCAGCACCGTCAGGGAGATGATCCGGCGGCGCACGGTCAGCCTTCGGCGAGTGACCGGGAGGGGTCCTCCAGCCGGTACCCGTGACCGCGCAGGGTGGCGATCCGGGGCACTTCGGCGCCGGGCCCGGCCGCCGACGCGAGCTTGCGGCGCACCGCCGCGATGTGCACGTCCAGGGTCTTCGTCGAGCCGTACCAGTGCGCGTCCCAGACCTCGGACATCAGCGTCTCGCGGCTGACGGCGACCCCGGGCTGCTCGGCCAGCCGCGCCAGCAGGTCGAACTCCTTGGCCCGCAGCACGACCTCACGCCCGCCCAGCGTGGCGCGGCGGCCGGCGATGTCGACGGTCAGCTCGCCGATCGTCACCGGCGGCCGGGCCCCGGCCGGCGCGCCGCGGCGCAGGTGCGCGCGCACCCGGGCCAGCAGCTCGCCCAGCCGGATCGGCTTGGTGAGGTAGTCGTCGGCGCCGGCGTCGAGGCCGACGACGACGTCCATCTCCTCCTGCCGGGCGGTGAGGATGACCAGCACCGACGCGGGCAGCGCCGCCCGCAGGCGACGGCAGACCTCGACGCCGTCCAGGTCGGGGAGACCGAGGTCGAGCAGCACGAGGTCGAAGTCGCCGGCCGCGGCGGCCTGCAGGGCGGTGCGGCCGTCGCGGCGCCAGCACACCTGGTAGCCGTGCAGTCGCAGGGTCGATTCGAGCACGCTGCCGATCGCGGCGTCGTCTTCCACCACCAGCAGGTTCGGCATGCCCGGAGCCTACGTTCTAGTCCGGCCGCCCACCGAAACCGATCCGCGAAATCCGGCGTGCGGCCTCCGTCACACCCCCGCCGAGCGTCGCCACCGCCTCCGCCGTGAAGCGCGTGGTCGGGCCGGTGACGGCCAGCGCGGCCAGCAGCCGCCCATCCGCGTCGAACACCGGCGCGGCGACGCTGGACGCGCCCGGTTCCGGCTCGCCGTGGCTGACCGCGGGGCCCTCGGCGCCGGCCAGCACCCGCCCGGCGGCCCCGCACCCGGGCGGCAGCTCGTCGCCGACGCGGCCGACGTGCCGGATGGTCCGCGAGCCCTCCTGCTGGGCCACGCAGACGAGTGCTTCCGTGCTGCGGACGTACAAATTGACCGTTTCGCCGTATTCCTGGGCGACCTCGCGCAGGACCTGGCGGACCGGCTCGGGCAGCTGCCACGCGGTGTTCGCCAGCTGGGCCCAGCGCAGCATCCCCGGCCCGACGGTGACCCGCCCGTCGGGGCGCGTCCACAGCAGGCCCCGCTGCTCGCAGGTGGCGACCAGCCGCAGCACGGTCGTCTTCGCGAGGCCGCTCGCGGCGGTGAGGTCCTTGACCGCCCACGTCCGGCGGCGTTCGGTGAACAGGGCGAGCAGGTCGAACGCGCGCAGCACGCTCCGCACCGCTCCGTCGTCTTCCGCCATCGAGCGACCCCCCGTACGCCTGATGGACCCAGCCTACCGGCGGCGGCCTCAGGCGACGTGGCGCTCGAACGCCGCGACGGTCTCGGCGAGCACCTCCGCCCCCGGCCGGGCCCACAGCGCGGCGTTGAACACCTCGACCTCGATCGGGCCGGTGTAGCCCGCGGCCTCGACGCAGGCCCGCAGCCGGCGGTGCTCGATCGGGCCGTCGCCCGGCAGCGCGCGGCCGAGCAGCGGGTCGGGCAGCGGCACGAGGACGTCGCACACGTGGAACCCGGCGATCCGGCCGGCGGCCGCGGCGATCGACTCCTCGATCCGCGGGTCCCACCAGACGTGGAACTCGTCGACGATCACCCCGACCTGCTCCGGCGGGTGCGCCGCGGCGATCGCCAGTGCTTGATCCACAGTGGACAGCACGGACCGCTCCGCGCACTGCATCGGGTGCAGCGGCTCGAGACCGAGCCGGACCCCGCGTTCCCCGGCGTACGGCGCGAGCTCGCCCACGGCGTCCGCGACCCGCTGCCGGGACGCGGCGAGGTCGTTGCCCGCGATCCCGCCCACGACGAGCACGAGGACATCGGCGCCCAGCGCGGCGGCTTCGTCGATCGCCTCCCGCGTCTGCGCGACACCGTCCACAGGGGACCCTTCCGGCGTCACGCCGGTGAAGAACCCACCGCGGCACAACGACGAAACCCGGACGCCGTGCTCCTTGAGCAGGCGCGCGGCTTCGTCGACACCGGTTTCCGCGACCTTGTCGCGCCACAGCCCGATCCAGCCGACGCCGGCCGCGGCGCACCCGGCCACCGCTTCGGGCAGCGACCAGGCCTTGGTGGTGATCTGGTTGAGGCTGAACCGCGGGTCCATCACGCCACCCCCGCGACCTGCAGCAGGGGCCGCATCCGGGCGACGGCGAGCTCGGGGTCGGCGAGCACGCCGGCCGCGTCGGCCAGCCGCAGCAGTGTCGCGAGGTGGGTGATCGTGCGCGCGGACTCGCTCCCGGCGAGCATCCGGAAGTGCTCTTGATGGCCGTTCAAGTGGGCGAGGAAGACGACGCCGGTCTTGTAGTGCCGGGTCGGGGCGCGGAAGATCTCGCGCGCCAGCGGCACAGTCGGGTCGAGCAGGGCGTGGAACCCGGCACGGTCGCCGTCGTCGAGACGAGCCAGCGCGGCGGCGGCGACCGGCGCGATCGGGTCGAAGATGCCCAGCAGGGCTTCGCTGTGGCCCTGGTCGTCGCCGGCGATGAGCTGCGGGTAGTGGAAGTCGTCGCCGGTGTAGCAGGCGACGCCCTCGGGCAGCGCGCGGCGGAACTCGGTCTCGACGTCGGCGTCCAGCACCGAAACCTTCACCCCGGCGATGGTGCCCGCGTGCTCGGCGCAGAGGGCCGCCAGTTCGCGGGCCGCGTCGCGGACGTCCTGGTGTCCCCAGTAGCCGGCCAGCGCGGGGTCGAACTGCTCGCCCAGCCAGTGCAGCAGGACCGGGCCGCCCGCCTCGGACAACAGTTTCCCGTAGGCCGCGTGGTAGTCGTCCGGGCCGTTCGCGGCGGCGGCCAGCGCCCGGCTCGCCATGACGACGGGGACCGCGCCCGCGCCGCCGACCAGGTCCAGCTGCTCGCGCCAGGCGTCCACAATGGACGCCGGGGTGGCCGGCCCGGCCGGCAGCTGGTCGGTGCCGACGCCGGCGCACCACCGGCGGCCGGCGGCGATCGCGCCGGTGCGGGTGACCAGCTCTTTCGTGGTGGCCCAGTCGAGGCCCATGCCGCGTTGCGCGGTGTCCATCGCCTCGGCGACGCCGAGCCCGCACGCCCACAGGTGCTCGCGGAAGGCCAGCGTGGTGTCCCAATCGACGGCGCCGGGCTCGTCGGCGAGCGCGTCCGCGACGACGTGCACGGCGCCGTAGGCGATCCGGGACGACGGCGGCTCACTCGGCGGCTCGGGCAGCGGCGGGCCGGATGGTGACCAGTTCATGAGCCCGCCGCCGGGGACCGGGAGCAGGAGCATCGGAAGACCTCCGGGAGTCAGAAAGCGCTTTCTCGCCTCCACGGTAGGACCTGTGCCGAGGTGCGACAAGGCCCGACCGAGTGGGGAGCCATGAGGGGCACCCTCATGGCCGTAAAAGCCATGAAGGTGCCCCTCATGGCAGTTCGGGGTGGTGCCGTCAGCGCTTGGGGCGCGCGGTGCTCTCCCGAAGGACGACCTCGCCGGAGAGCCGGACGGTCCGCGGCCGCGTCCCCCCGGCGCCCTTGATCGCCAGGTCCATCGCCCGCTCGCCGAGCTCCTCGAGCGGCAGCCGGACCGTGGTGAGCGCCGGGGCGAGGTCGCGGACCACCGGGATGTCGTCGAACCCGGCGACCGAAATGTCCCCGGGCACGGACAGGCCCTCCTCGCGCAACGCCGTCAGCGCGCCGATGGCCATCACGTCGGTGACGGCGAAGACGCAGGTCGGCAGCTTGCGCTTGCGGCCCGCGAGCAGCCGCTTCGTCGCGTCGTAGCCGCCGTCGCGGGTGAAGGCGGCCTCGACGATGTCGTCTTCGTGCAGGCTGATGCCGTGCTCGGCGAGACCGTCGGAGAACCCCGCCAGCCGGTCGACGACCGTGCTCAGCTGCCGCGGCCCGGCCAGCACCGCGAAGCGCTTGTGCCCGAGCCCGACCAGCGCCTTCGCCAGCGCGGCGGCGCCACCCTTGTTGTCCGGCTGCACGGTGTCGATCTTGAGCCCGCGGTGACGGCTGACCGCCGCGACCTGCCCGCCGCCGCGGCGGTAGGGCTCCAGCTCGGCCGCCATCGCGCGTTCCCACGCCCGGTCCTCGAACGCCGAGCCGATCAGCAGGATCGCCGCGGCCCGCTGCGCGCGCAGCGTCGAGACGTAGGCGACCTCGCGGTCGGGGTCGCGGAAGGTGCCGGCCAGCATCACGAGCAGCCCGTTGTCGGTCGCCACCCGCATCACCCCGCCGGCGATCGCGGCGAAGTACGGGTCGCTGACGTCGTGGCAGATCACGCCGACCGTGCGGTGGGTGCCCCCGGCGAGCGCCTGGGCGTGCGCGTTCGGGGCGTAGGCCAGCTCGGCCGCGGCGGCGGAAACCCGCTCCCGCAGGTCGGCGCGGACGGACGCGGTGCCGTTGAGCACCCGCGACGCCGTCGCGAGCGAGACGTTCGCGCTGCGTGCCACGTCTTCCAGTGTCACGTGCGGCCGGGCCTTCATGGCTGGCTCCTCCAGGGGTCGGTCTCGGGTGTCTCCGCGTGCTCGGTCGGTGCAATCTACTGGGAAGGGGGTGGGCCGGGAGAAGCCGCTGGCCGGGGGACCTGACCCGTTCGAGTGAAAAGCACGGGGGTAGCACACGGGAAGATCGGCGCCGGTGCGTGGCCTGGTAACAAGGAGAATCCTCCAGTGGTGAGTACGCCACTTTCGACCGACCGCGAAAGGATGCACGCATGCTGTTCGGTGACGAGCACATCCGCCGCTACGAGGAGACCGACGGCGAGGTCGGCCACGAGTGGCAGGAAGGCGTCCCGACGCTGTTGCTGACCACGAAGGGCCGCAAGACCGGCCAGGAGCGCAAGCTCGCCCTGATCTACCAGGAGGCCGACGGCAACCCGGTGGTCGTGGCGTCCGCCGGCGGCGCGCCCAAGCACCCCGCGTGGTACCTCAACCTCGTCGCGAACCCCGAGGTCGGCGTGCAGATCAAGGCCGACCGGTTCCAGGCCCGAGCCCGCACGGTCGAGGGCGAGGAGCGGGCGAAGCTGTGGGACAAGCTCGCCGCCGTCTGGCCGGACTACAACGAGTACACGAAGAAGGTCGACCGCCACATCCCCGTGGTCGTGCTCGAGCGCGTGTGATCTGCGCCGCGTTCGGCGCGAGCGGGAGCCGATCCGGCCGGTCGTCGGCTACGAATGACAATCATGGACCGCTGGACCCCCCTGGAAACCGAAGGTGAGCTGCTCACCCGACGCCAGATGATCGCTTACGGCCGGCGCTTCGCCCGTGCCGGCCGGGGCGCCTGGTACAGCTTCGCGATCGAGGTGGTCTGGCAGTTCCTCGTCCAGACGACCCGGTTCCGGGTGCGCGGCTCGCATCACATCCCGAAGTCCGGGGGCGTGCTGGTGGCGTCGAACCACCTGTCGTTCGCCGACCCGGCGACGCTGACGGCGTTCTGCTTGGCCGCCGGCCGTGTGCCGCGGTACCTTGCGAAGGCCTCGCTGTGGAAGCTGCCGGTCCTGGGCCGCGTGATGCGCTCGGGGCGCCACATCCCGGTGTACCGCGGCGCGGCGACGGCGGCCGAGGCCTACCGCGACCTCGTCGCCTCGGTGCGGGACGGCGAGTGCGTCGCGGTCTTCCCCGAAGGCACGTTCTCGAACGACCCGGCCGGCTGGCCGATGCGCGGCAAGACCGGCATCGTGCGCGCGGCCCTGGAGACCGGCGCGCCGGTGATCCCGGTGGCCAACTGGGGCACCCACCACCTGCTGCCGTCGACGGCGTGGTTCCCCCGCGGGCTGCCGCGCAAGACGGTCGAGCTGGTGGCCGGACCGCCGGTCGACCTGTCCGACCTGCGTGACCGGCCGCTCACCCGCGAGGTATTGGAGGAGGCGACGGCCCGGATCATGGCGGAGGTGACGACACTGCTGGAGTCGATCCGTGGCGAGCGGCGCCCGGTCGCCGCCTGAGGTCCGCGTCACCCCGCCCTGGCCTGGCCGAAGGGGTAGTTTCGGGCGTATGAGTGCACAACACTTTGATGTCGTCGTCCTGGGGGCCGGAGTCGGCGGGTACGTCGCGGCGATCCGCGCGTCGCAGCTCGGGCTGAGCGCCGCGGTGGTCGAGGAGAAGTACTGGGGTGGCGTCTGCCTGAACGTCGGGTGCATCCCGTCGAAGGCGCTGCTGCGCAACGCCGAACTGGCGCACGTCGTGACGCAGGAGGCGAAGGCGTTCGGCATCTCGTCCGACAGCCCTATCCGCGTGGACTACTCGGCTGCTTACGAGCGGAGCCGGAAGGTCGCCGACGGGCGCGTCAAGGGCGTGCACTTCCTCATGAAGAAGAACAAGATCACCGAGTTCGACGGGCACGGCACGTTCGTCGACGACCACACCCTCGAGGTGAACGGGTCGCAGGTGACGTTCGACCACTGCATCATCGCGACCGGGGCGACCACCCGGTTGCTGCCGGGGACGTCGCGGAGTTCGCGTGTCGTGACGTATGAAGAGCAGATTCTCTCGAGTGAGCTTCCGTCGAGCATCATCATCGCCGGTGCCGGGGCTATCGGGGTCGAGTTCGCTTACGTGCTGCACAACTACGGTGTCGATGTCACGATCGTCGAGTTCCTCGACCGGATGGTGCCGCTGGAGGATGCCGAGGTTTCGGCTGAGCTCTTCCGGCGTTATCGGAAGCTCGGGATCAAGGTGCTGACTTCTACTCGGGTCGAGTCGATCGATGACTCCGGTTCTTCGGTGCAGGTGACTGTGTCCTCGGAGAAGGATGGGCAGCGGGTTCTTTCCGCTGACAAGGTTTTGCAGGCGATCGGGTTCCAGCCTCGGGTCGAGGGGTATGGGCTGGAGAAGACCGGTGTCTCTCTGACCGAGCGTGGTGCGATCGCTATCGATGGCCGGGGGCGGACCAATGTTCCGCACATCTTCGCCATTGGTGATGTGACGGCGAAGCTGATGCTGGCTCACGCTTCGGAGTCGATGGGGGTTGTGGCGGCGGAGACCATTGCCGGTGCGGAGACCATGGAACTCGACTTCCCGATGATTCCGCGGGCTACTTACTGTCAGCCTCAGATCGCCAGCTTCGGGTGGACCGAGGAGCAGGCTCGTGCCAAGGGGTTTGATGTTCGGGTGGCCAAGTTTCCCTTTACCGCCAATGGGAAGGCTCAGGGGCTGGGGGATGCTGGTGGGTTCGTCAAGCTGATCAGTGATGCTCGGTATGGGGAGTTGATCGGGGGGCATCTCATCGGGCCGGATGTCACCGAGTTGCTTCCGGAGCTTACTTTGGCTCAGCAGTGGGATCTTACTGTTCACGAGGTTTCTCGGAATGTTCATGCTCATCCGACTTTGGGTGAGGCTGTCAAGGAAGCCTTGCATGGGCTTGCTGGGCATATGATCAATCTGTGATCTTGGTGGCCTCTCGCCCCGAATCCTGATTGTCACTACGGCCGCGGGGGGGCGGGCCGGCGGGGGCTCGGGGGGGGGCCCCCCCCCCCCGGCCGGGGGCGGGGGGGGGGTGTGGGGGGGGGGGGGGGGGGGGGGGGGGGGGGGGGGCGGGGGGGGGGGTGGGGCGGGCCGCCGGCGGGGGGGGTCTGTAGTGGGCCGGGGTGTCCCGGCCCACCCCGCGGGGGGCGGGGCGGGCGGGGGGCCGCCCCCCCCCCCGCGTCCGCCTCAGACGCCGGCGGTCTGCTGGATCCAGGTGCGGCTCGACGCGATGCTCGCGTAGTTCTGCGTGCCCTGCGGGTTCGAACCGGAGTTGCTGCCGGTGGAGCACACCCCGACCTGGACGCCGTTGTAGGTCTCCGGGCCGCCCGAGTCGCCGTGCCAGGCCGAGCCGTTGACGCCGACGCTGGCGATCGCCCGGCCGCCGAACGCGTCCGTGCCGGTGCCCGTCACGCGGACGTTGGCGGTCTTGAGGGTGCTCGAGGGCGGGCTGGTGCCCTGCGTCCGGCCCCAGCCGTAGATCTGGTTGGTCGACCCGGTCGGCGGGTTCCCGGTGCCGAGCTTCATGTAGGTGGTGTTCACGGCCGTCGTCAGGTGCAGCAGCGCGATGTCGCCGTCGGGCGACGCCTTCTGCTGGTCGACGTTCGCGTTCGTGCCCTGCTGCAGCGTCACGTTGCCGACCTTGACGTGCATGCCCGGCGAGTTCAGGCAGTGCTGCGCGGTGAGCACCCACTGCGGGGCGATGATCGTCCCCGAGCACTCGAACCCGCCGTAGGTCGTCACGTTGTTCCAGTAGATCTGGGCGCCCCACGGCGCGGAGGAGACGGTGCTCCCGCCGATGATGTCCTGCTGGGCGTCCGCAACCCCTGCGGAGACCAGGCTCAGCGCCGCGGCGGCGGCACCCACCACGGAAACAGCCCTCGACATTCGCATGAAAATGCCCTTCGGCCGGGTGATCCGGAAATTCGTCCCGAACGGGATGACCAGCTCAAACTAAGAGCCGTGAAGGATTCCCGGAACCTACCGAAGTCGGTAAGTCGCCGACGGTGAGCACGCCCGGTCAGGACTCCGCCGGTTTGGTCCACGCCACCTGGACCAGCCCCGTCCCGTGCCGGCGCGACACCAGCGTCCCCCGGCCCGGCGGCTGCGGCGACGGCTTCACGTCCGCCAGCAGCGCCCCTTCGTCCTTCGTTCCCGACATGATCAACCCCGGCGAGCCCAGCTCACGCAGCCGCTGCAGCACCGGCTCGAACAACGCCCGCCCGGCCCCGCCCGAACCCCGGACGATGATCACGTGCAGGCCGATGTCACGCGCCTGCGGCAAGAACTCCAGCAACGGCTGCAACGGGTTGCGCCCGACCGTCGCCACCAGCTCGTAGTCGTCCACCAGCACGAACAGCTCCGGCCCGCGCCACCACGAGCGGTTGCGCAGCTGCTCCGGGGTCACCGACGGGCCCGGCAGCCGGTTGCGCATCGCCGTCGCGCACTCGGTGATCAGCTCCGTCAGCTTGCCCTCGGCGCCCGCGTAGCCGAGCAGGTGCGCCTCCGGCACCGCCCCCAGCAAACCGCGGCGGTAGTCCGCGACGATGATCGCCGCCTCGTCCGGCGTGTACGCCGACGTGATGCCCTGAGCGATCGCACGCAGCAGCGAAGACTTGCCGGACTCGACGTCGCCGAACGCCACGAAGTGCGGGTCCGCCGAGAAGTCCAGGCACACCGGGCGCAACGTCGACTCCGCGATGCCCAGCGTGACCTGCTTGCCCGGGGCCGCGGGCAGCGTGTCCAGCGGCACCTCCGGCGGCAGCAGCCGGACCTGCGGTGCGCGCGGTCCCTTCCAGGCCTCCGAAATCCGGCGCACGAGGTCGACGCCGCCCGCGCCGATCGTCTCCGGGCGCTGGTCGCCGTCGATGCGGGGGAGCGCCGCGAGGAAGTGCAGCTTCTCCGCCGTGATGCCGCGCCCCGGCCGGTCGGCGGGGACGTTCACCGCGACCTTCCGGTCGATGGACGAGTCCATCGGGTCACCCAGGCGCAGCTCGAAGCGCGTGCCGATCGCGTCGCGCAGCTGGGCGCGGACGCCGATCCACTGGTTGAGCGAGACGACCACGTGGATGCCGAACCCGAGCCCGCGCGCGGCCAGCCCGGTGATCTGCTCCTCCAGCTGCTCGTACTCCTGCCGGATCGTGGTCCAGTTGTCCACGAACAGGAACACGTCGCCGAACTCGCGCCCGTCGGTGCTCTCGGTGAACTCCGCCCGCCGCTGGCGGAACGTCGTGATCGACTCGATCCCGTGGGCGGAGAAGTACTCCTCGCGCTGTTCCAGCAGCGTCGTCAGCTCGGCGACGACCCGGCGGCAGCGCTGCGCGTCGCGGCGGGTGGCGTAGCCGGACGTGTGCGGCAGCCCGGCGATCGGGGCCAGCGCGCCACCACCCATGTCCAGCACGAACAGCTGCACCTCGGCGGGGGTGTGGGTCAGCGCGAGCATGCCCGCGATGTCCTTCATCAGCGTCGACTTGCCGCTCTGCGGGGCACCGACGATCAGCGCGTGCCCGCCCGCGCCGGAGAAGTCGGCCCACAGCATGTCGCGGCGCTGCTCGAACGGCTTGTCCACCAGCGCCACCGGGATCGTCAGCTTCCCGTTGCCACCCCAGCCGAGCGGGGACAGGCCGCGCGCGGCGTCCTCGCCCAGCGGCGGCAGGAGCTGCTCCAGCGTCGGCGGTTCGTTCAGCGGCGGCAGCCAGATCTGGTGCGCGGCCGGCCCGCGGCCCTCCAGCCGCGACAGCATCGCGTGGATGATCGTCTCGCCGGTGCCGTCGGCGACCGGCGCGTCTTCGATCTCGGTGGTCACCGGGATCTCCACCGGGGCCAGGGAAAATGGCAGCACGCCGAGCTCCTGCCCGTCTTCGCGCACGACCGTGCTGCGCGGCGGCAGCTCCCCGGACACGTACGCGGCCTTGAGCCGGATCAGCGTTTCGGTGTCGGACTTGAGGTAGGCCGACCCCGGCACCGGCGGCAGGTGGTAGGCGTCGGCGACGCCCAGCACGGTCCGGCTTTCCGACGCCGAGAACGTCCGCAGGCCGATCCGGTACGACAGGTGCGAATCGAGCCCGCGCAGCCGGCCTTCTTCGAGCCGCTGCGACGCCAGCAGGAGGTGGATGCCCAGCGAGCGCCCGAGCCGGCCGATCGCGACGAACAGGTCGATGAACTCCGGCCGGGCGGACAGCAGCTCGCTGAACTCGTCGATGATCACCAGCAGCGAGGGCAGCGGGTCGAGCGCCACGCCGTCCGCGCGTGCCTTCTCGTAGTCGCGCACCGACGCGTAGTTCCCGGCCGCGTGCAGCAGTTCCTGGCGCCGCAGCAGCTCGCCGTTGAGCGCGTCGGCCATGCGGTCGACCAGCGCGAGGTCGTCGGACAGGTTCGTGATGACGGCGCAGGTGTGCGGCAGGTCGGTCATCCCGGCGAAGGTCGCGCCGCCCTTGAAGTCGATCAGCGCCAGGTTCAGCGTCTCCGACGAGTGCATCACCGCCAGCGCCGTCACCAGCGTCCGCAGCAGCTCGCTCTTGCCGGACCCGGTCGCGCCGATGACCAGGCCGTGCGGGCCCATCCCGCCCTCGGCCGACTCCTTGAGGTCCAAGTCCACCGGACGGCCCTCGGGGTTGACGCCCAGCGGGATCCGCAGCCGGTCGCGCGCCGCGCGCGGTGCCCACGTCACGGTGGTGTCGGTGTCGCGCGGGTCGCCGATGCCGAGCAGCCCGGACAGCCCGAAGGTTGCCGACATCGGCTTGTCGCCGACGACGGCGGCCGGGGTGTGCAACGGCGTCAGCATCCGGGCCAGCGCCTCCGCGGCGCCGCGGTCCAGGATGTCCGGGCGGCCGAGGAACCCGAGCCGCTGCTCGGTGGCGTCGCCGACGACCATGCCCAGGGAGTCGGGGGTGGTGTGCAGGCTCAGCAGCCGCTCGGTCGAGTACGTCCGCGGGTGTTCCTGCCCGATCTCGATCACCGTGACGCCGAGCCGGCCGTCCTCGCCGATCAGCCGGGTCTCGCCGTGGGCGTTGCCGCCGTCGACGAGGACCACCAGGTGCGGCAGGTCGAGCTCGGCCGCGGCGCGGCGGCTGAACGCGGGCCGGTCGCCGAGGTCCGCGCCGAGCAGCTCGGCCAGCCCGGCCGCGGAGTCGGCGGCCAGGCGCCGGGAGCCGACGGCGTCGGCCGCGCCGGCCGCGGTCGCGTGCGGCAGCCACTTCGCCCATTCCCAGTCGTGCTGCCGGTCCGCCGGCACGCACAGCGCGACCCGCAGGTCCCCGGGGGAGTGGAAGGTGACGAGCTGGCACAGCAGCGACCGCACCAGGCCGAGCACGTCCGGCCGCCGCCCGGCCACGGTGACCGCGGCGAACGAGCGCAGCGACAGCGCCACCGGCAGGCCGTCCACCGTCGAGTAGGTGCGGATGAAGTACTTGAGGCTGGTGGAGCACACCGGGTCCAGGTCCTCCAGGGGCACCGTCTGCGGCGCCTTCAGCGGCGTCGCCAGCCGCTGCGGCCCGGTGCCCGCGCGCACCTGCGCGAACTGGCCGTCGGTGCGCCGCCGGTCCCACAGCTTCCCGCTCTCGACGTAGGCCCAGAGGTCGGCGGGGTCGGGCTGGACGGCGACCATCGCGGCGCGCTGGCCGTCGGCGATGTCCCGGACCTGGGTCCGCAACCCGGAGAGATACCGCTGGTAGTCGCGGCGCTCGTCGTTGATCTGCGCCTTCTTCGCCATGCCGCCGCGGCCCAGCGACATCACCACCATGCCGCCCATGGCACAGATGAACAGCGCGCCGAAGACGTAGGTCATCACGCCGCCGTCGCGTCCGATGTAGACGAACGACATCGCGCCCATGCCGAGCATCATCGGCAGGAACATCATCAGCTGCATCATCCCGCCGGACGAGCTCTTCGGGAGCATCGGCGGCGACTGCAGCACGATCTCGGTCGGGCGCTCGGGCGAGAGGCTCATGAGGTAATGCTCCAGCGGATCGAGGTGGCTCTGACCGGTATTTTGGCCACTTGCCGACCCGTCGCGGTGGGTACTTTTGCCGTCCGCCCGCTTCCGGGGCCGAACTTACGCTCTGCCGAGCAGCCACCCGCGGAAGGAGAGCCATGGCCGGCGAGTACCGGGCTGAGCCCGAGGCGATGCGCTCGTCCGTCGGCAACGTCGGAGGGATCATCGCCCACGGCATCAACGCCGTTGCCGACCTCGAACGGCTCGTCGTGCAGCCGATGTCGTTCGCGGGTTTCGGCAGCGCGGTCGCCGCCGCGAACGCCGCCCTGCACTCCACCCAGGTCACCGCCGTCCGCACGCTGCTGCAGCTGCTGCAGCAGGTCAACGGGCTGGTCAAGGCCAGTGCCGACGCCTACCAGGCGGCGGACCGGGCCGCGGCCGCCGGCTACGGCGGCGGGCACGACGGGTCCACGACGCCCACGTCGTCGATCTGGGGGAGCTCGCACGCTTCGGAGCTCGCCACCCTGGCGATCAACGACAGCGCGGGCGCCCACGGCGAGCCGTCGTCGGTCGGGAACGTGCTGCGCTACCTGGGGGACGCGCAGCTCGGCCGGCTCGGGGACCACCCGATCACCGACACCCGCTTCCACGGCGTCGCCGACTTCAACGACTGGCTGGCCGGTGACGCCGACAACCAGGCGCGCATCGGGCTCATCGAGGTCTACGCGGGCACCGCGCGGACCTTCTCCGACGTTCCCGGCGGCGTGCACAGCGGCGACGTCGTGGTCGTCGAGCCGCTGCTGTTCTCCGACCGCCAGCCGGTCATCGGCGTCGCCGGCGACGGCGGCCGCCTCTACAACCACGGGCTCCTCGACGCCCGCATCGGCGGGCTGGCGAAGGTCAGCGTCTACCGGCCCGCCTCCGTCGTCTGATCGTCCTGTCTGGCACTACAGAACCTTTGTGAGGTCCGATGCTGACTTTCCCGAACTCCAGCGCCATGGACGCGACCGCGTCCTCGGGCGGGCCGATCACCATCCTGCCGCAGATCGTCACCGGCCAGCCGGAGCAGATCGCGCAGCACGTGGTCGACCTGGTCAAGAAGGCCGAGCAGTTCCTGAGCATGTACACCGAGCTCACCAAGGCCGCCGACCAGCTCGGCAAGATCTGGTCGGGCGCGGCGAGCGAGTCGGCGCTGAAGAAGATCGGCGACTCCCTCAAGCAGCTCGAGACGATCATCAACGTCGTGCAGAAGGGCGCCGAGCTGCTCGGCGTGTCCGGCACGCTGATCAAGACGGCGCAGCAGGCCTACCGCTCGGTGGTGGCCGCGGTGAACCCGACGGTCGCCTCGCTGATGTCGAACCCGTGGACCTACGGCGCGGCGGTCGCTTTGTCGACCGCGACCAGCGCGTCGCTGCGGGCGTTCATCACCGCGATCGGCGCGCTGCTCAAGGCGCTCGGCGCGGGTGACCTCGCCCAGCAGGTCACGCAGCTCGCGCAGGTCATCGGCGCGATCGAGAAGCTCTTCCACCACGACTCCGGCAGCTCGGGCGCGACGACGCCGTCGATCGGGAACACCCCGGTGACGGCGCCCCAGGCCCCGCCGTCGGTGGCAAGCCCGGCCGGGCAGCAGGCGGTGGCGGGCGGGAGCGGCGGGGGGATCCCGCAGCAGCCTTCGTTCACCGACTACACCCCGCCCGCGCTCGCCACCGGCGGCGGTTCCAGCGGCGGCGCGACGACGCCGGTGACCGGCAACGGCACCCCGCTCGACCCGTCGAACAGCTGGATCGCCGTGAACCCGGGGCAGCAGAACGGCGCCACCGTGCCGACGCAGCCGGCGCCGGTCACCCAGCCCGCCCCGGTCACCGGCGGCGCGGGCGCGATCGGCGGCGCGAACGAGGTCACCATCCACACCAACCTCACCACCGGTGAGTCCACTGTGGAGGCTCCGGGCGGGCAGGACTTCGACCTCGACATCGACCTGGACTACAACGGCAAGCACTTCAGCCAGCACGTCGGCTACGACGCGGCCGGGAACTGACCCGTGTGGGGCTCGGGGGTCGTCGACGCGTCGGGGGTGGTCAGCTCCGTGCTGTCCGGCTACCGGCAGGTCCTGGTCGAATGCCAGAGACGGGTCACCGGTGACCCCGGTGCGCTCAGCGCCGCGTCGCAGCGCGTCGCCACCCAGGCTTCGACGGTCTCGGGCAAGGCGAAGGAGATCGACGACTCCGCCAAGACCCTGCACGCGGACTGGGACGGCGACGCCTACACCGCGTTCGCGACCGCGGCCGGGAAGCTGGGCGAGGAGCTGACGGACGCCGCCACGAAGCTCGACGACCAGGCGAAACGGCTTTCGACGGCGGCGCAGCTGGTGCAGTCGGCGAAGGCCGCGGTCGACTCGGTCATCGCGCAGTTCGACCAGTACGCCCAGCAGCTGACCGCGCAGGCGCGCGCGGTGAACTCCGGCTCGGTCGGCGCGTTCATCCAGGCCGCGCGGCAGCTGGGGGAGCAGAGCGTCCAGGCCGCCCGCCAGGTCGTCGACGAGTACTCCGACGCGCTCGCCGAGCTGTTCCCGCCCGAGGGCACCCAGCGGCTGGAGTACAAGCTGGGCAAGAAGACCGCGGGCCCGCTGGGCTGGCTCAACGGCAGCCCGCTCGACGGGCGCAAGCGGCCGCGGGACGCGCCGTCGTGGTTCAAGAACTCGGGCTGGAAGAAGCTCACCTGGGACGGCCTGGAGGGCACCCGCGCGCCGAAGAAGGCGGACACGCCGTTCGGGCAGCCGAAGCCCGAGAGCGTCAAGGACAAGCTGGGCAACAACACCGAGATCACCTACTACAAGTTCAAGCACGAGCAGGACGGGCTCACCCCGGAGTACGACGGCAAGATCACGTCGAAGGGCGGGGACGTCGGCGCGTCCGGGCACACCGAGCTGGCCGCGGTGAAGGAAGAGGGCGAGCTCAAGGGCGACTGGGGCGTCTCTTCGGCGCACGCCAAGGGCACGGTGTTCGCCGGCGGCGAGGCGAGCGCGTCCGGCACGATCGGTGCGCACGGCGTGGGCGCGCACGCGAACGTCTTCGCCGGCGGCAAGATCGAGGGCGAGGTCGCCGCGGACGTCGCGGGTGTCGGCGTCGGCGCGAACGGCACGCTGCAGTACGGCATCGGCGCGCAGCTCGACGCCCAGGCCGTCTACGACGCGGGGCACATCAAGGTCAACTTCAAGGCGGGCGCCGCGCTCGGCCTCGGTGCCGGGATCGGCGCGAAGATCGACATCGACCTGCCGAAGCTCGGCCACACCATCGGCGAGTACGGCGGCGCGGCGGCCGACTACGTCGGGACCGCGGCGAACGATGCCGCCAATGCCGTCGGATCCGCTTGGGACGACGCCGTTTCGTACGTGGGGCTGTGATGACCCTTCCCCTGGACTTCGTCATCCCGGACGGCTGGACGGCCGTCGACCCGGGCGACTCGGGCGCGGTGTTCGTCGCCGTGCACGACGCTTCGCCGGGCGAGTTCGTCCCGAACATCACGGTCAGCGTCCAGCAGCGGCCCGACGAAGCATCGATCGACGCCATCGCCGCCGAAGCCGTCGAGCGCCTTTCGCTGACGCTGGCCGGGCTCGAAGTGCTGAGCCGCCGCGACGTCGGCGCCCCGGCCGCGCCCGGCGTCATGCAGCTGCTTCGCCTGCACACCGGCGAAGGCGAAGAGCTGATCCAGACCCAGGTGCACCTGACGGTTCCCGGCTCCGTGCCGGCGGACCGGCTGGTGCTCGAGCTCGTCTGCACGGCCGCGCCCGCGACCGCGCGACGGCTCTCACCCGGTTTCCAGCGGTTCGTGGGCAGTGTCCGCGTCCGCCAGCACGAAGGGATGCAACAGTGACCGATCCGTACGCGGTGCCGGACATGGACGAGCTGCTCGCACAGGTGCGCAAGCAGACCGAAGAGGTCCAGCGGATCCAGCGCACGGTCGAGGCGATGGAGGTCAAGGCGCACTCGCGGCAGAACGAGGTCACCGTCACCCTCCGCGGCGACGGGCGCTTCACCTCCATCGACATCGACCCCCGCGCGATCCGCGAGTACGACGCCCGCAACCTCTCGGAGATCGTCCTCGAGGCGGTGAACGCGGGGCTCTCGAAGCTCGCCGAGGCCTCGAACGCGAAGTTCGCTCCGGTGATCTCGGCCGCGAAGAACGTCTGATGACCACCGCTGCTCTCACGGGCACGACGCGGCGGGTCACGGTGGTGACACCGAGGGCCCGGGTGGACGTCGCGCTGCCGCAGCAGTCGACGTTCGCCGAGCTGGTGCCGCAGCTGGTGCGGCTGGCCGGAGCGTCCGGGCAGGCGTCGGCCGAGCATCCGGGCTGGGTGCTGTCCCGGCTCGGCGGCGCGCCACTGGCCTTGGGCCTGAGCGTCGCGGCCGCCCAGATCCGGGACGGCGAAGTGCTCCACCTGACCCCGCGGGAACGCCCGCGGGGTCCGTTGCTGTTCGACGACGTCGTCGACTCGATCGCCAGCGTCGCCGATTCCTCCGGTGGGTGGGGGCCGTCGGTCGCGCGGCGGTCCGGGCTGGTGGCCGCGGTGGTGCTGCTGCTGGCCGGCGGGCTGCTGGTGCAGGCGGCGGCGTCCGGCAGTGTCCTGGCGCCGATCGGGACCGGGCTCCTGGCCCTGGTGCTGCTCCTCGGCGGCGGCGCGCTGAGCCGCGCGTACGGCGACGCAGAGGCCGGCGCGGCCGGCGCGGTGGCCGGCGTCGGCGTCGCGTTGCTGGCGGGGATGTCGATCCTGCCGCCGCATCCGCTGTTCTCGTTGTCGGCGGGACCGCTGGCGGCGGGGCTGGCGGCGGTGACGGTGTACGGCGTCCTGGCGGCGGTTTCGGTGGCGGACCGGCTGCCGTGGTTCGTGGCGATCACGAGCGCGGCGGGCTTCGGCGCGATCACGACGGGCGTGGTGCTGCTGGCGGGCGTCAAGCCGGTGTCGGCCGCGGCGGTGGCCGCGGTGCTGTGCACGGCACTGGCGGCGGTGGCCCCGATGCTGGCGCTGCGCCTGGCCCGGCTGCCGCTGCCCCGGGTGCCGGACGACATGGAGGCGTTCCGCGCGGACGAGCAGCCGTCGCTGGGCACGGAGATGATCGGCCGGACGTCCCGGGCGCAGGCGGTGCTGACCGGGTTGCTGGTGGGCCTGGGCCTGGTGGTGCTGGCGTCGTCGGTGGTGCTGTCCGCGGGCGGGCCGTGGGACGCGGGGCTGGCTGGACTGCTCGGCTTGGCGTGGATCCTGCGGTCCCGCTCGTACGCGGGCCGCGTCCAGCGCCTGGTGCTGATCGGCTTCGGCGTGCTGGCGCTGGTGTGCGCCGGGGTGTGGCTGGTGGCGTCGGGCAACCGGACGGTGGTCTTCGCGGCGGGCTGCGCGGTCGTGCTGTCCGCGGCGGTGTGCGTGGCTTATGCGACGCGGGTCGCGCGTGGGCTGCGTTCGCCTTACTGGTCAAGGCTTTTGGACGTTTCGGAGTTCTTGGTGCTGCTTTCGCTGGTGCCGTTCGTCGGCATGATCGCGGGGGTGTACGAAGCCGTCCGCGGCTGACCTTCGTCCTAGTGCCGTGTTGGGCCCCCAAAAGGCCGGGGACGCCCCGCAAGGGGGGGGAAAGGCCCAACAATGAAGCCACCCCCCCCCGCGGGGGGGGCGCCCCCCCCCCCACTTCAGGAATCCAGCGCCAGCGGGAGGGTCTGCCGCACCGCGGCGCCGTGCCGGCCGTGCAGCGGGACCGCCGCTCCCGGGGATGGCACCGCAGCACCCGGCCGAGCCCCCACCCGCACCGTCACTTCGGCCTTCTCCCGCCCACTCGCACCCCGCGTCAGCGTGTACGAAGTCGCCGTGAAAGCCGCTCCCGGCACCGCGAAATCCACCGTTCGCGACGACCGCGGCCGGAAGCACTTCTGCGCCGCGTCACCCCACGTCCACGACTTCCAGCGGTCCGGCGGAGCGGAAGCGGGCCCCTGGACGCCCAACGCGACCCGGAGCTCCTTCGCCAGCTCGCCGGCTTCCAGCACCGTGCTCTGGTACCCGGCCTCGGCCAGCGCGCCCATCAAGCTCAACGCCGCCGACGCCGTGCTCCGCAACGCCCCGAGGTCGCCGCCACCGCGGGCCAGCGCCGCGATCGGGGCGAGGTCCGGCCGGTAGCGGACCGCCAGCCAGCGGACCCGCAGCACCTGATCCCCGCGGGGAATCGCCCACGTCAGCAGCTGCGCCGACGCGAGGGGGACGTCGGTCCGCCGGTAGGCCGAGCGCAACGCCTCCACCAGCGGCCCAGGCGCTCCCGGACCCTGCGTCAGCCGGACCAGCGCGCTCCACCCGCCGTCGACCTCGGCGACGCCGAAGCGGTTGCCCGCGCGGTCGACGTGCTGGCGCACCTTCACCGACCCGGCCACGCTCAGCAGCGGGTCGGGGCTGTCGCGGCGCGTGTCGTGGCGCCGCAGCCGGAACGCCGTCCAGGTCAGGGCCCAGCCCGCCAGGTGCCGTCCGGCGAAGCGCACGGACGTCAGCAGCACCACCAGCCCGGTCGCCACGCTCACCCCGATCCGCACCGGCTGCGAGACCGTGTCGACCATCCACGCGAGCAGGACCGCGATCCCCGCGATCTCCCACAGCGCGGCCTGCAGCGGCCGGATCGGCAGCAGCCAGGGCAGCGGCGTGGACGCGGGCCGCGGCGGTGCCGGGCGCACGGCGCCGGCGGTTTCGACGGACACGGGCTCCCCTTTCCCCGGGTCTGCGACGCTACTGCTTACCCGGATACCGCGTGGGCGTAAAAATTACCCTCGCCGCCCCCGCGGGCGCGGCTTTAGCATCGGGCACTCGGGAGGAAGACACACACAGCCGGGGGCACAGCGCGTGTGGACGCAGCGGGACCAGATCCAGGCGTACCAGTTCCTCCGGCGCAGGCTCGTTTCCGCGCTCGTCGCGGCCGACGCCAACCACCCCGTCTCGCCGAGCCGCCGGCTCGTGCTCGGCACCGTGCTGGGGCTCGTGGCCGCGCTGCTCGTCACCGCCGTCTTCGGGATCATCGGCCTGCTCAACCCCTCCGGGGGTAAGGACTGGCTGGCCGGCGGCAAGGTGATCGTCGAGGAGGGCACCGGCGCCCGGTTCGTGCTCGGTGCCGACGGCGTCCTGCACCCGGTCCTCAACTACGCCTCCGCGCGGCTGCTGGCCGGCGGCACCGGCGACGCGACGGTGTCCGTCTCGCCGGAGAACCTCGGCAAGGCCGGCCGCGGCACCCCGATCGGCATCCCGGGCGCGCCCGACTCGGTGCCCGCCACCGGCGCGCTCGTCACGACGCCGTGGACGACCTGCAGCCGCACCACCCAGGACGCGCCCGCGTCGGCCGAGCCACGCACCGCCGTCCTGCTCTCCGCGCCCGCGTCCGGGGTTGAGCTGCCGCGCGACCAGGGCGTGATCGTGCGGCTGCCCTGGGGCGACCGGTTCCTGCTCGCCGGCGGCCGCCGCTACAAGCTCTCCGACGAGGCCGCGACCGCGCTGCAGTTCGACAGCTACCCGACGATCGCGGTGTCCGCGCGGTGGATCGACACCGTCCCGGCCGGGCGCGACCTGACCGCGCTGCCGGTCGACGGCGCCGGGGACCGGGGACCTGACGTGGGCGGCCGCGACACCCGCGTCGGCGAGGTCCTGGCCGTGGTGGACGCGCTGGCCGCGCCCGGCACGGCGTCGTCGTACTACCTGGTCCGCCGCGACGGGCTCGAGCCGGTCGGGCAGACCGAGGCGAGCCTCCTGGTGACGACGGCGGCCAACGCGGCCGCCTACCCGGGCACGCCGGCGCCGGTCGACGTCCGTGCGGCCGACGTCGCCGCCGCGCCGAAGGTCGCCGCGCCCCGAGCCGGCGGTGCCGACCCCGCGGCGTTCCCCGACCGCATCCCGGGCAAGGCGCCGATCACCGGCAACTCGATCGCGTTGTGCATCCAGGGCAACCGGTTGCTCGTTTCGGCCGAATTCCCGCTTTCCCCTGGCGCCAAAGCAATCCAGGTCGCCACGAGGACCGAAGCACGGGTGGCGGACGAGGTGTGGGTACCTCCGTCGGGGGGAGCCGTCGTCGTCGAATCCGGCTCGGCCACCACGTACCTGGTGACCGATACGGGCCGGAAGTACCCGGTGGTGAACGCGCAGGCATTGGCCTCGCTCGGCTACGGAAGCGTGGCGAAGTCACCGGTCACAGGTAGTTTGCTGGCATTGGTGCCGATGGGCCCCGCGCTGGACCCGGCCACGGCCGGGCGGCCGGCCCCGTCGGGTGGAACGGGGTGAAAGTCGTGCACATGACACAAGAGCGCTCGGCAGAAGACGACCTGGACTCCGGCCGCGTCCGGGTCGCGGTCATCGAAGACCACCCGCTGTACCGCGTTTCGGTGGAGCGGGTGCTGGCCGAAGCCGAATTCATCGAGCTCGGGGCGGTGGTCGACTCGGTGGCGAGATTCCACGTCCACCGGCAGCCACCGGGCAGCGTGGTGCTGCTGGACCTGGGCCTGCCCGGCGTCGCCGGGGCGGCGGCGGTCCTGGAGGTCTGCGAACTCGGGCACCACGTGCTCGTGGTCTCCGCGCAGGCGGAGCCCGAAGTCGTGCTGGGGGCGATCGCCGCGGGGGCGCGCGGCTTCCTCTCCAAGGACGTCGACGCGGACGAGCTCCTGATCGCGATCAAGACGGTGGCCGGCGGCGGCGCGTACGTCTCCGCGGTGGTCGCCGGGATGATCATGAAGGACAACGCGGACCGGCCGGCGGTCTCGGCCGACGTCGAGCTGTCGCCGCGCGAGGAACAGGTGCTGCGGCTGGTGGCGGCGGGGGAGCGCGACGTCGACATCGCGCTGATCCTCGGCATCGGCGTCCGGACCGTGCGGGGCTACCTGGACCGCATCCGCGACAAGACCGGCGAACGCCGCCGGCCGGGCCTGGTCAAGGAAGCCATCCGGCGCGGCCTGATCGGCGGCTCCGGCCCGCGGCGCGGCGGCCGCAAATGAGCGACGACGACCAGGCGGCCAAGGCACCCCGGCGGATCCACGTCGGGGTCATCGAGGACCACCCGCTCTACCGGTACGCGCTGACCCGCGTGCTCACCGAGGCCCCGGACATCGAGCTCGGCGCGGTCGCCGACTCGGTGGCCCGGTTCGCGGTCCAGGACCAGCCGGCGGGCAGCGTCGTGGTCCTCGACCTGAAGCTCCGGGGCGTCCAGGACGCGGCCGCGGTCCTGGAAGTCGGCCAGATGGGGCACAAGGTGCTGGTGGTGTCCGCGCACGCGGAACAGCCGGAGGTGCTCGGGGCGATGCAGGCCGGCGCGAAGGGCTTCCTGTCGAAGGACGTCGACGGCGACGAGCTCCTGCGCGCGATCCGCACGATCGCCGACGACAACGCGTACGTGTCGCCGACGCTGGCCGGGATGATCATCCAGGACAGCGAAGAGCGGCACGCGGGCCCGAAGATCGTGCTGTCGGAGCGCGAGAAGCAGGTGCTCCGGCTGGTGGCGGCGGGGGAGCGCGACGTCGACGTGGCGGAGATCCTCAACATCAGCGTCCGCACGGTCCGGTCGTACCTCGACCGGATCCGCGACAAGACGGGCGAGCGCCGCCGCGCGGGCTTCGTCCGGGTCGCGATCCGCGAAGGCCTGCTCCGCTAGCCGTAACTCGCGTGATTGAAGCCGTAACTCGCGAGTTACGGCTTCGATCACGCGAGATCCGGCTCGGATCACGCGAGTTCCGGCTTCAGAGACGCCGGTTGGCCAGGGCTCCCGTTGCCGTGCGGGCTTTGGCCGACACCGCCGGGGCGACGTCCACCAGGAGCGTCTCCGGGCCCGCGCCGGCGGCGGCGTGCACCCGGCCGAAGCCGTCCGCGGCCAGGGAGTACCCGATGCCCGTCGGCGCCTTCGGGTTCACCGTGAGGCCCGTCGCCGCCGGGTCGGCCTGGCCGCACGCCAGCACCCAGCAGCCCGAGTCGAGCGCGCGGGCCCGCACCAGGACCTCCCACTGCTCGCGCTTGCCCTCTCCGGCGCCCCAGGACGCCGGCAGCAGCACGACGTCGGCACCGTCGTCGGCCAGCGCCCGGAACAGCTCCGGGAAGCGCACGTCGTAACACGTCGCGACGCCGAACACGACGCCGTCCAGCTCGAACGTCACCGGGGTCGTGCCCGGCGCCACCGTGTCCGATTCCGCGAAGCCGAACGCGTCGTAGAGGTGGATCTTGTCGTAGCCGCGGTGGTGCCCGCCGCCGGTGACCAGCAGGGTGTTGCGCACCCGCCCGTCCGCCGGGGTGAACATCCCGGCGACGATCACCACGTCGTGCTCGGCCGCGACCGCCGCGACCGCCGACGCCCACGGCCCGTCCAGCGGCTCGGCGACCGCGTCCAAGGGACGGCCGAAGCGCGCCATGGTCGCCTCGGGGAACACGACGATCCGCGCGCCGTCCGCCACCGCGGCCTCCGCCCCGGAGCGAATCAGCTTCAGGTTCGCCTCCGGGTCGTCACCCGAGTTGACCTGGCACAACGCGATTCGCGCCACCGCTGCCTCCTGCATGCTGGGATCTGCCGTCACCGGGGAGTATCGCTGAAAACCCGCTCGGCGTGACCTCGTACCCTGGGGGCATGTTGAACCGCACCGACCTGCGCGGGCAGGTCCCGACCGCCGCCGAACTGCGCGCCACGCTGCCGCGTGCCGAATACGACGTGGACGCGGCGCTGCATCACGTGCGGCCGGTGGTCGAGGCGGTCCGTGACCGCGGTGTCGAAGCGGTCCTCGAGTACACCGAGAAGTTCGACAAGGTCCGCCCCGCGTCGGTGCGGGTGCCGCGGGCGAAGCTCACCGAGGCCCTGGCCCAGCTCGACCCGCAGGTGCGCGCCGCGCTGGAGGAGTCGATCGCCCGCGCCCGCAAGGTGCACGCCGAGCAGCGCCGCACCGACGTCACGACCACCGTCGTCGACGGCGGCACGGTCACCGAGAAGTGGGTGCCGGTCGAGCGCGTCGGCCTGTACGCCCCGGGCGGGCTGGCCGTGTACCCCTCGACCGTGGTGATGAACGTCGTCCCGGCGCAGATCGCCGGCGTCGGCTCCCTGGTCGTCTGCTCGCCGCCGCAGGCCGCGTTCGACGGCCTGCCGCACCCGACCATCCTCGCCGCGGCCGAGCTCCTCGGCGTCGACGAGGTGTGGGCGGCCGGCGGCGCGCAGGCCGTCGCGCTCCTCGCGTACGGCGGCACGGACACCGACGGCGCCGAGCTCGCCCCGGTCGACGTCGTCACCGGGCCGGGCAACATCTACCTCACCGCGGCCAAGCGGCTCCTGCGCGGCCTGATCGGCATCGACGCCGAGGCCGGCCCCACCGAGATCGCGATCCTCGCCGACGAGACGGCCGACCCGGTGCACGTCGCCGCAGACCTGGTCAGCCAGGCCGAGCACGACCCCCTGGCGGCGAGCGTCCTGGTGACGACGTCGGCCGAGCTGGCCGACGCTGTCGACAAGGACCTGGTGAACCGCGTCGCGGCGACGAAGCACTCCGAGCGCGTCGCCGAAGCGCTGGGCGGCAAGCAGTCCGGCGTCATCCTGGTGTCCACAGTGGACGACGGCCTGCGCGTCGTCGACGCGTACGCCGCCGAGCACCTGGAGATCCAGACGGCGGACGCGCGCGCGGTCGCCGCCCGGGTCCGCAACGCGGGCGCGATCTTCGTCGGCGCGTACGCCCCGGTGTCGCTCGGCGACTACTGCGCCGGGTCCAACCACGTCCTGCCCACCGGCGGGTTCGCCCGCCACTCCTCGGGCCTGTCCGTGCAGAGCTTCCTCAAGGGCATCCACGTCGTGGACTACTCCGAGGACGCGCTGCGCGAGGTCGCCGGCCGCGTCGTCGCGCTGGCCAACGCCGAGGACCTGCCCGCGCACGGCGAGGCCGTCACGGCGCGGTTCGGAGGTTCGGTCTGATGACGATCGGCGAAGAGGTCACCCTGGATCAGCTGCCGCTGCGCGAGGATCTGCGCGGCAAGTCGCCGTACGGGGCGCCGCAGCTGGACGTCCCGGTCCGGCTCAACACCAACGAGAACCCGTACCCGCCGCCGCCTTCGCTGGTGGCGGACGTCGCCGAGGCGGTCCGTCTCGAGGCTGCTGAGCTGCACCGCTACCCGGACCGCGACGCCCTCGATCTGCGCCACGACCTGGCCGACTACCTGAGCGTGTCGACGCGGGTCGTGCTGACCGAGGAGAACGTCTGGGCCGCCAACGGGTCCAACGAGGTGCTGCAGCAGATCCTGCAGGCCTTCGGCGGTCCCGGGCGCAGCGCGCTCGGCTTCGAGCCGTCGTACTCGATGCACCCGATCATCGCGTCGGGCACGCGCACCGAGTGGCTCCCGGCGCCGCGCCGCGCCGACTTCACGCTCGACACCGAGGCGGCGGCGTCGGTCATCTCGGAACGGCGGCCGGACATCGTGTTCGTCACCAGCCCGAACAACCCGACGGGCGGCTCGATCCCGCTCGACGAGCTGCGCAGCGTCTTGGACGCGGCCACCGGGATCGTGGTGGTCGACGAGGCGTACGCGGAGTTTTCGTCGCAGCCGAGCGCGGTCGGGCTGCTGGCCGACTACCCGGCGCGACTGATCGTGTCGCGCACGATGAGCAAGGCGTTCGCGTTCGCGGGCGGGCGGCTGGGCTACCTGGCCGCGGCGCCGGCGGTCGTCGACGCGCTGCAGCTGGTGCGGCTGCCGTACCACCTTTCGCGCTTGACGCAGGCGGCCGCGCGGGCGGCGCTGCGGCACGCGGACGCCACTTTGGACAGTGTGCACAAGCTGGCGGCGGAACGCGACCGCGTCGTGGAGGCGTTGGCGGGGCTGGGTTACGACCCCGTGCCGAGCGACTCGAACTTCGTCCTCTTCGGACGGTTTAGCGACCCGCACGCGGCCTGGCAGTCCTATTTGGACAAGGGCGTGCTGATCCGCGAGCCCGGCATCGAAGGACACCTGCGCGTCAGCATCGGCACGCCGGAAGAGAACGACGCCTTCCTCGAGGCGAGTAAGGAAGTTTCGCGATGACCCGCATCGGCAAGATCGAGCGGACCACCAAGGAGTCCTCGATCTCCGTGCAGCTGGACCTCGACGGCACGGGCGAGGTGGACATCTCGACGGGCGTGCCGTTCTACGACCACATGCTGACGGCGTTCGGCGTCCACGGCTCCCTGGACCTCAAGGTCGAGGCGACCGGCGACATCCACATCGACGCGCACCACACGGTGGAGGACACCGCGATCGTGCTGGGGCAGGCGATCCGCCAAGCCCTGGGCGACAAGAGCGGCGTCCGCCGCTTCGGCGACGCGTGGATCCCGATGGACGAAACCCTGGCCCACGCGGCGATCGACGTGTCCGGGCGCCCGTACTGCGTGCACGTGGGCGAGCCGGAGCAGTTCAACACGTTTACGATCGGCGGCAATTACCCGTTCGTGCTGACGCGCCACGTGTTCGACTCGCTGTCGTTCCACGCGCAGATCGCCCTGCACGTGAGGGTGATCCACGGCCGCGACCCGCACCACATCGCGGAGGCGGAGTACAAGGCGGTGGCCCGCGCATTGCGCGCGGCGACGGAGCCGGACCCGCGCGCGGGCGGCATTCCTTCCACGAAGGGCGTTCTGTGAGCAAGGAAGTCGTCGGAGTCCTGTTGCTCGCCCTGGGCGGCTTCCTCGTGGGCGGCGTGTATTCGACCTGGAAGACGGCCAAGTTCATGGCGGGAGTGCTGGGAGTCGCGGCCCTGTTGGCCATCGGCGGCGCGGTCTTCTGGTTCGCCAGCTAGGACCCCAGAACAGCCCCCGCCCTCCCTGGGGGGCGTGCCCTTGTCCAGTCTATCGGCAGCGGCCGACAAAACCCGCGGCCGAAGCCTGGTTGTCCACCACCCCCCCGGGGTGTGGCCCACCCCGCCGCCGCGGCGCGCGCCCACCAGTTCGCGCTCGTCGTGATCCGGCGCCGCGTCCAGGTGCTTGGTGAGCTTCTCGCCCTCGACGTCGACGTCCGGCAGGATCCGGTCCAGCCACTTCGGCAGCCACCACGCGCCGCGGCCGAGCAGGGACATCACGGCCGGTACCAGCGTCATGCGGACCACGAACGCGTCCATCAGCACGCCGAACGCCAGCGCGAAGCCGATCGACTGGATCAGCGTCGACTCCGCCAGCACGAACCCGGCGAACACGCTGATCATGATCAGCGCCGCCGCGACGACCACCCGCGCGCCGTGGCGGAAGCCCGTCACCATCGCCTCCTGCGGCTCCGCGCCGTGGACGTGCTCCTCGCGCATCCGCGTCACCAGGAACACCTGGTAGTCCATCGCCAGCCCGAACAGCACGCCGATCAGCAGGATCGGCAGCATGCTCATGATCGGCCCGGTCGACTCGACGCCGAGCAGGTCCGTCAGCCAGCCCCACTGGAACACCGCGACCACCGCGCCGAACGTCGCCGCGACCGAGCCGAGGAAGCCGATCGTCGCCTTCAGCGGCACCACGACCGAGCGGAACACCAGCATCAGCAGGATGAACGCCAGCCCGACGATCAGGCCGAGGTACGGGAGCATCGCGTCGGACAGCTTCTCCGAGACGTCGATGTTCGCCGCGGTCTGCCCGGTGACGGCCAGCTTCGCGCCGGTCGCGTTCTCCAGCACGCCGGACTCGGCACGGATCGCGGCGACCAGGTCCTCGGTCCGGGTGCTGCTCGGCCCGCTCTTCGGGATCACCGTCAGCAACGCCGTGTCACCGTTCTGGTTGACCCTCGCCGGGGTGACGGCGGCGACGTCGGGCAGCTTCTGGATGTCTGCCGCGGCCTGGCCGAGCGCGGCCTGCCGGTTGGTGCTCGAACCGGTGTCGACGACGACCAGCAGCGGCCCGTTGGACCCTTCGCCGAAGCTGCGGCTGGCGATCTCGTACGCCTTGTGCTGCGTGGATTCCGGCGCGGCGGTGGCGTCGTTGGGCAGGCCGAGCTGCATGCCGAGGGCGGGCAGCGCGACGACGGCCATCCCGGCCAGCGCGACGAGCAGCACCGGCCACCGGTGGCGGGCGACGAACCGCGCCCAACGCTCGCCGTGCGTCGTTTCGACCGGCTTGCGGCGCAAGCGGATCCGCTCGCCGGCGACCCGGGCACCGGCGAAGCCGAGGATCGCGGGCAGCAGCGTCAGGGCGATGACCACGGCGACCGCGACGGTCACTGCCGCGGCGACGCCCATCTGGCCGAGGAACGGGATGCCGATGACGGTCAGGCCGGCCAGCGCGATGATGACGGTCAGCCCGGCGAACACCACGGCCGAGCCGGCGGTGCCGGCGGCGCGGCCCGCGGCCTCCTCGGGGTCGCGGCCGAGCCTGAGTTCGTGCCGGTAGCGCGACACGATGAACAGCGCGTAGTCGATGCCGACGGCGAGCCCGATCATCAGCGCCAGGATCGGCGTGTTCGAGTTCAGCTCGAGGAACCCGGAGGCGAGGAAGATGCCGCCCATCCCGGTGCCGACGCCGATCAGCGCGGTGAGCAGCGGGATCCCGGCGGCGACCAGTGAGCCGAAGGTGATGATCAGCACGACGGCGGCGACCGCGACACCCAGGCCCTCGGTCGCGCCGGTTTCCGGGATGCCCTGCACGGCGTCGCCGCCGAACTCGACGGTGAACCCGGCGTCGCGGGTGGCGTTCGCGGCGTCGAGCAGCGCCTGGCGGTCACTGTCGGTGAGCTCGTACGCCTTCGCGCCGTAGCTGACCTGGGCGAGGGCGACGCGCTTGTCGGGGGAGATCGACTGCGCTTGGAACGGGTCCACGACGACCGCGACCTTCGGCGCCGTCTTCAGCTGCCCGACCAGGGACTCGACGGCGGCCTTGCCCTTCGCGTCGGTCACGGAGGTGCCGGCCGGCGCCTCGATGACGACGCGCGCGGTGGCGCCACCGGCGTTGGCCTGCGGGAACTTCTCGGTCAGCTGGTCGATCGCCCGCTGCGACTCGGTGCCGGGGATCGTCACCGAGTTCGACAGCTGGCCGGACAGCGTGAGGGCACCCAGCCCGAGCGCCACGAGGACGGCCGCCCAGACGGCGGCGACCAGCGCCCGCCGTCGGAAGGACAACCGGCCGAGCCGGTACAGGAAGGTCGCCACGCGTCAGCTCCGTTTCCCCCGAACGGGGTCGGTTCACTCCATCTGATTAGTCGCCACGCTAGCCGATCGGCAAGGGGGCGTCCAAGCCGATCGGCAAGTATGTGACTTGCCGAACAGCAAGTCCGCGGCTAGCCGATCGGCTGGTAAGCGGTTTGCCGATCGACAGGGAGTGACGTACGCTCCGACGGCTCGCTGAGGAGGAAGAATGACCGCCGGCCCGGCCGAGGACACCCGGACCCGACTGCTGCAGACCGCGTTGCGGCTGTTCACCGAACACGGTGTCGAGGGCACGTCGCTGCAGATGATCGCCGACGCGCTCGGGGTCACGAAGGCGGCGGTCTACTACCACTTCAAGACGAAGGCGGAGATCACCGAGGCGGTGGCCGAGCCGGGTGTCCGCGACCTGGACGACCTCGTGCGGCGCGCGGCCGCGCAGAAGCGCCGGGGCGCGCAGGTGGACCTGCTGCTGGAGGGGTTCGTCGACCTGGTGATCCGGCACCGCGCGCTGGTGGCGCTGTTCTCGAGCGACCCGGGCATCGCGCGCGCGATCGAGAAGTCGGCGCACGGCGGCATGGAGGGCTTCGGCCAGGCGTTGCTGGGCATCCTGTCGGGCCCCGACCCGGACGCGACGACGCGGGTCAACGCACTGGTGACGCTGACGGGCATCGCGATGGCCGGCGGTTCCCCCGACCTGGCCCGCCTGGGGGACGAAGAGCTGCGCACGGAACTGCTGGACGTGGGCCGCCGCCTGCTGGGCCGCCCCCGCCGCCGCACGTTCACCCCGGTACCAACAGCCTGACCCCGCAAGACCCCGCCCAATCCCGGTGATGCCCGCCCAATCACGCGAGATGCCCGCCTAATCACGCGAGATGCCCGCCTAATCACGCGAGATGCCCGCCTAATCACGCGAGATGCCCGCCTAATCACGCGAGACGCGCGCCCAATCACGCGAGATGCGCTTCCAGACACGCGAGTTCCGTCTCTGATCACGCGAGAGTCGCGCTCAGTCACGCGAGATCCGGCTTCGATCACGCGAGCCGACCGTCCAGGTACGCGAGCCGACTTTCTGGGTGCGCGAGCCGACGGTCTAAGTACGCGAGTCGCCTCTCTGGGTGCGCGAGCCGACGGTCCAGGTGTGCGGGCCGACCTTCGGGGTGCGCGGGCCGGCCGGTCGGGTGCGCGGGCCGGCCGGTCGGGTACGCGTGTCGTCCGGCCGGTGCGCGAGTTGTCCGGCTGGGTGCGCGAGCCGACCGCTGCTCATGCCTCAGCCGAGGCGGTGGAGGTACTCCGGGGGCACCGACTCCGTCAGCCATACGCCGTTCGCGCTCACCTGGAACGCGTGGCCCGCCGCCGTCATCCCCGCCGCGTCCACTCGGAGGACTACCGGCTTTCCGCGGCGGGCGCCGACCTTTCTTGCCGTGTCGAGGGTTGCCGAAAGGTGGACCGCGTGGCGGTTCATCGGGCGCAGGCCCTCGTGGAAAATCGCGTCGAGGAACTTTGACACCGTGCCGTGGAACAGGACTTCCGGTGGGGTCGCGTTAGCGAGGCCGAGGTCGACCGAAACGCTGTGGCCCTGGCTCGCTCGAATCCGGGTGCCGGTCTCGTCGAATGCGAACCGGCGCTTGTTGTTCGTCTCCACTACTTCGTCGAGCTGTTCGCGGGTGATCTTGAACGCGCGCAGGAGGGGGTCGACCTCGGTCCAGCCGTCGGGGCTGAGGGTGAGGCCGAGGGCGGCGGGGTCGTGGCGCAGGTGGCGCGCCAGCCGCTTGGAGATGCGGGTCATTTCTTTCTCGTTCATTGCCTCCCCAGGATCCCGCGGCAGGCAAGCGATTTAGATGCCGCCCTCGACCGCCGGGCGCAGTTTGCTCGCTCCCGGTCCGAAGCGCGCCAGCTCGTCGTCGTTGTTGTAGAGCGCGCAGCTGCGCAGGGACAAGCACCCGCAGCCGACGCAGCCCGTGAGCCGGTCGCGAAGCCGTTGCAGTGCGTCGATCCGTGCGTCGAGCTCGTGCTGCCAGTCGCGCGACAGCCGCGCCCAGTCGGCCTTCGTCGGCGCGTGGTCGGCGGGCAGCGATGCCAGCGCCGAGCTGATGTCCTCCAGGGAAAGCCCGACCCGTTGCGCCGCGCGGATGAACGCGATCCGACGCAGCACCGAGCGCGGGTAGCGGCGCTGGTTGCCCGCCGACCGCTCCGAGCTGATCAGCCCTTTCTCCTCGTAGAACCGCAGTGCCGTGTGCGGCACCCCGCTGCGGTCCGCCACCTGTCCGATGCTGAGATGTTCAGCGAGCCTCGTCACCAGCTCAGGCTATCCTTGACTTCGAGTTTAGTCGAGGTTGCATCGTCGGAGCATGACCACTGCGACCGAACCGGGCTACGCCGAGCTGCCGCGACTGATCTCGCTGATGACCGGCGACGACAAGCACCACGCCGCCGCGGAGTCCACTGTGGACGTACTGTGGGTGCTCTACGACCGCGTGCTCGACGTCACGCCGGCGAACTTCCGCGAGCCCGACCGCGACCGGTTCCTGCTGTCCAAAGGACACGGTCCGATGGCGTACTACGCCGTGCTCACCGTGAAGGGCTTTCTCGACGAGGCCGAGCTGCCGACGTGGTCCAACGCGCTGTCACGCCTCGGCCACCACCCCGACCGCCGGCGCGTCCCCGGCGTCGAGATCTCCAGCGGCTCCCTCGGCCACGGCCTCCCGATCGCCCTCGGCACGGCGCTGGGCCTGCGCGCCCGCGGGCTGACGTCGAAAGTCGTGACGCTGGTCGGCGACGCCGAGCTCGACGAGGGCTCGAACCACGAAGCGATCGTCGTCGCGGCACGGTTCGGCCTGGAAAACCTGACGACGGTGGTGATCGACAACCGGTCGTCGACGCGCGGCTGGCCGGGAGGCATCGCCCGCCGCTTCGACGTCGAGGGCTGGGAGACGCGCACGGTGTCCGGCCGCGACCACGACGCGCTGCACGAGGCATTCACCACCCCGCATCCGGGACGGCCGCTGGCGGTCGTCGCGGTTGTCGAACCGAAGGGCTGATTTCCGTGAGGGAAACGTTTTTGCGGACGACCGAAGAGATCCTGGACGCCGACCCGGACGTGGCGGTCGTGCTGGCCGACATCTCGGCGGCCCAGCTCGCCGGCGCGGCGCACCGGCACCCGGACCGGGTGATCAACGTGGGCATCCGCGAGCAGCTGCTGGTCAGCACGGGCGCGGGCCTGGCGCTGGCGGGGCTGCGGCCGATCGTGCACACCTTCCCGTCGTTCCTGGTGGAGCGCGCGTTCGAGCAGATCAAGCTGGACTTCTCGCACCAGGACGTGGGTGGGGTCCTGGTGTCGTACGGCGCCTCGTACGACATGCCGACCGCGGGCCGGACGCACCAGTCGCCGGGTGACGTCGCGCTGATGGACTCGCTGCCGGGCTGGACGGTCCACGTTCCCGGGCACGCCGCCGAAGCCCGCCGGTTGCTGCTGGAGTCCGTGCCCGGCGACGGGCGCGTCTACCTGCGGCTTTCGGCGCAGACGAACGCGTCGCCGCATCTCGGCGTCGGGTTCACCCGGCTGCGGTCCGGGTCGTCGGGCGTGGTCGTGGCGGTGGGGCCGATGCTGGACCGGGTGCTGCGGGCGTGTGCGGACCTCGACGTCACGGTGCTGTACGCGTCGACGATCCGGCCGTTCGATTCCGCCGGTCTTCGTTCGGCCGTGCTGGCCGCGTCCGGCTCGGTTGTTCTCGTGGAGCCCTACCTGGCCGGGACTTCGGCGTTCTGGGTGTCGGAGGCGCTGGCGGACCTGCCGCATCGGCTGCGGTCCTTGGGGGTCCGGCGGGACGCGGAGGTCCGGACGTACGGCGGGATCGCCGACCACGATCTGGCGCACGGGCTGGACGCGGGGTCGTTGCGGCTGTCGATCCGGGACTTCCTGGGGGAGTAGGCGCCGGACCGATTCCTTTCGCGGGCGCGGGCGGTCTGCACCGGGTGAGGGCAAGAGACGAAGGAGTGCCATGTCCACCGTGCCATCCGACGAGGACTTCCGGACCTACAACCAGGGCGTCATCAGCGAATTCCGCGCCCGGCACGGCACCGTCAGCCAACCGCCGTTCCCGATCCTGCTGCTGACCACGACCGGGGCGCGCACCGGACGGCGGACGACCGTGCCGCTCGGCTTCGCCGTGGACGACCGGGGCCGCGTCTTCGTGGTCGGCTCCAAGGCGGGCGCCCCCGGGCATCCGGCCTGGTTCCACAACCTGCGAGCCGACCCGGCGGTGACGGTCGAGCTCGGCGACGGCTCCTACCAGGCCCGCGCCGTCGTGACGGCCGGCGAGGAACACGACCGCCTCTACCGCCTGGTTTCCGACGGCACCTCCGCCTACGAGCGGAACACCGACCGGACGTTCCCGGTGATCGTCCTCGACGGCGTTCCGGCCCCAACCCGGTCAGCTCGGGGTCGTGCTCCGGGAGGCGAAGCCCGCTAGCGTGGGCGGCATGGGGTCCAGCATCCGGCCGATCGCGCTCGGCCTGCTCCGGCGGCGCGAGCAGATCCTCGTCTTCGAAGGCCACGACGACGTCAAGGGCGAGACCTACTACCGGCCGCTCGGGGGCGGGGTCGAGTTCGGCGAGCACAGTGAAGACGCCCTCGTGCGCGAGTTCCGCGAGGAGCTCGACGCCGAGGTCGTCGTCAAGGAACGGCTGGGGGTGCTCGAGAACGTCTTCACCTGGCGCGGCAACCCCGGGCACGAGATCGCCTTCGTCTACGAAGCCGCCTTCGTCGACGCCGGCATCTACGCCCGGGACGAGATGAAGATCCTCGACGACCCCGCCACCGCGCGCTGGGTCGACCTCCAGGAATTCCGTGACGGCACCAAGATCCTCTACCCCCACGGGCTCACCGAGCTGCTTTCAACGGAGCAATGAGCGCGACGTCGCCTCCAACCGCTCGCTCGACGGCGAAGCCTCGCGGCTGAGCCACACCGACACCGGGGCGTCGGTGTGGACCGGCAGCTGGGGGAAGGTGTTCTCTGACGGCTCGGTCTCGAACGCCGCGAACGCGGAGGCCGGGGGCGCCGAAGCGGGGGAAACCGTCAGGAACACCTCCGATCCCGGCGGAGGGGAAGCCAGGCCGCGAAGGACCGGACGCAGCAGGTGCACGTCGTCCGAGTCGACCATCGTCGCGTTCGCCGCGTCGCGGTGCGCCTTCCACACCGGGCCGAAGTAGAACTCCTCCAGGGCCGCCTTGCGGTCGGCGAGCGACCGGAAACCCCGCAGCCACAGGAACTCGTCCGGCGACGAAGGCACCCGGAACAACCCGAACAAGTGCGCCCCCGCGGCCTCCTGAGGCTCGACGAACTCGCGCTCGAACAGCTCGATCAGCTCGTCGCGCCGACCCGGGTGCAGCGTGTAGCGGCGCAGTTCCAGCACCGTCTCGAAAGAAGAAAAGTCCACGGACCGGAAGCTACCGGCCACCACCGACAAAAACGGATCAGCGGAACGCGGCCAGCCCCGTCACGGCCTGGCCCAGCGACAGCGCGTGCATCTCTTCGGTGCCCTCGTACGTCAGCACCGTCTCGAGGTTCGCCATGTGCCGCATCACCGGGTACTCCAGCGAAATCCCGTTCGCGCCCAGCATCGAGCGGGCCGTGCGCGCCGCGTCCAGCGCCGAGCGGACGTTCGCCATCTTCCCGAAGCTCACGTGGTTGTGGTGCAGCGTCCCGGCGTCCTTGAGCCGCCCGATCTGCAGCGCCACCAGCCCGGCCCGGTTGACCTCGACCAGCAGGTCGGCGAGCTTGCGCTGCGTCAGCTGGAACCCGGCCAGCGGCTTGCCGAACTGCGACCGCGACAGCGTGTACTCCAGCGCCGCCTCGTAGCAGGCACGAGCCGCGCCGACGACGCCGAACAGGATTCCGTAGCGGGCTTCGTTCAGGCACGACAGCGGCCCGCGCAAGCCCCGGACCTCGGGGAACGCCGCGGAATCGGGGAGCCGGACGCCGTCCAGGACCAGCTCCGCCGTCAGCGAGGCCCGCAGCGACAGCTTGTGCTTGACCTCGTTGGCCGTGAACCCCGGCGTCGACGTCGGGACGACGAAGCCGCGGATCCCGTCGTCGGTCTGGGCCCAGACGACCGCGACGTCGGCGACCGTTCCGTTGGTGATCCACATCTTCGTGCCCGAGAGCACCCAGTCCGACCCGTCGCGCACCGCCCGCGTCCGCATCGAGCCCGGGTCGCTGCCCGCGTCCGGCTCGGTCAGCCCGAAGCAGCCCAGCGCGTCGCCGGTGGCCATCCGCGGCAGCCACTCCTGCCGGTGCTCCTCGCTGCCCCACTTGTGGATCGCGTACATCGCCAGCGAACCCTGCACCGACACGAAGCTCCGCAGCCCCGAGTCGACGGCTTCCAGCTCACGGCACGCGATGCCGTACGCGACCGCGCTCGTGCCGGCGCAGCCGTACCCCTCCAGGTGCATGCCCAGCAGCCCCAGCGAGCCGAAGCCCTTGGCCAGCTCGGCGGCCGGCAGCGCGCCCGATTCGTACCAGTCGGCGACGTGGTCCAGCAGGTGGTCCTTCGCGTACGCGCGGACGGCGTCGCGGATGGCGCGCTCCTCTTCGGCGAGCCCGGCGTCGAGGTCGAGGAAGTCGTGCGGATCAGGGCTGCGACTCATGAGGACTCCCGGGGGACGCGTCGATGCGGCCCCCGCAGGAAACCACAGTCAGGCGTCTGTCCTCCGCGTGGCGTTCGTCACGCGGACAGCAGACGCGGACGGCGAACACCGCGTCCGGATCTGCTGGCGGGGGATCAGCAGCTCGGTGAACTGCGGAAACGGCACACTGTCGATGTCGTCGCGCCAGGCGTGCAGCATCTGGGACAGCAGATCGTCCTCGGACATCTCTTCGCCTCCCTGGCGTCCGGTCGTGCCGGGGTCAGCCCACACGATCGGGTGACTTGATACCCGGTGGCCGGGAGGCTCAAACGTCCTTCTCCAAGATTCTTCCGGCCGAAGACCCCGCCGTGGCAGAATCGCGTCGCCGCCGCCAAGGCCTCTACTTCCGAGGAGCGCACATGCGCGCGGCCAGTCTGCTCGCCCTCACCGTCACCGCCCTGCTCGCGACCACCGGCGTCGCCACGGCGCACGAAAGTTCTTGGCGCCAGGTCGGGCACACGACCGCCGAGAACCGGGTCAGCGGTGAGGGCATCACCACGCTGCGGCTGCCCGGCCACACCCCCGAGATCGTCTACCGCAACGGCGCGACGATCCCGCAGCCGCTCAAGGACGAGGGCTGGGGCCACGTCGGCGACCCGGACTCGCTGCGCGGCTACGTCTTCGACGTCTACCAGGACACCGTCAGCCCCACTCCGGCGACGAAGATGTACCTGGTCACCAAGCCCGACGGGACGACCACGGAGTTCGTCCACCCGCTGCAGGCCGACGAACCCGCGCCCAACGCCAACGCCCAGGTCGCGGCCACCCCCGACGGCCAGTGGCTGGTCTCCGGCCCGCTCGGCGAGATCGACCGCCTCTACGTCTCCGCGACGCCGTTCCTCAACCCCCGCGGCCCGAAGCAGGCCGGCGACCTGCCCATCGCCGCCCGCATTCACCTCGACCACCACATCCGCAGCGCCCAGGGCTGCGACTTCGTCAGCCCGACGCGGCTGATCTGCGCCACCAGCGACCCGTACAACGACCTGTACCCGACCAACCTGCAGCTTCTGCAGATCGACCTCCCGCGGCCTCTCAACGGCCACGACGTCACCGCGAAGGTGCGCGAAATCAGCCAGGTCCCGCTGGTCAGCACCTGCACCGGCACCTTCACCCCGGAAGGCGTCGACTACGACGCCGGCGTGCTGCGCGTGGAGGTCGTGCCGCCGGCGCCGTGCAACACGGTGACCGACGTGTATTCGTTCGAGCGCCGCTGAGCCCTCCGGCTACGCTGGGTGGCGTGTCTCGTGTGGTGATCCTCGACTACGGTTCCGGCAACCTCCGCTCCGCCGAACGCGCCGTGGCGCGCGCCGGGGCCGAAGTCGAGGTCACCGCCGACCCGCATGCCGCGATCGAGGCCGACGGCCTGGTCGTGCCCGGCGTCGGCGCGTACTCGGCGTGCATGGCGGGACTGCTGGACGTCAAGGGCCACCGGATCATCGGCAAGCGCCTCGCCGGCGGCCGTCCCGTGCTCGGCATCTGCGTCGGCATGCAGATCCTCTTCTCCCGCGGCGTCGAGCACGGCGAGGAGACCGAGGGCACGGGGGAGTGGCCGGGCGTCGTCGACCGGCTGAACGCCGACGTCCTGCCGCACATGGGCTGGAACACCGTGCGCGCGCCGGCGGACTCACAGCTCTTCGCCGGCCTCGACGCGGACGAGCGGTTCTACTTCGTCCACTCCTACGCCGCCCGCAAGTGGGAGCTGGAGTCGGGCCTGGCCGGCCAGGAACCCAAGGTCACCTGGGCCAACCACGGCGAGGACTTCGTCGCGGCGGTCGAGAACGGGCCGCTCTGGGCCACCCAGTTCCACCCGGAGAAGTCCGGCGACGCCGGCGCGCACCTGCTGCGCAACTGGCTCGCGACCCTCTGACCGGGTGACGCGCGTCTCCGCCCTAGAGTTACCGGCGTGACTTTCACGCTGCTTCCCGCCGTTGATGTGGCCGATGGCCAGGCCGTGCGACTCGTCCAGGGCGAGGCCGGCACCGAGACCTCCTATGGCAGCCCGCTCGAAGCGGCGCTCGCCTGGGAGCGCGACGGCGCCGAGTGGATCCACCTGGTCGACCTCGACGCCGCCTTCGGCAAGGGCAGCAACCGCGACCTGCTCGCCGACGTCGTCGGCCGGCTCGACGTGCAGGTCGAGCTCTCCGGCGGCATCCGCGACGACGCGTCGCTGAAGGCCGCGCTGGCCACCGGCGCCCGCCGGGTCAACCTCGGCACCGCGGCGCTCGAGGACCCGGAGTGGACGACGCGGGTGATCGGCGAGTACGGCGACCGCGTCGCGATCGGCCTCGACGTGCGGATCACCGAGGCCGGCCACCGCCTTTCGGCCCGCGGCTGGACCTCCGACGGCGGCGAGCTGTGGGAGGTCCTGGAGCGCCTGGACCGCGACGGCGCGTCCCGCTACGTCGTGACGGACGTCAGCAAGGACGGCACCCTGCGCGGTCCGAACCTCGACCTGCTGCGCGACGTCGTCGCTCGCACCGACGCACCGGTGATCGCCTCCGGCGGGGTGTCCAGTGTGGACGACCTCGTCGCGCTGGCCGGCCTGGCCTCGGACGGCGTCGAAGGCTCGATCGTCGGCAAGGCCCTCTACGCCGGGGCGTTCACGCTGCCCGAGGCCCTCGCCGCGGTCGCGAAGCTCTAGCGTTACCTCCGGCGTAATCGACGTCGTTCCCGCGGAGCGCCAGGATTCCTTCCAAGACAACGGAAGGAACGCCATGACCGCCTACGGACTCGCCCACCTGCGCCCGCCCGCCGAACTGCCCGAGGACGTCTTCCAGTACTTGGAGCGCATCCAGGCGACGCTCGACCCCTTCGGCGGCAAGTTCGTCGTGCACGGCTCGCCGGTGGAGGTCATGGAAGGCGACTGGCCCGGCGCGCTCGTGGTCATCGAGTTCCCGAGCCTCGCCGCGGCGCACGAGTGGTACGGCTCACCCGCCTACCGGGAGATCCTGCGGTTGCGCGCCGACCACATCCCGGGTGACCTGGTGCTCGTCGAAGGGTGCGGCCCGGACCACGACTCGGCCGCCATGGCCGCGGCGCTGCGTGCGGCGAGCCCACCCCCGATAAGGGGCTGACAGCGGACCCCGGGGCCCGTAGGTTGCCGCGGGTGGAGGAGATCGTCACCGAGCTCGAAATGACCGCCGCCGAGCAGCTCAACCCCGCGCCGGTCGTCGACGGCGTCGCGCTCGAAGCCACCGCGGCGGGGCCGGCGATCCGCGACCTGCACGTCCGGATCGGCACGCCGTACCGGTGGCCGAGCGCGTCGAGGACCGACGAAGACTGGGAAAGCTGGCTCGCCGAACCGGACCGGCAGTACCGGCTCGTCGAGTACCGCGGTGACGTCGCGGGCGCCGCCGACATCGAGCCGCGGCCCGGCGGCGACGTCGAGATCACCACGTTCGGCCTGCTGCCGGAGTTCGTCGGCAAGGGGCTCGGCGGCTACGCGCTCACCCTCGTCGTGGCCGACGCGTGGGCGCTGCCCGGCGCGCGCCGGGTCTGGCTGCACACCTCGACGCTCGACCACCCGAACGCGCTGCCGAACTACCTGCGCCGCGGGTTCCGCAGCTTCAGCCGTCGAGCTTGACGGCGATCCCGATCGTCCGGTCGGCCGGGCCGCGCAGCTTCGAGAAGAACATCGTGATCCACCCGACGACGCCGTACTTGCGCGCGACCGCCTTCCGGACGCGTTCGAGCTCCGGCAGGTCCAGCAGCCGCGCCTGGCCGGTGGCCACCGCGCCGTGCGTCTTCTGCCCGCGCAGGTCGCACGCCTGGACCTCGACCCGGCCGCTGTTGCGGATGCGCTTGACCTTCCCGGCCTTGCGCTCCGACCACAGCACGAGCTCGCCGGCGTCACCGGCCACCCAGATCGGGGTCGGCACCGCCCGGCCGTCCTTGCGGAACGTGGTCAGGACGACGTAGCGCTCGGCCGCGAGCCGGTCCGTTTCGGATGCCATGGCACCACGGTAGTCACGGCGTCCGGCGCCGCAAGGTCGCCGCGCCAAGCACCAGCGCCAGCAGCGCGCAACACGCCACGACCACGAGGTTCCGCAGGATGACCGCGTCCACCGTCGACGACGCCGTGACGCGGGTCAGCGCCTCGACCGCGTACGACAGCGGCATGACGTCGGAGAGCCACCGCAGCAGCCAGCCCATGTCCTCGCGCGGCACGAACAGCCCGCACAGCAGGATCTGCGGCAGCACGAACACCGGCATGAACTGGATGGCCTGGAACTCGGTGCGGGCGAACGCGCTGACGAACAGCCCGAGCGCCATGCCCAGCAGCGCGTCGAGGACGGCGATCACCAGCAGCATCACGACCGAACCCGCGAGGTCGAGGCCGAGCCACCACAGCGAGACGCCGGCCGCGAGCGCCACCTGGACGACGGCGATCGAGCCGAACGCCAGCGCGTAGCCGAAGAGCAGGTCGAGCCGGCCGATGGGCAGCGTCATCAGGCGTTCGAGGGTGGCCGTGGTCCGCTCCCGCAGCGTCGTGATCGACGCGATGAGGAACATGATCAGGAACGGGAACACGCCGAGCAGCGCGGGCGCGATGCGGCTGAACACCAGCGTCGAGTTGAAGACGTACCGCAGCAGGATCATCAGCAGCGTCGGCACCAGGACCAGCATCACGACGGTGCGCGGGTCGTGCCGCAGCTGCGTGAGGATGCGCCGCGTGGTCGCGAGCGTCAGCGCGGGGTTCACGAGGCGGCCCGCACCAGGTGGAGGAAGGCCTGTTCGAGGTCGGCGGTGCCGGTGCGCTCGCGCAGGGCGAGCGGTGCGTCGTCGGCCAGGAGGGTGCCTTCGCGCATGAGCAGGAGGCGGTCGCAGCGCGCGGCTTCGTCCATGACGTGGCTGGACACCAGCAGCGTGGCGCCGCCGTCGGCGAGCCGGCGGAAGAGCGCCCAGAGCTCGTCGCGCAGCAGCGGGTCGAGCCCGACGGTCGGCTCGTCGAGCACCAGCAGCTCCGGCTTCCCGAGCAGGGCGACGGCGAGGTTCGCGCGGCTGTGCTGCCCGCCCGACAGCGACCCGACGAGCTTGCCGGCGTGGTCTTCCAGGCCGACCTCGGCGATGACTCTGTCCACATCGGACGCCGGTGCGCGCAGCACCGCGGCGAAGTAGCGCAGGGCTTCCCGCACGGTGAGGTCGGCGTAGATCGCCGGGTTCTGGGTGGCGTAGCCGATCCGGCGCCGGAGCGGCGGGCTGCCGGCGGGCAGGCCCAGGACGGTGACGGTGCCGCCTTCGACGATCTGCACGCCGACGATCGCCCGCATCAGCGTCGTCTTGCCGCAGCCGCTCGGGCCGAGCAGCCCGGTGACGGCGCCGCGCGGCACCGCGAAGCTCACGTCCCGCACCACCGGCCGGCCACCGCGCCGGACCCGCAAGCCGGTGACCTCGAGGGCTGAATTAGTCACATGTTTAATTCTGCGCCCGGTGAGTTCCCGGCGTCAAGAGGGCCGAAATACCTAGTCCGATCGCCGCGTGAACCCACACGAGCGGCGGAAGCGTTTCAACGCTCGTGTCTGAAACGCTTTGTGGCCTGGGAGTTCCCCTGAGCTGGAGGGAATGTCGATGGCCGTCACACAGCAGGTACCGGTTCATCCGCAAGCACAGTTCTTCGGCGCGGGGCCGTACCCGGCGCGCCGGGCCGCGATCGCCGTGCTCGCGGTCCTCGCCGGGTTCGCGCTGACCGCGCTCTGGTCCGCGCCGTTCGTCGACTCCGTCATCGGCGACAGCGTCGCGAACGGGCTGCTCGGCTACGACGCGAAGGCCACCCCGATCAGCGGGGTCCTCGCCGGGACGCTCTTCGCGTTCGTCTCCGGCCTCGCGGGGTCCTTCACCGCCTGCAACATCGCCGCCTTCGGCGCGGTCGCCCCGCTGGTCGGCGGCCAGGCCGGGGAGAAACGGCGCTTCGCGACCACGCTCAAGCCGCTCGGCTGGATCGCCGTGGGCATGCTGGCCGTGTCGATCGTCTACGGCGTGATCGTCGCCCTCGTCGGCACGCGGATGCCGCAGTTCTCCACCGCGCAGACGTCCGGCCTGAGCCCGCGCAGCATCCAGTCGATGGTCGCGTTCGGTGTCGTCGGCCTCGTCTTCCTGGTCATGGGCCTGATCGCGCTCGGCATCCTCCGGAACCCGTTCGCGGGGTTCGTCGCCCGGCACCCGGCGGCCCCGCTCGTCCTGATGGGCGCGCTCATCGGCGGGTTCCTCATCGGCCGGCCCTACCCGCTGTTCCGGATCATGTTCCGCAGCGCCGCCGAAGAGCACAACGTCTTCTACGGCGCCGCCGCGTTCGCCCTGCAGTCGCTCGGCAACATCGTGATCATGGGCGTGCTGTTCCTGATCCTGACGCACGCCACGGGCGGGCGCGTGCAGCGCTGGCTCGCCGCGAAACCCGCCCGGATCGCCACGGTGACCGGCGCGGCGCTGCTCGTCGGCGGCACGTTCACGCTGCTCTACTGGGACGTTCGCGTGCTCGGCCGGCTCGGGATCATCTGGTTCCCGATGGTCAGCTGGTAGCCCGCCCGAGCCACCGGTAGTCGGGCGAAGGGTCGAGCTGGACGGCGTCCGCGACGGCGACCAGCTCGGCCTCCGGCCGCGGGCCAGCCACCGTCAGCCAGCGCCCCGACGGCAGCCGGACGGCGACCATCGCCTCCTCGCCGTTCTTCGGCGCCACGAAGAACCCCTGGCCGCCGCGCACGGTGACGGAGGCAGCGCCGTTGACGCCGGGGGAGCCCGCGCTCGCCGTGACGCGGACCGCGGGAGCCGACGGCCGCGCCGGGTCGGCCGCGGTCAGCTCGGTGCTCGCGTCGGCCGGGCCGGTGCCCTTGACGGCGGCCGACCGCTCGGCCAAGCCCGCCGGGAGCGCGCCGAAGCGCAGTTCGCCGTGGACGCCGACCGGCTGGGGCGTGACGTCGTCGGCGATCCGCTGGGCGACCGCGCGCGTGTCCGGCACGCCGCCGACCCGGACGGTGAGCACGTGGGTGTCGTCGGCCAGCCAGGTGAGCAGCGCGGCGCCGCCGGGGTCGCCGGTGACCATGGCGACCCGGCCGTGCACCAGGATCTGGTCACGGAGCGACGCGATCCGCAGCGCCGTCCGCGACCACTCGGGATCGGCGGTCGAGTACGCCGACAGCGCGATCTCGGCCGGGCCCGCGAACCACCGCCGGACCTGCGGCGCGATGCCCGGGCCGCCCTCGCGGTACTGCTCGGTGAAGCCCTCGGGCAGCCAGCCCGGGCTGTAGCCGAGCACCGGGCGGCTCGCGGCCGGGGCCAGTTCGGACGTCGTGAAGGCCTGGGTGCCCGCGATGACGCCCGCCACGATCACGACCACGGCGGCGGCCACCAGCGCGAGCCGGGCCACCGGCCGGGGCTTGCGGCCGGCTCGGGCCAGCGCGTCGCGGACCGCCTCGCCGTCCGGGGCGCGGGCGGCGAGGCGGTCGAGGCTGTCCCGGATCAGCGTCTCGGTCTCGTGCTCGCTGCGGGTCATTCGGGGGCTCCGGTGAGGGTCGTGGCGTGCGGGGCCTGGCGGAGGGTCGCGAGGGCGCGGGAGATCTGGCTGCGCACGGTGGAGGTGCCGCAGCGCAGGACGGCGGCGATTTCGGCGTCGGAGTAGTTCTCGTAGTAACGCAGGACGATCGCCGCGCGCTGCTTGCGGGGCAGCGTTTCCAGGAGGCCGAGCATGGCGTCCCGCTCGTCGTAGGCGGCCGACGGATCGGCTTCCGGCGGGCCGAGCGCGTCGAGGACGTCGTGGCTGCTCGGCACCATCCGCCGCACCGCCCGCCGGCGCCACGAGAGGTACTCGTTGGTGATCATCCGCCGGACGTACGCCGGCGGGGCGTCGATGCCGTCCCAGCGCTGCTGGGCGCGCAGCAGCACGTCCTGGACGACGTCCTGGGCCAGGTGCGGGTCGTTCGTCAGGACGGTGGCGTAGCGCAGCAGCCCGTCCAGCCGCTCCGCCACGAACTCTTCAAAGCGCACACGCGTCCCTTCCGTCCTCCCCTGGACGCACGAGGGGGCCGGGCTGATGCACGGGTGTGAGAAGTATTTACCGGACGTCCTCGAGCCGGACGAAGGCGAAGCCCGTGGTCGCGAGGTCGCCGGCCGCCGGGTGACGCTCGCCGTCGTGGACCACCAGCAGGCCGTGCGGGAACCGCCGGCCCAGGTACGCCGTGCTGATCGCCGAGCCGTCCGAATGCTCCACCGAATCCGTGCCGCGGCCGGCGACGATCCGCAGGTCACGGGTGTGCCGGCCGTACACGACGAACCGGGAGTCGCCCTGGCTGGAGGCGAACAGCGTGCCGTGCGCGAGGGCCAGGCCTTCGGCGTCGGCTTCGAGCCACCGGCCGCCGAAGCCCGGATCCACGCCGGACGGCACGCATTCCTCGGTGACGTCGTCCCAGCGCGACGGGACGCCGTACGAACGCACCCGGTCGACCAGCTCGGGACGTCCGAAGCCGGCCGGGGTGAGCGGGATCCGCCAGATCCCGACGTCCTCCTGCGCGGTGTAGAGCACGCGGCCGTCGAGCACCGAGCCCTCCAGTTGCGGCCGCTCGCCCGGCTCCTCGCACGGCGACCAGGAAACCCCGTTCGGCAGCCGGAAGGACGACGGCAGGTCCACCACACCCAGCGGTGCCGTACCGACGCCGCCCGGCTGGTCGACGAGCCGCAGCAGCGCCACCCGCGTTTCGTGGCGGCGGGTCACCGCCACCCACCGGATGCCCGTGACCGGGTCGCGGCCCGCCGCCAGGCCGTACGCGGTGCGCTGTTCGTCCACTTCGGACTCCGGGAACACCCGGGCGGCGGCCGGGTCGGTCACGTCCCGCAGCACCCCGGCGCCCGCCGCCGAGCCGCGCGGGTCGATCCGGAACACCCGGATGACGTCGCGGCCGCGGTCGCTGACCACCGCCAGGTCGCCGACGACGTCGACGTTGTTGAACCGCCCGCCCGGCCCGGCCGGGACCCGCTGCAGCGTCCGCGCGTCCAGGTCGAACGCCGCCAGCCCGCCCTCCTTCAGCGTCCCCAGCACGACGCTGCGCGCCGGGTCGTGGGGGTGGACCCAGATGGCGGGGTCGTCGGCGTCGGCGGGCTCCGCGAACGCTTCGGTCTGCACCACCGGTGCCGGGTCACCGGCGGCGGCGGACGCGGGAACGGCGGTCAGCAAGGAGAGGGCGGCCACGGCCACCGGGAGAAGTCTGCGCACGGGCGGCAAAGTAGACGAATCGGGTGGCCGGGACGTGAACGCGCGGTGCTGAGCAGGCCCCCGATTTCGAGCTTACGGCGGGCCACCGACGGTTTCGCGGCCTTCCAGGTAGTACTGCGCCACCGGGGCCAGCAGGGCGACGATCTCCTCGTCGTCCGCCTCGGCCAGCGGGGGGAGCTTGATCACGTACCGCAGCAGCGCGACGCCCATCATCTGCGCCGCGATCCCGGTCACCCGGATCCTCGGCACGTCCAGGGCCCGCGCCACCTCCGCCAGCACCGTGCGCTCGATGAACTGGCGCATCATCAGCGCGACCTGCTCGTTCGTCGCCGCCGCGCGCAGCATCGCGATGAACGGCGTCCGCCCCTCGGGCGTGGCCCAGATCGCGAGGAACGCGCGCACCAGCCGTTCGCCCAGGCCCGCGCGGGGGCCGGCCAAGATGGCGGGGACCAGCGACGCCGGGTTCACCGGCAGGTTCATCGCCGCCGCGAACAGCGTCTGCTTGCTGCCGAAGAAGTGGTGCAGCAGGGCCGCGTTCACGCCCGCGTCGGCGGCGATCCCGCGGACCGTCGCGCCGTCGTACCCCAGCTCGGCGAACCGGTGCCGTGCCGCGTCGAGGATCTTCTCGCGCGTCTCGGTCTGCCCCGGCCGCCGCCCCGCCCGTGCCATTGGCCGAGCTTAGAACGCTCTTGACTACGCTGGTGGGCATGTCTGTCGCGGTGCGGGTGATCCCCTGTCTCGACGTCGACGCGGGCCGGGTCGTCAAGGGCGTCAACTTCGCCGGCCTCCGCGACGCCGGCGACCCCGTCGAGCTGGCCCGGCGCTACGACGCCGAGGGGGCCGACGAACTGACGTTCCTCGACGTCACGGCGTCCTCCGGCGACCGCGAGACCACCTACGACGTGGTCCGCCGCACCGCCGAGCAGGTCTTCATCCCGCTCACCGTCGGCGGCGGCGTCCGCAGCAACGACGACGTCAACCGGCTGCTGCGCACCGGCGCGGACAAGGTGAGCATCAACACCGCCGCGATCGCCCGGCCGGAGTTCCTCCACGAGGCCTCCCGCCGGTTCGGCTCCCAGTGCATCGTCCTGTCGGTCGACGCGCGCCGCGTGCCCGAGGGCGGCGAGCCCACCGCGTCCGGCTTCGAGGTCACCACCCACGGCGGCCGCCGCGGCACCGGCATCGACGCCGTCGAGTGGGCCGCGCGCGGCGAGGAGCTCGGGGTCGGCGAGATCCTGCTGAACTCCATGGACGCCGACGGCACCAAGAACGGCTTCGACCTCGAGCTCATCGAGCTGGTCCGCAAGGCCGTGCGGGTCCCGGTGATCGCCAGCGGGGGAGCGGGCGCGGTCGAGCACTTCCTGCCGGCGGTCCGCACCGGCGCCGACGCGGTCCTCGCGGCCAGCGTGTTCCACTTCGGACAGCTCAAGATCGGCGACGTCAAGGACGCGCTGCGCGAAGGCGGGGTAGAGGTCCGATGAAGTCCTGGCAGGCACCCGTCGAGGTCAAGGTCACCGCCGCCCTGCTGGTCGGGCTGCCGCTCGCCTGGGCGCTGCTCGACCTCGTCCCGGTGATCGGCGCCGGGTCGAGCCTGGCGATCTTCCGGATCCCCGCGCTCGCGCTCATCCTCGGCGGCGTCGTGACGACCGGGCTCGTGCTCAAGCTGGGCAGTGCCCGGATCGGCGGGCTCGTCATCACCGTGGTGTTCGCGCTGCTGCACGCGTTCCTGTTGCTCGCCGCCGCGTTGTGGTGGAACAAGCTGTTCTCCGGCCTGTCCTTCGCGGGGTACGGCTACGCGTTCGTCCTGTTCAACTCGATGCCGGTGAAGCGGCACATCCTGGGAGTACGGGCATGACCCTGGACGCGGCCGTCTCGGCGCGCCTCAAGCGCAACGCCGACGGCCTGATCGCCGCGGTCGTCGTCGAACACGCCACTTCGGACGTGCTGATGATGGCCTGGATGAACGACGACGCGCTCGCCGCCACCCTCTCCACCCGCCGCGGCACGTACTGGTCGCGCAGCCGGGAGAAGCTGTGGGTCAAGGGCGAGACGTCCGGGCACTACCAGCACGTCCGCGAGGTGCGGATCGACTGCGACGGCGATACGGTCCTGCTGCGCGTCGACCAGACCGGCCCGGCCTGTCACACCGGCACGCACACTTGTTTCGACACCGAAGAGCGCCTGCTCCTCGCCGATGAGAAAGAGCACGCGTGACAATCGTCGCCGACATCCTGGTCGGGCTCGTCGCCCTGATCCACGTCTACATCGTCGTCCTGGAGATGTTCCTCTGGACGACGCCCCGGGCCCGCGCGGCCTTCGGCACCACCGAGGAGTTCGCGAAGGATAGCGCGCCGCTGGCCGCGAACCAGGGGCTGTACAACGGTTTCCTGGCGCTCGCGCTCGTGTGGGGCCTCATCGCGAGCGACCCGACGGGCTTCCAGCTCAAGCTGTACGGCATCGTCTGCGTGATCATCGCGGGCCTCTACGGCGCGGCGACGGCGAACAAGCGGATCCTGTTCGTGCAGGTGCTGCCGGGAACTTTGGCGCTCATCGCGCTGCTTCTCGCGCGCTGATCCTGACGCTGCTGTACGCGTTCACGTTGTCGTGGATGGGCAAGGAAGAGGCGCCCGAGCACGAGCCGGACGCCTGGCTCCCGCCGTCGGACGGCCGCCGTCCGACGGCCCGCTTCGACCTCGACCTGGAAACCGAACGGCTGGGGGACTACGGCACCCGGGCCTGGCTCTTCGGCGTGCTGGTGGGTGTCGCCGTCATCGCGGCGGTGACGGCCGCCGGAGTCCTGCCCGCCCGCGAACACGTCCCGGCGGGCGAGGGCGGCATCATGCTCGGGCTCGTGCTGGCCGGCGCGGTCATCGGCATCCTGTGTTTCGTGGACTCCGCGATCGAATGGCGCAAGCGGCACGCCGCGGTCGTCGCCGACGGCTGGCGCGCCGCCGAGGTCCTGGTCTTCACGCCGTCGGGCCGCGCGGACACCGGCAAGGTCAGTGTCCGCTACCGCGACCACAGCCGGATCGTCCTGTACCCCGCCGCCTCGACGCACCTGGTCGGCGCCCGGGGACACGCGCACTCGCAGGAGGTCTGGGTCGGTGGCGCGGGCCGTTTCATGGTCGTGCTGTTCCCGCCGGAGGAGCCCGGGCAGTGGCCCTACGCCGTGCCGGTGGGGGCCCGCGAGCCCCGCGTCCCGTGAAGAACCGCTGGCTGCCACCGCGGGAAAAGAGCGCACCGGCGTGGTCCGCGCACGGCGCGGCCGCGCTGGAGCGGCGGTTCCGGCGGCTGGCGGCCTTCATGGTCCTGGAGATCCTGGTCGCGGTCGCGTGCCTGTTCAGCGGCCAGGTGCCGCTGATGGTTGTCGGTCCGGCGATCGCGGCGTACGGCGGCTACTGCGGTTTCGCCGCGGAACGGCGCGCGCAGGCAGCGCGCCGGACGGGCTGGCGGAGGGCGGCCGTCACCGTGGCCAGGGTGCGCTCGAAGGACCCCCTCGGTGGCCGTCGCCGTGCGCTTCGCGGACGGCAGCCGGATCGACCTCCGGTCCTGGCAGGCCGGCTTCGCGGTGCGGGCCCTGGCGGAACGGCCCGGCCTGCCGGCCATCGTCGCCGGGCACGGGCCGGCGATGACGGTGCTCGTGCTCGGCGAACCCGCCGCTGCGCGACGAGCCGGTGCTGTTCGGGGCCCGCGCGGAGACCTACCGGTGGCGGCCGGAACCCTGACGGCGGCGCACTTTCCACACGCTTGGCGGCACCACCCGGTTGCCCCGGTGTCCTGTGCCGTTTCTCGCAGCGTCCACGCAGGTCAACGGTCCTACGATCACTCCATGCGGGCATTCTGGGTGGTCGTCTTCGCCGTCTTTTCGCTCCTCTCCACGCTCTTCGCCGGGGCCACGGTGTACTCGCTCTTCTCCGGCGACGACGATCTGCCGGGCAACGCGATCCTCCTGACCGGTTCCCTCGCGTTCGCCGCCTTCGGCTGGTACGCGCTGCGGCTTCTGGACCGCAGCGCGCTTACCGCCGCCGTGGACTTCGGCCGGTGGCTGCCCGCGGCGGATCCCGCCGACGGTGACCACCCGGAACTGAACGCCCGCCTGCGCCGGGCTTCCCGCCGCGCGACGGGCTTCGTCGTGGGCTGGGCGGTGGTGCTCGCGGCCGGGTTCACCGGCGTCGCCCTGGCGGGTGCGGCCGCCGACGACCTGCTCCACACCGGCTTCCACGAGCCCGGTGTGGTCGTCAACGTGATCCACCGCGTCAAGGGCACCTCCTACATCTGGGTGCGCCACGGTGACCGGACCGACGCGATCATCTGGGAGTCGGACCGCGACTACCACGTCGGCGAGCAGGTGGTCGTCATCTACGACCCGGCCGACCCGGCGCGCGTGCGCACCGCCGACGAACAGAACGAAAACCAGGTCCTGCTCGGCTTCGGTGTGGTCCCGATCCTGGCCGCCTTGTTCGGCCTGCCGTTCTCGATCGGGTTGGCCGCCGGCTGGCGGCGCCGGATCCGGGCCGTCGAGCGCACCGGGTGGCGGCGAGCCGGCGTGAGCGACGAGCAGGTGGAGTTGCACGCGGGATTCCGCGACGGGACGGCGGTCGCGCTCCGTCGCTCCTGGGCGCTCCTCCGCCTGTCGCCGTCTGACGGCTGGAAGAACAAGCAGGGCTGGATCGGCGGCTGGGGCAAGTCGATGGTCGTGGGGATCGAGAACGGCCCGTACGTCCTGGCCGTCCACGCGATCCGGGAGCGGGTCAGCCGATCTCCCCGGTGAGGTAGCGCTGCAGGGTCGGCGCCACCGCCCGGACGAGGACCTCGACCTCCTCGGTGGCGAACGGCTCGAACTTCGCCACGTACCGGATCATCCCCATGCCCACCATCTGGGACGCGCAGAGCGTCATGCGCAGCGAGACGTCGTCCCCGCCGATCGAGGAGATCAGTGCGGTGAAGAACTTCTGGAAGAAATCGCGCAGCACGTGCCCGGCCTGCTCGTGGCCGGTGATGCTGCGGATGAGCGCCACGAACACGCCGCCGCCCGCGCCGTCCCAGCGGGTGATGAAGGTGCGCACGATCCGCTCGCCGAGCTCCTCGTCCGGGCCGTCGCGGAGGATCTCCAGCAGCTCGAGCGGGTCGAACGGCAGCTTGAGCACCGCCTGGGCGAAGAGGCCTTCCTTGCCGCCGAACCAGTGGTTGACCATGGCCGCGTCGACGCCCGCGCGGGTGGCGATCGCGCGCACGGTCGCCCCGTCGTAGCCGTTTTCGGCGAACACGGCCCGCGCGGCTTCGATCAGCGCCGTGCGGGTGTCCTGGCCGGCGGGGCGCCGTCCGCGGCGTCGCGAAGTAGGCTCGGTGGTGCTCACCCCTCCATCATGACGCACGCACCCCCCGAATTCAACAATCATTGAATTCGGGGTCTGGGAAAACCCCTTCCCGGGGGTGCAGCACAATGAGGGACATGGTCAGCACCTCGAGCAGCAAGTCCGGTCCCGGCTCGGTCAGCCCGTCCCGGGCGGACTTCCGCGCCCTCGCCGAAAGCCGCCGCGTCATCCCGGTCGTGCGCCGGGTCCTCGCCGACGGCGAGACGCCGATCGGGGTCTACCGCAAGCTCGCCGCCGACCGCCCGGGCACGTTCCTGTTCGAGTCCGCGGAGAACGGCGCCTCCTGGACGCGCTGGTCGTTCATCGGCGTCCGCAGCCCGGCCGCGCTCACCGTCCGCGACGGGAAGGCGGTCTGGACCGGCACGCCGCCGGTCGGCCTGCCCTCCGAGGGCAACCCGCTCACTGTGCTGCGGGAAACGATCGAAGCGTTGCACACCGAGCCGTTGCCCGGATTGCCGCCACTGACCGGCGGCATGGTCGGCTACATCGGCTACGACTCCGTGCGCTGGCTGGAAAAGCTGCCGGAGCTGGCCGAGCGCGACCTCGACATCCCCGAGCTGACGATGCTCCTGGCCACCGACCTCGCGGCGTTCGACCACCACGAGGGCACGGTCACGCTCATCGCGAACGCCGTCAACTGGGACGACTCGCCCGAGCGCGTGGACGCGGCCTACGACGACGCGGTCGCCCGGCTGAGCGCGATGACCGAGCAGCTGCAGGTGCCCGCGCCGGCCACGGTCGCCGCGTTCGACCGGCCCGAGCCCGAGTTCACGCGCAAGCGGTCCAAGGCGGACTTCCACGCGGCGGTCGAGAAGGCCGTCGAGGCGATCAAGGCCGGCGAAGCGTTCCAGATCGTGCCGTCGCAACGGTTCGAGATCCCGACCGCCGCCGACGCGCTCGACATCTACCGCGTGCTGCGGACGTCCAACCCGAGCCCGTACATGTACCTGCTGCGGCTCGAAGGCTTCGACATCGTCGGCTCCAGCCCCGAATCGCTCGTCACCGTGCGGGACGGCCGCGCGACCACGCACCCGATCGCGGGCACGCGCTGGCGCGGCGCCGACCCGGAGGAGGACGCGCAGCTGGCCAAGGACCTGCTCGCCGACGAGAAGGAGCGCGCCGAGCACCTGATGCTCGTCGACCTCGGCCGCAACGACCTCGGCAAGGTCTGCAAGCCGGGCACCGTGCGCGTCGTCGACTTCTTCCAGATCGAGCGCTACAGCCACGTCATGCACATCGTGTCGACCGTCACCGGCGAGCTGGCCGAGGGCAAGACGGCGTTCGACGCGGTCACGGCGTGCTTCCCGGCCGGGACGCTGTCCGGCGCGCCGAAGGTCCGCGCGATGGAGCTGATCGAGGAGCTGGAGCCGGTCCGCCGCGCGCTGTACGGCGGCGTCGTCGGCTACCTCGACTTCGCCGGCGACGCGGACACGGCGATCGCGATCCGCACGGCGCTGGTCAAGGACGGGATCGCGCACGTCCAGGCCGGCGGCGGCGTCGTCGCCGACTCGGTGCCGGACTACGAGGACACCGAGTCGCTGAACAAGGCCCGCACGGTGCTGTCGGCCGTGGCCGCCGCGCAGACGATGGTGGCGGCGGGCGTGCTCGACCCGGCCGCGGACTCCGCCCATGTCTGAGGCACCGGCCGAGGCGCCGGCGGCCGCCCGGCCGTCGCGGCGTCCACTGTGGATGATCGTGGTCGCGCTCCTGCTCGGCGCGCTCGCGCTGTGGGGTGCGTCACGGCTGACGTGGTTCGCCGAGTTCCGCGACGGCGGCGTGCGCGGCACGGTGCTCTACCGCGAGACCGGCGAGCAGCGTGCGACGGCGCTCGTGCCGCTGGCCCTGCTCGCCCTGGCCGGAGTGGCCGGGGTGATCGCGACCGGCGGCTGGGCCCGGCGCGTGCTGGGTGTCGTGCTCGCGCTGGCCGGTGCCGCCGCGGTGTGGGCCGGCGTGTCCGGTGTCCGGTTCTCCGGCTACGCGGACGGGCTGCCCGTCACCGAGATGCTGCTCGGGCGCGGCCTGGCCGTGCTGGGGGGAATTCTCGTCGCCGTGGGCGGGTTGGCAGCCGTCAAGGGCGCCGGGCGGGCCGCGCGGCTCGGGGCTCGGTACGCGGCCCCGGCCACGCGCAAGAAGGCGCGTGATCCGGACGCCGAGCTGTGGGAAGCGCTGTCGGAAGGAGAGGATCCGACCGACGTCCGGGGCAGGCATTCGGAGTAACGCGCGCACCCGGAACCGGGCACTCCAGATGCGGGGGTTAGCATCGTTTCGGCGGGAAGGGGAAGGTTTTTGTGAGCGACCTTGCGAATGAATCCGTGAGCGCGTACCCGGGCGGGGGCGCCCGGTGACCGTGCTCGAAGACATCGTCGCCGGCGTGCGTGAGGACCTCGCGGCACGCGAGTCCGTGCTGCCGTTCGACGAGCTGAAGATCCGCGCGGCGGCCGCCCCGGCGCCCCGCGACGTGATGTCCGCGCTGCGCGAGTCCGGCATCGGCGTGATCGCCGAGGTGAAGCGCCGCAGTCCCTCCAAGGGCGACCTGGCCGACATCCCCGACCCCGCCGCACTGGCGAAGGACTACGAAGACGGCGGCGCGCGCGTCATCAGCGTGCTCACCGAGCAGCGCCGCTTCGGCGGTTCGCTGGCCGACCTGGACGCGGTGCGCGCGGCGGTCGACACCCCGATCCTGCGCAAGGACTTCATCGTCAGCCCCTACCAGGTGCACGAGGCCCGCCTGCACGGCGCCGACATGGTGCTGCTGATCGTCGCCGCGCTGGAGCAGAACGCGCTCGCCGCCCTGCTCGACCGCGTCGAGTCGCTCGGGATGACCGCGCTGGTGGAGATCCACAACGCCGAGGAGGCCGACAAGGCCCTCGAAGCGGGCGCCAAGGTCATCGGCGTCAACGCGCGCAACCTGCACACCCTCGAGGTGGACCGCGACGTCTTCTCGCGGCTGGCCCCCGGCCTGCCGATGGACGTCTACAAGGTCGCCGAGTCGGGTGTCCGCGGGCCGGGCGACCTGATGTCGTACGCCGGCCACGGCGCCGACGCGGTGCTGGTCGGCGAGGGGCTCGTCGCCTCCGGCGACCCGAAGGGCTCCCTGATCAAGCTGGTCACCGCCGGATCGCACCCCGCCTGCCCGAGGCCCTCGCGGTGACCGCAGAGCACGACAAGCACGACCCGGACGAGCGGGGCTACTACGGCCCGTACGGCGGCCGGTTCATGCCGGAGGCGCTGATCGGCGTCGTCGACGAGGTCGCGACCGAGTACGAGAAGGCCCGGCACGACCCGGAGTTCCTGAACGAGTTCAACCGCCTGCTCAAGGACTACGCGGGCCGCCCGTCGCTGCTCACCGAGGCCAAGCGCTTCGGCGAGCACGCCGGCGGCGCCCGGGTCTTCCTCAAGCGCGAGGACCTGAACCACACCGGCTCGCACAAGATCAACAATGTGCTGGGCCAGGCGCTGCTCACCAAGCGCATGGGCAAGAAGCGCGTCATCGCCGAGACCGGCGCGGGTCAGCACGGCGTGGCCACGGCCACCGCGTGCGCGCTGCTCGACCTCGACTGCGTCGTCTACATGGGCGAGGTCGACACCGAGCGCCAGGCGCTGAACGTCGCCCGCATGAAGCTGCTCGGCGCCGAGGTCATCCCGGTCAAGACCGGTTCGCGGACGCTGAAGGACGCGATCAACGAGGCCCTGCGCGACTGGGTCACCAACGCCGACACCACGCACTACCTGTTCGGCACGGCGGCCGGTCCGGCGCCGTTCCCGACGATGGTCCGCAACTTCCACCACGTCATCGGCACCGAGGCCCGCGAGCAGATCCTCGAGCAGGCCGGCCGCCTGCCCGACGTCGTCGCGGCGTGCGTCGGCGGCGGGTCGAACGCGATCGGCATCTTCTCCGGCTTCTACGACGACCCGTCCGTGCGGCTGGTCGGCCTGGAGCCGGGTGGCGAGGGCGTCGAGGGCAACCGCCACGGCGCGACGCTCACGAAGGGCACGCCGGGCAACCTGCACGGCGCGATGACGTACCTGCTGCAGGACGAAGACGGCCAGACGGTCGAGTCGCACTCGATCTCGGCCGGGCTCGACTACCCGGGCGTCGGCCCGGAGCACGCGTGGCTGAAGGACACCGGCCGCGCCGAGTACCGCCCGGTCACCGACGCCGAGGCGATGGACGCGTTCAAGCTGCTCTCCCGCACCGAAGGCATCATCCCGGCGATCGAGTCGGCGCACGCGCTGGCCGGCGCGCTGGTGCTCGGCCGCGAGCTGGGTCCCGACGGCCTGATCGTCGTCAACCTCTCGGGCCGCGGCGACAAGGACATGGACACGGCGGCGAAGTGGTTCGGGCTGGTGGACAAGTGAGCGGGATCGACGACCTCTTCGCGACGACGCGCGCGGAGGGCCGCGGCGCGCTGATCGGCTACCTCCCGGCGGGCTTCCCGACGGTCGAGGGGTCGAAGGACCTGATCGCGGCGTGCGTCGACGGTGGTGCGGACCTCATCGAGGTCGGCGTCCCGTATTCGGACCCGGTGATGGACGGCCCGACCATCCAGGCCGCGTCCGTGACCGCGCTGGACAACGGGTTCCGCCTCAAGCACCTGTTCGAGGTGGTCGAGTCGGTGACCGCGCGCGGTGGTCGCGCGGTCGTGATGACGTACTGGAACCCGGTGAACCGCTACGGCGTGGACCGCTTCGCGCGTGACCTCGCTTCGGCGGGCGGGCTCGGCCTGATCACGCCGGACCTGATCCCGGACGAAGCCGGCGCGTGGATGGCAGCGTCCGAGGCCCACGGGCTGGACCGGACCTTCCTGGTGGCGCCTTCGTCGTCGGAGGAGCGGCTCGCTCTCACGGCGGCCGCGTCGTCGGGGTTCATCTACGCGACGGCGGTGATGGGCGTGACGGGCGCGCGCGACCAGGTGGGCGCGGGCGCGGAGGACCTGGTCCGCCGCACGCGGGCGCACACGGACCTGCCGATCGGCGTGGGGCTGGGCGTGCGCTCGGGCGAGCAGGCGGCCCAGGTGGCGTCGTTCGCGGACGCGGTGATCGTGGGTTCGGCTCTGGTCACGGCGGCGGCCGAGGGCCCGGCGGGGGTGCGTGCGCTGTCCGCCGAGCTGGCCGAGGGCGTGCGCCGGGCGGTCGCCACCGCTTGACCTGGAGTGCGCTCCAGGTGCCACTCTGGGTGCGTGACGTCCTACACCCCGGCCCAGGTGACCGAAAAGACCGGTTTCACGATCGACACGCTCAGGTATTACGAGCGCATCGGCTTGCTCCACCACGTCAGCCGCACCGCCGGCGGCCGCCGCACGTTCACCGACCAGGACGTGGAGTTCCTGCAGCTGCTGCGGTGCCTGCGCTACACGGGCATGCCGGTGGCGGAGATGCTGCGGTTCGTGGAGCTCCTGCGCTCAGGCGAGGCGACGCGCGAGGAGCGGGTCGAGGTCCTGCGTGATCACGAGGCGCGGGTGGCTTCGCAGATCGAGCGGCTGCGGGAGCACCAGGAGCACATCCAATTCAAGATCCAGCTGTACAGCGGCTCGGGCCAGCTGGCGTCCGCGGGCTGAAGGCGTGTCGCAGCCGTGTGACGCCCTCACCTGATCCAGAACTGTCGGTGGCGGTCCGCATACTCCTCGTGTGATGATCCACAACGAGGGGACCGAACCCGAACCGCAGCTTCGATTGCCGCTGAAGCCCCAAGACTGGACAGTCGACGATGTCTTCGCTTTGCCCGAAGGCCAGATGTCAAGGCACTGGATCGAACTCGTGGACGGCACGGTTCTTGTGAACGCTTGGCCGCCGCTCGAGCACGCCTGGTGATCCCGGATCTTGTGGTCACCGATGAACCGGGGCTGAAGGGCGTGAGCCTGTCCGAGAAGCAAGTCGTGCTCGTGGTGGAGATCGTGTCACCGTCGACCAAGGTGAAGGACCGGATCCTCAAACGGGCGATCTATACCGAGGCGCTGATCCCGTTCTACTTGCTGGTCGAACCAGCCGTTGCCACGCTCTTCGCGCTCGAAGGCGGCGAGTACGAGCCCATCGCCAAGAGCGAGAACGGTCAACTCCGCTTGACCCGCCCCTTCGAGGCCACCCTCCGCCTCTAGCGCTGTTTGTACGAAAGCTGTACGCCGCCGCGGGAGGGTCCACCCCATGGACCTCGCACACCTCCCGCGGCGCACCTTCCTCCGCGGCGCCGCCGGCCTCGTCGCCGCAGGGGCCGCCGGACTGATCCTTCCCCAAGCAGCGCGAGCCGCCACCGAACCGCGGATCTACAGCTGTGCCGAGTGGGGTGCCCGGCCGCCCGCCGATGCCCTCACCACCCTCGACCACCCCGCGAACCGCGTCCTCATCCACCACATCGCCTGCCCCAACAGCACCGACTACTCCCTGGCCCACGCCTTCCAGGTCGCGCGCGACGATCAGCACGACCACATGGACAACAACGGCTGGTCCGACACCGGCCAGCACTTCACCGTCAGCCGCGGCGGGTACCGGCTCGAAGGGCGGCACGGCAGCCTCGACGCGCTGCGCGGCCGGACCACCATGATCCAGGGCGCGCACTGCCCCGGCCAGAACACCAACGCCATCGGCATCGAGAACGAAGGCACCTACACCAGCGTCGAGCCGCCCGAAGCCCAGTGGGCGTCGCTCGTGGTCTTCTGCGCCTACATCTGCCGCCAGTACGGCATTCCCGTCGAGGAGATCAAGGGCCACCGCGACTACTACAACACCGAATGCCCCGGCGATCGCCTCTACGCCAAGCTCCCGCAGCTGCGCGACGAAGTGGCAGCCTCAATGTAGGTACCGCATGAGCGAGCAGAGCTCGGCAGCCGGCAGGGAACCGAGCCGCGCGATCTCGCCGCGTCGCACGTCCATCAACGTCGTCGCGAACTCCGCGCCGAACGCCGACGTCAACTCCGGATCCGCTGCGAACGCCGTCACCGCGTCCGCCAATGACGTCGGCAGGCGGACCGCCGAGGGCAGCGTCCCCGGGTCGACGTCCACCGGCTCCGGCAGCGATGCCTCCCCGGAAAGGCCGGCCAGGCCCGCGAACAGCAGCGCCGCCACCACCAGGTACGGGTTCGCGGTCAGGTCGAAGCACTTGACCTCGAAGTTGGCCGCCCGGTCGCGCTGCCCGGCCGGGCCCTGCACCAGCCGCAGCGGCGCCTCGCGGTTCTCCAGGCCCCACACCGAAAACACCCCGGCCCAGTGGTGCGGTTCCAGCCGCAGGTAGCTGACCACCGACGGCGCGCCGATCGCCAGCAGCGCCGGCAGCCGCGAGAAGATCCCGGCGCCGAACGCCTCCGCCGTCGGCGTCAGGCCGAACCGGCCGTCGCCGCCGGAGCACAGGTTGCGGTCGCCGTCCCAGAGGCTCAGGTGGACGTGGCCGCCGTTGCCGACGCCGTCCGGCGAGAACTTCGGGGTGAACGACGCCCGCAGTCCGTGCTGGGCACTCACCATCCGGATCGTCTCGCGGGTCAGCACCGCGATGTCCGCCGCGCGCACCGGGTCGTCCGGCGCCACCGACAGCTCGAACTGCCCGGCCGCGTACTCCGGGTGGATCTGCTCCACCACCACGCCCTGAGCGGACAAAGTGGACACCAGCGCGCGCAGGTAGCCCGCCTGCGCGGAAAGCCGTGCGAAGCCGTAGGCCGGTCCCGCCGTCGCCGAACGCGGGTCGTCCGGCGCGTCCTCCGCCGTGATCACCCACTCGATCTCGAAGGCCGTCCGCACGTTGTAGCCCAGCGCCGCGAGCCGGTCCGTCGCGGTGGCGGCCAGCGCCCGCGCGTCCTGCGGGTGCGGCGCGCCTTCCTGGTCGTACTTCCGGACCGGCGCCCACGCCCAGCCCGGCTGGGCGGCCAGGGGCACGAGCGCGTCGAGATCGGGGTGCAGGCGCAGGTCACCGACCGGACCTCGCGAATACGTCCCGTCGGTGATGTCGTCGGTGGCCAGGAAGAAGTCGAACGAGTTCGACGCGCCGACGCCCCACGCCGCCGCCGACCACAGCCGGTCCACCGGGACGGCCTTGACCCGCGCGATGCCGCTGTTGTCCACGAAGGTCAGCGCGACGAGCTCGACCCCGGCTGCGCGCAGGCCGTCGGCCCGCAATGCGCCCTGTTGTGCGAGTTCCGCCCGATCGAGCTGGCTCATCCTGCTCCCGTCGATGTTCACTGGTTACCTACGAAAAGAGGTGGAGATCGTGTCAGACACCGTCGAAACCCGTCCAGGGCTGCGCCGCTCCCTCTCCGTCTGGCAGGCCGTCGGCCTGTCGGTCGCGTTGATGGCCCCCAGCATGGCCGCCAACATCAACCCCCAGCAGACCGCGGCCGCCGCCGGCCGCGCCGTCCCGCTCGCCTTCCTGCTCTCGGCGGTCGGCGTCCTGCTGGTCGCGTACGGCTTCGTCAAGCTCTGCCGGTACTACCAGCACGCCGGTTCGGTGTACGCCTTCGTCGGCGCGACGCTCGGCCCGCGCGCCGGCGTCGTCTCCGGCATCGGCCTGCTCGGCACGTACACGTTCTACGCCGTCGTCACGAGCTCGGCCGCGGGCACGCTCGGGACCGCCTTCCTCACCCAGGTCGGGATCTGGCCGAACCCGCCGTCCTGGGGCCCGTTCGTGCTGACGGCCGTCGCGCTGATCGGCGCCTGGCTGCTGTCCGTGGTGCCCGCGCGCCGCGGCACGAGCACGCTGCTCGCCGTCGAAGGCGCGACCATCGCGGTGATCCTGCTGGTCACGGTGGTGATCCTGGTCCGGCTGATCGCCGGGAACGCGCCGAGCGGCGCGCGCTTCACCATGGACGTCTTCGTCCCCGACACCGGAGTGTCCGGTGTGTTTCTCGGTGCGGTGTTCGGCTTCCTGTCCTTCGCCGGGTTCGAAGCCGCCGCGACCCTTGGCGAGGAAACCCACGACCCGAAGCGCAACATCCCGCGCGCGATCCTCGGCACGGCGATCTTCGGCGGCGGCTACTTCGTCGTCGTCACGGCGGTGGAGATGATGGCGTTCGGCACGGACGCGACGGCGTTCCACGACTCGCCGTCCCTGCTCGGCGATCTCGGCAGCCGGTACGCGGGCGCGTGGGTCGGCGACGTGATCAGCGTCGGCGCCGCGATCAGCGCGTTCGGCTGCTGCCTGGCCTGCGTCGTCGGCGGCTCACGGTTGCTGTTCGCCCTCGGGCGCGACGCTTACGGCGGCCGCGGCATCGGGCGGACGTCCGGCCGGGGCACCCCGGTCGCCGCGGTCGGCGTGGTCACCGGCGCGGCGGCGCTGATCATCCTGGTGTGCGCGCTGTTCTTCGGCGCGACGGCGTCGGACACCTTCGCGTGGTCCGGCTCGATCGGGACGCTGATCCTGCTGGTGATCTACCTGCTCACCACGGCCGGCGCGATCCTGCTGCTGTTCGTGAAGCGCCGGATGCGCGTGCCGGTGTGGCACCTGGTGTTCCCGGTCGGCGCGCTCGCCGTGCTCGGGTACACGGTGTACGTCAACGTGGTGCCGTACCCGACCGAAGGCCCGGCGCGGTGGTTCCCCGTGGTGGCCGGCGGGGTCTTGGTGCTGGCGGTGATCTTGGTGCTGTCCGCGCCCGGCTTCGCTCGTAGGGTGGGGGAGAGGCTCGGCACCGTGGACGGAGGCGCATGACCGACCTGCTCCCGTTCGTCGCGGACCTGCCGCTGGTGGACCACCACTGCCACGGCGTCGTGACGGAGGACGTGGCCCGCGCGGACTTCGAGGCGATGCTGACCGAGGCGGACACGACGTCGCCGCTCGGGACGAGCCTGTTCGACTCGCTGATCGGGCTGGCCGTGCGCGAACGCTGCGCGCCCGTGCTCGACCTGCCGAAGCACGCCCCGGCCGACGCCTACCTCGAACGCCGCGCCGAGCTGGGCGCGGCCGAGGTGGCGCGGCGGTTCCTGCGTACCACCGGCACCACCGACTTCCTGCTGGACGGCGGGTTCCTGCCGGACGTGCTGACCACGACCGGGGAGTTCGCGGACCTCGCCGGCGCCCGCGCGCACGACATCGTCCGGCTGGAACAGGTCGCCGAAGCCGTGATCCGCGGGAGCACGGCTCAGGGGTTCGCCGCGGACTTCGCCGCCGAGCTGGGGAAACGGGCGGAGACCGCGGTCGGGTTCAAGTCGATCGCGGCCTACCGCGTGGGTCTCGAGCTGGCGGGGGAGCGGCCGTCGCCGTCCGAGGTCCGAGCCGCCGCGGGACGCTGGCTGCGCGGGGGCGGCGGCCGGCTCGCCGACGAGGTCCTGCACCGGTTCCTCGTGTTCACCGGCCTCGACCTCGGCCTGCCGGTGCAGTTCCACGTCGGGTACGGCGACGCCGACGTCGACCTGCACCAGTGCGACCCGCTGCGGCTCACCGGGCTGCTGCGGGCCACGCGCGACCGCGGTGTGCCGATCCTGCTGCTGCACAACTACCCGTTCCACCGCAACGCCGCTTACCTCGCGCAGGTCTTCGAGCACGTCTTCGTCGACGTCGGCCTCGCCACCCACAACGCGGGCTTCCGCGCGCCGGCGATCCTGGCCGAGCTGCTGGAGATCGCGCCGTTCGGGAAGGTCCTCTTCTCCACCGACGCCTTCGGCCTGGCCGAGCTGTACCACCTGGGCACGGCGCTGTTCCGCCGAGGACTCTCGGACTTCCTGCGCGCCGGGCTCGACGCCGGTGCGATGTCCGAAGTGGACGCCGTCCGGCTGTGTGCTTTGGTGGGACACGAGAACGCGAAGAGGATCTACCGCTGGGAGCGTGCGTGAACGACCTTTGGGACCGCTGGACGCGGGCGATCGAGGAGGAGCTGCCCGCCGCGATCGAGCTGCGGCACGCGGTGCACGCCGACCCGCGCGGCTCCGGCGACGAGGACGACACCGCCCGGCTGGTGGCCGAAGCCCTCGGCGCGGGCGAGGGCACCCGCGTCGCCAAGACCGGCCGCGCGATTCCGCTGCCCGGCGGGGACGGCCCGGCCGTCGCGCTGCGTGCGGAGCTCGACGCCCTCCCCGTGCTGGAGGGCACCGGCGTGCCGTGGGCGTCGGAGAACGGCCTGATGCACGCGTGCGGCCACGACGTCCACCTCGCCGCATTGGTCGCGGTCGGCCGCGCGGCGGTGCGCGCCGGCGTCCCGCGCCCGATCCTCGCGCTGCTGCAGCCGCGCGAGGAGACGTCGCCGCCCGGCGCGCTCGACATCGTCGAGTCCGGTGTGCTGGCCGAGGCCGGGGTGGACGCGGTGATCGGCGCGCACGTCCAGCCGCGGATCGCGCACGGCGTCGTCGCGGCGGTGCCGGGCCCGGTGAACGCCTCGACCGACGAGTTCGAGGTGACCATGCACGGCCAGGGCGGCCACGCCGGCTACCCGCAGCTGCTGCGCGACCCGATCCTGGCCGTGTCGCAGCTGGTCGTGAGCCTGCAGCAGCTCGCTTCGCGGCGGATCGACCCGGTGTTCGGCGCGGTCTGCTCGATCGGCCGGATCCAGGGCGGCGCGGCGGCCAACGTCGTCCCGAACAGCGCGAGCGCGTTCGGCTCCCTGCGCCTGATGCGGGAGAAAGACCGCGAGCGCGCGCTGGAGGCGCTCGCGGAGATCGTGCACGGCACGGCGAAGGCGCACGGCTGCACCGCCGAGCTGGAGATCAGCCCGTGCGAGCCCGTGCTGGCCAACGACCCGGTGCTGGCGGCGGGTGCGCGGCACTGGCTGAGCCACGCGGGCTTCGCCGTGGACGACCAGTTCCGCTCGTTCGGCGCGGACGACTTCGCCCACTACTGCGGCGGGGCGACGCGGGGCCTGATGCTGTTCGTCGGCCTCGGCGACACCGCGGGCGTCCCCAGCCTCCACGACGAACGGTTCCTCCCGCGCGACCAGGCCGTGGTCCAGGTGGCGCACGCGCTGGTGGCGGGGTACCTGGCCGCCTTGGAGGCTTGAGTGCCTTAGCGCTACGGTGGCCGCGTGATGAGCGCCTACCTCGCGACGATCCCGAGCCCCGACCAGGGAGTCTGGCACCTGGGGCCGATCCCGGTCCGTGCGTACGCCCTGTGCATCATCGCCGGCATCATCGTGGCGATCTGGTGGGGGGAGCGGCGCTGGGCCGCCCGTGGCGGCACCAAGGGCACGATCATCGACATGGCCGTGTTCGCCGTGCCGTTCGGCCTGGTCGGCGGCCGGTTGTACCACGTGATCACCGACCCCGAGCTGTACTTCACCGAGGGCAAGAACCCCTGGAACGCGTTCGCGATCTGGGACGGCGGCCTCGGCATCTGGGGCGCCATCGCCCTCGGCGCGGTCGGCGCGCTCATCGCGTGCCGCCGCAAGGGCGTCCCGCTGCCGGCGATGGCGGACGCGATCGCCCCGGGCATCGTCGTCGCGCAGGCCATCGGCCGCATCGGCAACTACTTCAACCAGGAGCTCTACGGCGCGCACACGGACCTGCCGTGGGGCCTCGAGGTCTACCAGCGCTTCAACCCGGACGACCCGAACAACCTGCTGAACGGCGTCGCGACGGGGCACATCCCGCTGCCGGAGAGCCCGGTCCACCCGACGTTCCTGTACGAGCTGATCTGGAACCTGCTGGTCGCGCTGCTGGTGGTGTGGGCGGACCGCAAGTTCAAGCTCGGCCACGGGCGGGCGTTCGCGCTGTACGTCGCCGGGTACACGGTCGGCCGCGGCTGGATCGAGATGATGCGGACCGACACGGCGAACCACATCCTCGGCCTGCGGGTCAACGTGTGGACGTCGATCCTGCTGTTCGTGGCCGCGGTGGTGTACTTCGTGCTCGCCGGCAAGCGCGGGCCGCGGGAGCTGCCGGAGACGCTGCGGAGCAAGGACGCGCCCGGTCCCGATGAGACGCCGGTCGAGGACGCTGCCCCGAAGGACGAGGAGCCCGAGCACGCCAAGGTAGCGGCCGAGGCTCCGGCGGAGAAGCCAGCCGAAGAAGCACCGGCCGAAGAGCCGAAGAAGACCGACGAGAGCTGACCGCTCGAGTTCCGAAGGCCACCGTCGGGCGTGGTGAATGAGTGATTGAAACCCCCCCACGCCCTGAATGACTCATTCAAGACCTTCGAACCGAGCTGAGCGTCAGAGGTCGGGCAGGCCCAGTTCCAGGTTGGGCGTCTGCAGCCCGCCGTCGACCTCGAGGATCTTGCCGGTGATGTACCCGCCGGCGCGCGAGGCCAGGAACACCACCGTCGCCGCGATGTCCTCTGCCTCGCCGATGCGGTGCAACGGCGTCGCGGACTCCATCTTCTCCTTCAGCTCCGGGTTGCCGACCACGATCTCCAGCGCCGACGTCGCCACCGACCCCACCGAGATCGCGTTCACCCGCACCTTCGGCGCCAGGTCCGCCGCCGCCAACCGCGTGTAGTGGGCCAAGGCCGCCTTCGCCGTTCCGTACGCCGCGAAGCCGCGGCCGGACAGCCGGCCCATCACCGACGAAATGTTGACGATCGAGCCGCCCGACTCCACCAGGGACGGGGCCGCCGCCACCGTCAGCGCGTGGGCCGTCGCCACGTTGAAGCGGAACGCCTCTTCCATGAAGTCCGCGGTCGTCTCCAGCAGGGGTCGCGGGTACGTGCCGCCGACGTTGTTGACCACCAGGTCGAGCCGGCCGAACTCCGCCACCGCCGTCGCCGCCAGCGCCGCCGCGGCCTCCGGGGACGACAGGTCCACCGGCACGACGTGCGCGCGGCGGCCAAGAGCCGAAACGCGCGAAGCGATCTCGGAAAGCTGGGATTCGGTGCGGGAGGCGATGACCACGTCGGCGCCCGCTTCGGCGAGGGCCACGGCCGTGGCCGCGCCGATCCCTCGTCCCGCGCCGGTGATCACCGCGACCTGGTCGGTGAGCTTGAACCGATCGAGGATCATGCGGCGAAATGTAACACGTTCTAGTGAGCGGGGACACAATCCCGACGTGCCGCGTCGGGCCCGTCACGTTAGGCTTGACGTGAGTTTCCGGGCCGTATACTTAGCAGAACGAACTACCGGGAACCCATCAGGAACTACGTCGTTCCGCGCAGCCAGATCGTTACCGTCCGACGTCGCTCGGGGCGCTCTGAACGGGTGCTGGCATGTTTCCCAGGTGTTAAAGTCGCGCTAACAAGCGGGCCATCGTCGTCCCGTGCGCTCCCCGGCCGGTAGCCCGGCCCCGCACGACAAGACGACGAAGGAGGTCCCTTCATGATCTTCTCCGCCATTCCCGGCAAGCAGGGTCTTTACGACCCGGAGACCGAACAGGACTCCTGCGGTGTGGCCATGGTGGCCGACATCCGCGGGCGCCGCTCCCACGGAATCGTCACCGACGGCCTGGCCGCGCTGACCAACCTCGACCACCGCGGCGCCGCCGGCGCCGAACCCACCAGCGGCGACGGCGCCGGCATCCTGTTGCAGCTGCCCGATACGCTGCTGCGCGCCGAAGCCGGCTTCGCGCTTCCCGAACCCGACGAGCACGGCCACCACGCCTACGCCGCCGGCATCGCGTTCCTGCCCGAAGACGCCGAGCAGCGCCGCAAGGCCGTCGAACTGGCCGGGCGCATCGCCGTCGAAGAAGGACTGGAAGTCCTCGGCTGGCGCGAGGTACCCGTCGACGCCGACCGCGCGGACATCGGCCCGACCGCCCGCTCGGTCATGCCGCACTTCGCCATGCTTTTCGTGGCCGCGGACGGAAAAGCGGGCCTCGAGCTCGACCGCCTGGCGTTCTGCCTGCGCAAGCGCGTCGAGCACGAAAGCGCGAACTCCGGCTGTGGCACGTACTTCCCGTCGCTGTCCTCTCGGACGATCGTCTACAAGGGCATGGTGACGCCGGAGCAGCTGCCCGCGTTCTTCGCCGACCTGCGTGACGAGCGGCTGGAAAGCGCCATCGCGCTGGTGCACTCCCGCTTCTCCACCAACACCTTCCCGTCGTGGCCGCTGGCCCACCCCTTTCGGTTCGTGGCCCACAACGGTGAGATCAACACGATCCGCGGCAACCGCAACCGCATGCGGGCCCGCGAGGCGCTGCTGGAGTCGGAAGTCCTCGAGGGCGACCTGTCCCGGCTGTTCCCGATCTGCTCGCCGGACGCGTCCGACTCCGCGTCCTTCGACGAGGTCCTCGAGCTGCTGCACCTCGGCGGCCGGTCGCTGCCGCACGCAGTGCTGATGATGATCCCGGAGGCGTGGGAGAACCACGCCACCATGAAGCCGGAACGCCGTGCCTTCTACCAGTTCCACGCGAGTCTCATGGAGCCGTGGGACGGCCCGGCGTGCGTCACCTTCACCGACGGGACCCTGGTCGGCGCGGTGCTGGACCGCAACGGCCTGCGCCCGGCCCGGTGGTGGCGCACGGCCGACGACCGCGTCGTGCTCGCCAGCGAGGCCGGTGTCCTCGATGTCGCCCCGAAGGACGTCGTGGCCAAGGGCCGGCTCAAGCCCGGCCGGATGTTCCTCGTGGACACCGAAGCCGGCCGGATCGTGGACGACGAAGAGGTCAAGTCCGCGCTCGCCGGGAAGCTCCCGTACGAGGGCTGGCTGCACGCGGGCCTGCTGAAGATCGCCGAGCTGCCCGACCGCGACCACGTCGTGCAGAGCCACGACTCGGTGCTGCGCCGCCAGCTTTCCTTCGGCTACACCGAAGAAGAGCTCAAGATCCTGCTCGCGCCGATGGCCGAGAAGGGTGCGGAGCCGATCGGCTCGATGGGCTCGGACACCCCGCCCGCGGTGCTGTCGAAGCGATCCCGGCTCCTCTACGACTACTTCAAGCAGAACTTCGCGCAGGTGACCAACCCGCCGCTGGACGCGATCCGCGAAGAGCTCGTCACCTGCATGGCGCGGATCATGGGCCCGGAGCGCAACCTCCTGGCCCCCGGGCCTGCGTCGTGCCGGCACCTCAAGCTGCCGTACCCGGTGATCGACAACGACGAGCTCGCGAAGCTCATCCACATCAACGACGACGGCGACCTCCCCGGGTTCGCCTGCAGCGTCCTTTCCGGACTGTACGAAGTGGACGGCGGCGCCGAGGCGCTGGCCGGCGCGATCGAGCGGGTCCGCCGCGAGGCGTCCGAGGCGATCGCGGCCGGCGCGCGCACGCTGGTGCTGTCCGATCGCGACTCCGACCACCGGATGGCGCCGATCCCGTCGCTGCTGCTGGTCTCCGCGGTGCACCACCACCTGGTCCGCACCAAGGAACGCCTGCGTGTCGCGCTGGTCGTCGAATCCGGCGACGCGCGCGAGGTGCACCACATCGCGCTGCTGCTCGGCTACGGCGCCGCCGCCGTGAACCCGTACCTGGCCTTCGAGACCATCGAAGACATGATCGGACAGGGCGCGGTCACCGGCATCGAGGCCGCCAAGGCGATCCGCAACTACGTGCAGGCGCTGGTCAAGGGCGTCCTGAAGATCATGTCCAAGATGGGCATCTCGACGGTCGGCGCGTACACCGCCGCCCAGGTCTTCGAATCCCTCGGCCTGGCCCAGAACCTGCTGGACGAGTACTTCACCGGGACGTCGTCGAAGCTCGGCGGCGTCGGCCTCGAGGTGCTCGCCGAAGAGGTCGCCGTCCGGCACCGCCGCGCGTACCCGGACAACCCGACCGAGCGCGTCCACCGTGGACTCGACACGGGCGGCGAGTACGCCTACCGCCGCGAGGGCGAGCTGCACCTGTTCACGCCGGAGACGGTGTTCCTGCTGCAGCACGCGTCCAAGACCGGCCGCGAAGAGGTGTACCGCAAGTACACCGAAGAGGTGCACCGCCTCTACCGCGAAGGCGGCACGCTGCGTGGGCTGTTCGCCTTCCGCAACGGCGTCCGCGAGCCGATCCCGCTCGACGAGGTCGAGCCCGCCGAAGCGATCTTCAAGCGCTTCAACACGGGCGCGATGTCGTACGGCTCTATTTCGGCCGAGGCACACGAAACCCTGGCCATCGCGATGAACCGGCTCGGCGGCCGGTCCAACACCGGCGAGGGCGGCGAAGACCCGGAGCGGCTCTACGACCCGGAACGCCGCAGTGCGATCAAGCAGGTCGCCAGTGGACGGTTCGGCGTCACGAGCGAGTACCTCGTCAACGCCGACGACATCCAGATCAAGATGGCGCAGGGCGCGAAGCCCGGCGAGGGCGGCCAGCTGCCGCCGAACAAGGTGTACCCGTGGATCGCGCGGACCCGGCACTCCACGCCGGGCGTCGGCCTGATTTCCCCGCCGCCGCACCACGACATCTACTCCATCGAGGATCTGGCGCAGCTGATCCACGACCTCAAGAACGCCAACGAGCACGCCCGCATCCACGTGAAGCTGGTGTCCTCGCTCGGTGTCGGCACGGTCGCGGCGGGCGTGTCCAAGGCGCACGCGGACGTCGTGCTCATCTCGGGGCACGACGGCGGCACCGGCGCGTCCCCGATGAACTCGCTCAAGCACGCGGGCACGCCGTGGGAGATCGGCCTCGCCGAGACCCAGCAGACGTTGCTGCTCAACGGCTTGCGCGACCGGATCACCGTGCAGGTGGACGGCGCCATGAAGACCGGGCGCGACGTCGTGATCGCGGCGCTGCTCGGCGCCGAGGAGTACGGCTTCGCGACGGCCCCCCTCGTCGTCGCGGGCTGCATCATGATGCGCGTCTGCCACCTCGACACCTGCCCGGTCGGCGTCGCCACGCAGAGCCCCGAGCTGCGCAAGCGCTACACCGGCCAGGTCGAGCACGTCGTGAACTTCTTCAAGTTCGTCGCCGAAGAGGTCCGGGAAACCCTGGCGTCGCTGGGCTTCCGGACGCTCGACGAAGCGATCGGGCACGCCGAGCTGCTGAACACCGACGAGGCCGTCGACCACTGGAAGGCGTCCGGGCTGGACCTGGCGCCGATCTTCGAGATGCCTTCGGAGACCCCGTACGGCGGCGCGAAGCGGCGCACCCGCGGCCAGGACCACGGCCTCGAGCACGCCCTGGACCGCACGCTCATCCAGCTCGCCGAGGCGGCCCTGGAAGACGCGCACCCGGTGCGGCTCGAACTGCCGGTGCGCAACGTGAACCGGACCGTCGGCACGCTGCTCGGGTCGGAGATCACCCGCCGCTACGGCGGGGACGGCCTGCCCGAGGGCACGATCCACGTGCTGCTCACCGGGTCGGCCGGCCAGTCGCTCGGCGCGTTCCTGCCGCGCGGCATCACCCTCGACATGGTCGGCGACGCGAACGACTACGTCGGCAAGGGCCTGTCCGGCGGCCGGATCATCGTCCGGCCCGACCCGGAAGCGTCCTTCGCCGCCGAGGCGCAGACGATCGCGGGCAACACGATCGCCTACGGTGCCACGGCCGGCGAGATCTTCCTGCGCGGCCAGGTCGGCGAACGGTTCTGCGTCCGCAACTCCGGCGCCACCGTCGTCGCCGAGGGCGTCGGCGACCACGCCTTCGAGTACATGACCGGCGGCCGCGCGGTGGTGCTCGGCCCGACCGGGCGCAACCTGGCGGCCGGCATGTCCGGCGGCATGGCTTTCGTGCTCGACGTCGACCGCAAGAAGGTCAACCAGGAAATGGTGGACCTGCTCAAGCCGACCGCGGACGACCTGGCCTGGCTGAAGAAAACCGTGCAACAGCACTACGATCTCACCCGCTCCGCGGTGGCGGCCTCGCTGCTCGGCGACTGGCCGCGCCGCTCCGTGGCGTTCACCAAGGTGATGCCGCGCGACTACCAGCGGGTCCTGGACGCGGCGAAGGCGGCGAAGGCCGCGGGCCGCGACGTCGACGAGGCGATCATGGAGGCCGCTCGTGGCTGACCCGACCGGCTTTCTCAAGTACGACCGCGAAGAGCCCAAGAAGAAGTCCAAAGAGGACCGCCTGCACTCGTGGGGTGAGGTCTACGCGGACGTCGACCCGGGCGAGCGCAACGAAAAGGTGCGCAAGCAGGCGTCGCGCTGCATGGACTGCGGCATCCCGTTCTGTCATTCGGGGGGTTCCGGCTGCCCGCTGGGCAACCTGATCCCCGAGTGGAACGACCTGGTCCGCCGCGGCGACTGGGCCGCGGCGAGCGACCGGCTGCACGCCACCAACAACTTCCCCGAGTTCACCGGGAAGCTGTGCCCGGCGCCGTGCGAGGCGGGCTGCGTCCTGTCCATCTCGCCGGACTCGGGCGGGCCGGTGGCGATCAAGCGCGTCGAGCAGGCGATCGCCGACCAGTCCTGGGAAGCGGGCTACGTCCAGCCGCAGGTGGCGGAGGTGTCGTCCGGGCAGCGCGTCGCGGTCGTCGGCTCCGGCCCGGCCGGGCTCGCCGCCGCCCAGCAGCTGACCCGCGCCGGCCACGAGGTCACCGTGTTCGAGCGCGACGACCGCCTCGGCGGCCTGCTGCGCTACGGCATCCCCGAGTTCAAGATGGAGAAGAAGGTCCTCGACCGGCGCCTCGCGCAGCTGCGCAAGGAGGGCACCAAGTTCGTCACCGGCTGCGAGGTCGGTGTCGACCTGACGGTGGACGACCTGCGCGCGCAGTACGACGCGGTCGTGCTCGCGGTCGGCGCGCTGCGCGGCCGCGACGACAAGGTCACCCCGGGCCGCGAGCTGGCCGGCGTCCACCTGGCGATGGAGCACCTGGTGCCGGCCAACAAGTTCGTCGAGGGCGACGGCCCGCCGTCGATCGACGCGCACGGCAAGCACGTGGTGATCATCGGCGGCGGCGACACCGGCGCCGACTCCTACGGCACGGCGACCCGCCAGGGCGCGCTGTCGGTGACCCAGCTGGACCAGTACCCGACGCCACCGTCCACCAGGGACGACGAGCGGTCGCCGTGGCCGACCTGGCCGTACATCCTCCGCACCTACCCGGCGCACGAGGAAGCGGGCGAGCGGAAGTTCGCGGTCGCGGTGAAGCGGTTCGTCGGCAACTCCGAGGGCCGCGTGACCGCGGTCGAGCTGCAGCAGGTCCGCGTCCAGAAGGACCCGTCGACGGGCCGCCGCGAGGTCATCCCCGTCAACGACGAGATCGAGACGCTGCCGGCCGACTTGGTCCTGCTGGCGATCGGCTTCGAGGGCGTCGAGAAGATGCCGCTGCTTTCCGGGCTGGGCCTCTCGCTGACCAAGCGCGGCACGCTGTCGTGCGGCGCGGACTGGCAGACGGAGACCCCGGGGGTGTTCGTCTGCGGCGACGCCCACCGAGGCGCATCGCTGGTGGTGTGGGCGATCGCGGAGGGCCGCTCGGTGGCGAACGCGGTCGACGCGTTCTTGACGGGCGCGTCGGACCTCCCGGCGCCGGTCCACCCGACGGCGTTGCCGCTCGCGGTCGTCTGATCCCGCACGTCCGAAAGCCCCCTCGCCCCTGGTGAGGGGGCTTTCGCTGTTCACCGGCGGGCCTCGCTGTCTTGAATGAGTCATTCAGGACCTCCCAAGACCTGAATGACTCATTCAAGACGTTCGAATCGGGGGCGCGGGCGAGTGGGCCGGGATCCGTTGCGCGGCAGCGGCGGAGCCCAACGTCGGAACCCTCGCCCCTGGCGAGGGGGCTTTCGCCCGTTTCGACCCATTACGCCGAACGGCGGCTGTGCTCTGTGTACACGGACAACTACTTTCGAGTAACTGTGCCGGTTTCGCGGCAATTCACCTCGGCGGAAGGTGGGCGTCTTGAAGCACACGGCTATCCGGACCGCGGTCGTCACCGCGGTCCTCTCCCTCGCGTTCGCCCTGGTCGGCATGCCCGCCCAGGCCGCGCCGAACCCCTTCTGGACGCCTGCTGCCATGCGGGCGGCCGTCCCGATGGACAACCTCGTCAAGGCGCCCGCGTTCACGCCGAAAGACGTGGCGCGCGGGCAGAATGCCATCATCCGGAGCATCCCCAACGGCGGTGGCGCCTGGACCGGCGGCGGCCAGGTCACCCACACCGCCGGGCGCGTGTTCTTCGTCTTCAACGGCCAGAACGCCTCCTGCTCGGGTGACGCCGTCACGAGCACCAACGGCAGCGTCGTCGTCACCGCCGGGCACTGCGTCAAGTACCAGGGCACCTGGCACACGCAGTGGACGTTCGTCCCCGGCTACGACAACGGCAACGCGCCCTACGGCCAGTGGGCGGCCAAGACCACGCTGACGACCCCGCAGTGGGAAGCCAGTGAGGACATGAACTACGACGTCGGCATGGCCGTCGTGAACCCGCTCAACGGCCAGAAGCTCACGGACGTCGTCGGCGCGCAGGGCATCGCCTTCAACCAGCCGAAGAACCAGAGCATGTACACCTTCGGCTACCCGGCCGCGGCGCCGTACGACGGCACGAAGCTGATCTACTGCAGCGGCAGCACGTTCACCGACTTCCTGCTGACCAAAGACCACGCCATGAACTGCAACATGACCGGCGGCTCGAGCGGCGGGCCGTGGTTCCTGTCGTTCAACGAGGGCACCGGGTCCGGCGTCCAGGCCTCGGTGAACAGCTTCGGCTACACCTTCCTGCCGGGCTACATGTTCGGGCCGTACTTCGGCACCGACGCGCAGAACCTGTACAACCGCGCGCAAGCCGCGTGAGCGCCGTCAGCCCGGGGGAGGACTCGAGGGTCCGGCCTCCGGGCTGACGTCCACGCGTTCCCGGCGGGCCACGCTCGGGGCATGCGGAAAACTTTGGTATCACTGGCTTTCCTGCCCCTCTTCGCCGCGCCGACGGCGGACGCGTCGCCGGGTCTCGAGTGGACGACGCCCTGTCCGGACTACGGCATGTCGCCGTCGCCCACGGCCGGGCTCGAATGCGCGAGACTGCGCGTCCCGCTCGACTACGCGCATCCCGGGCGCACGATCGAGCTGACCCTCTCCCGGCACGCCGGCACTCCGGGCAAGCGCCGCGGTGTGCTGCTGATGAACCCCGGCGGCCCGGGCAGCCCCGGGCTCGCCATGCCCGCGCAGCTCCTGCAGCGGATGGGCGGATCCGGCCTGCCGGACGCCTACGACGTCATCGGCTTCGACCCGCGCGGCACCGGCTACAGCACCCCGGTGACGTGCGATCTGACGCCCGAGCAGCGTGGCGCCGTGCTCGGCCCCTACGCGGACGGCCCGCGTGACGTCGTGGAGACCGCGGCGAAAGCGCGTGCCGTCGCGAAGCAGTGCGGCGGGGCGGCGACGGCGGACCTGCTGCCGCACATGACGACCGCGAACACCGCGCGCGACCTCGACCGCGTCCGGGAAGCGCTGGGGGAGCGGAAGATCTCCTACTACGGGCTCTCGTACGGCAGCTACCTCGGCGCCGCCTACGCGTCGATGTTCCCCGCCCACGGCGACCGGATCGTGCTCGACAGCGTCCTCGGCCCGCGCGGTCTCGACGTCCGCGCCAACCAGCGCTTCGCCGAGGGCTTCGACGACCGGTTCCCGGACTTCGCCGCGTGGGCGGCCGCTCGCGACGACGGCTACCACCTGGGGCGGACCCCGGCGGAGGTGACGGCGAAGTTCTTCGAGCTGGCCGCGGTTCGCGGGCCGGAGTTCCGCTCGGACACCTGGAACGGGCTCTACGACGACGCTTCGTTCCCCGCGCTCGCCGCCGAGTGGGCGGGCACCGCGCGCGTCACTGCCGGGCCGCTCGACGGCGACACCCGCGCGTCGCTGCAACTGCAGGTGATCTGCAACGACTCCGACTGGCCCGAGCAGATCGGTTACTACCAGCGCGCGGTCGAGCGCGAACGGGTGCGGCACCCGATGTTCGGCCCGGCCGCGGCGAACGTGAACCCGTGCGCGTCCTGGCCCGTCGAGCGCACCGGACCACCGGTGCGCGTCGGCGGCCCCGGGCCGGCGAACGTCCTGCTGGTGCAGAACCTGCGCGATCCGGCGACCCCGCTGTCCGGAGCACGCGAAACGCGAGCGGCGTTCGGAAACCGGGCGCGGATGGTGACCGTCGACGCGGGCGGCCACGGCGTCTTCACGCGGGAAAACGCTTGCGGGAACGCCGCGGTGCTGGGCTATCTGCGTGACGGGGTCTTCCCCGCGGCGGACGGTTACTGCCAATCTGGTCGGTGAGGGGGTCCTTTCCCCCTCACTGGGGAAATGAGGGAAAGAATCATGAAAAGAATGGTGCTGTTCGCCGTGTCCGCGCTGGCCACGATGCTGCTGACCGCGCCGGCCGCGTCCGCGCGGACCACGGCGTGCATTCCGGAAAGCCTCGTCCTGGTGGGGTTCACCCATTCTCTCTGTCTGTCGGCACCGACGCCGTCGATAACGCCGCCGTTCACCGCGGTCGCCGAACAGAACGGCAGCCAGCACACGTGGTGCCTGTTCACCGGTGAGAAGTACACCGGCGCGTTGCTGCGGGTGCCGGCGTTCTCACGCGTGAACGCGATGGCGACGTTCGCGTCCGGCCGTCCCTGCTGAACCGCCGCCCGCACGGCGGGGCTTCTCCCGCCGTGCGGACTCCGGCCGGCCGGTGAGGCACGAGTTCCCAGCTCGGCGGGCCGTCCGGGGGCCCATGTCGAGGGATCTGCCAGTCGGGTGGCGAACCGGGCGAAGCCGAGCGGGGCGGGAACCCTATCCTGGTGTTCGTGAACTGGACCGTGGACGTCCCCGTCGACACCCTGCCCGAGCTGCCGCCACTGCCGCCCGAGCTGCGGGCGCGGCTCGACAAGGCGCTGGCCCTGCCCGCCGCGCAACAGCCGGAGTGGCCCGACCCGGACGCGACCCGCCGGGTCCGCGGCGTGCTGGAGAGCGTGCCGCCGATCACGGTCCCGGCAGAGATCGACCGCCTCAAGGGCCGGCTGGCGATGGTCGCCCGCGGCGAGGCCTTCCTCCTGCAGGGCGGTGACTGCGCGGAGACGTTCGAGTCGAACACCGAGCCGCACATCCGCGCCAACCTGCGCACGCTGCTGCAGATGGCGGTCGTGCTGACCTACGGCGCGAGCCTGCCGGTGGTCAAGGTCGGGCGCATCGCCGGCCAGTACGCGAAGCCGCGCTCGGCCGCGACGGACGCGCTGGGCCTGCCGGTGTACCGCGGCGACATCATCAACTCGCTGGTCGCGAAGCCCGAGCTGCGCGTGCCCGACCCCGGCCGGATGATCCGCGCCTACGCGAACGCGGGTGCGGCGATGAACCTGGTCCGCGCCCTCACCGGCGCCGGCATGGCCGACCTGCACCAGGTGCACGACTGGAACAAGGACTTCGTCTCGGCGTCGCCGGCCGCGCAGCGCTTCGAGGCGCTGGCCAACGAGATCGACCGCGGCCTGCGGTTCATGTCGGCCTGCGGGGTGACCGACACGTCGCTGCAGTCCACCGAGATCTTCGCCAGCCACGAAGCGCTGCTGCTCGACTACGAGCGTTCGATGCTGCGCCTCGACAACGCCGACGCGGCGAACCCGAAGCTGTACAACCTGTCGTCGCACTTCCTCTGGATCGGCGAGCGGACCCGCCAGCTGGACGGCGCGCACATCGCGTTCGCCGAGCTGCTGGCCAACCCGATCGGGTTGAAGATCGGCCCGACGACCACGCCCGACCAGGCCGTCGAGTACGTCGAGCGGCTCGACCCGCGCTTCGAGCCGGGCCGGCTGACGCTGATCGCGCGGATGGGCAACGGCAACGTCCGCGAGGTGCTGCCGGGCATCGTCGAGCGGGTCGAGGCGTCCGGGCACAAGGTCATCTGGCAGTGCGACCCGATGCACGGCAACACCCACGAGTCGTCCACCGGCTACAAGACCCGCCACTTCGACCGGATCGTCGACGAGGTCCAGGGCTTCTTCGAGGTCCACAACAAGCTGGGCACCTACCCGGGCGGCATCCACGTGGAGCTGACGGGCGAGGACGTCACCGAGTGCCTGGGCGGGGCCCAGGAGATCTCGGACGTCGACCTGTCGGGCCGCTACGAGACCGCTTGCGACCCGCGCCTGAACACGCAGCAGTCGCTGGAGCTGGCGTTCCTGGTCGCGGAGATGCTCCGCGGCTGACCCGGGCCGAAATGCCGTTAAGGCCACCTTACGGGCGTCAGACGCCCGTAAGGTGGCCTTAACGGCATTTCGGGGTCAGGAAGCGGAAGCGTCGAGGAGGCGGTCCGCGGACTTCAGCACCGCGTCCCGCAGGGAGCCCACGTCCGGGACCGCCTCGCCGTTGACCTGCAGTCCGATGTGGACCGAGTCGCGGTACGTCGCCACCGCGATGCCGACCGCGTGGCGCGGGGCCAGCGGGACGAACGGGTAGACCTCCGCCAGCCGCGCGCCGCCGAGGGACAGGCGGGCCGGGGGCACCGGGACCGTCGTGATCACCAGGTCGAACAGCATCGGCGCGGCCAGCCCCGCCGTGCGCGTGCCCAGCCGGTGCAGCAGCGGCGGGACGCGGTCGGCCAGCAGCGGGAGCGCGCCCGCGCCGCGGCTCGGGCCCGCCGCCTTGTTGCGGGTCATCGCCCGGCGGACCACGCGCAGCCGCTCGACCGGGTCGTCCTCGCCGACCGGCAGGTCGCACAGGTACCCCGACAGCTTGTTGCCGCCGAGCTGGCCGGCCGCCCGGCCGCGCACGCTCACCGGGATCAGGGCGCGCAGCGTGCGGCCGTCGGCGCGGTGGCCGCGATTGACCAGCCATTCGCGCAGTGCGCCGGAAAGCACCGCCAGCACGACGTCGTTGGTCGTGCCGCCGTGGGCCTTGCGCACCTGGCGCAGCTCCGTCAGCGGGAGCCGGACGAACCCGAGCCGGCGTTCGGCCGACGTCGGCGCCGACACCGGCGAGAGCGGCGGCCGCGCGGCGCGCACCAGGGAGGAAGCGATCCCGGCCGTCTCGTTCGCCTGGTCCCAGACCGTGCCCAGCGCGTCCTTCACCGTGTCCAAAGTGGACCGCGGTGCCGGGATCGGCCGCGCCGCCGGGATCCGCTCCGGCAGCTCGACGCCGTCGAGCAGGCCGGCCGCGACCGCGTACGCGCCGGCACCGTCGGTGAGCGCGTGGTGCAGCTTCAGCAGCAGCGCGAACTTCCCGCCCGGCAGGCCGGTGACCAGGGTGAGGTGCCACAGCGGCCGGGACGTGTCGAGCGGCTCGGCGATCCACCGCGACGCGTACGCGGTGAGGGGGTCCGGTTCGTACAGAGAACTCAGGGTCACGTGGTGGATGTGGTCCGCCGCAACGAACTCCGGGTCTTCGGTCCAGCTGGCCGACCCCGGCGGGAACAGTTCGGCGCGGGCCCGCTGGCGCAGTTTCGGCAGCCGGGCGGCACGTTCGGCCAGCAGGGCGGTCAGCGCGGCGGGGTCCACCGGGCGGCGGGTGGTGAACGTGACCACCGCCCCCATGTGCATCGGGGAGGTTTCGCTTTCCAGGCAAAGGAAAGCGACGTCGAGGGCGCTGAGCGGAGAGCCTGCCATGGGCGACCTTTCCGGGTTCGCGGGTGCACGGCCACGTGCGTCGGAAGGTGAGGGGAACCGGCGTCTTGCGGGGGTCCGGGTGGCGGAGCCCCCGGCCCGGGGCGGAGCCCCGGTCACAGCACTGCACCAGCCCGACATGACGGCCGGGTGGTCGAAGTGTTTCCACGACGCTAACTACCCACCCCGTTCATCCATTCGAGATACCCCGGGCGCCGGTGCGCGGGGTCACAGATCAGGAAACGCGCTACTCCGCGGGGGTGGACCCGGGTTCTTCCGCCCGCACCACCGAGGTCCCCCATTCGGGGGTGAGCGCCACCTGCTTGCCGACGCGGCGCACCGGCAGGCCGTTCACCTGCCGCTTGCCCAGCCCCGGCCAGATCTCCGCGGCGTCCTTCGCCGCGGCCCGGATCGCGCCGCCGTCGAGCGTCGTGCGCGTCTCGGCGATTTCCCGGTCCGTCCACTGCACGACCAGCTTCAGCGGGCCGGCCGGCGGGAGCGGCCACAGGAAGACTTCGTGCTCGACGGCGAAGCGCGTGCCGCCGACGGACTGCGCCCGCAGCACCGGCTCTTCCGGCTCGGACGCCGACGGCACCGAGATCGTCTCGGAGCTCGCCCGGCTGCCGTCGGCGTAGAGGACGCCGATGAGCAGGCCGTTGTAGTCGGGCTTGCGCCGGTGGTCGATCAGGCCCTCGGCGGGGTCGTCGACCAGGCTGTCCCGGGAGTACACCGTGATGCGCAGCGTGAGCGACCGGGGCCAGACCTCGACGGCCCGCAGCGCCACGATCGTGCGCTCGGACCGGCCCAGCGGCTGCGCCAGCGGCAGGATCGCCGGGACGATGTGCTCGCGCGGGGGATCGGTCCAGTGCCGGCCGTTGAACGCGTAGAGCTCCTGCTCCGGCACGGGGAACAGGGGACGCTCACGGGGGCCGCCGGTGAAGAAGCTCATCGGGCGGCCCGCGACCCGCTGTCCGGCACCATGCGCCCACGGTAGGACAACGGCTCGGGAATTGCCGCCCCCGAACGGGCGTACGGCCCCTGCCTCCCGTGATCCGGGACACAGGGGCCGCACACAGCGTGACGGGTCAGTCGCTCAGCTTGAGTTCCTGGTCACTCGGCTTGAGTTCGCCATTGCGCCGCGCGGACTCGTCGAGCTCCTTGCCGGCCGGCTTGCCCATGGCGTCCATGAGCTGCCGCGCCAGGCCGACACCGGTTCCGCCGAGCGACAGCGCCTTGGCGAACATGTCGGACATGCCGTCGGCGCCGTTGAGCACGACCATGTGGTCGATGTTGCCGAAGGCGCTCGCGCCCGCCTCGACGATCTCCGGCCAGCGCTCGGCCAGCTGCTGCGCGACGACCGCTTCCTGGTTCTCCGCCAGCGCCGCGGCGCGCGCCTTGATGGCGTCCGCCTCGGCCAGGCCCTTCGCCCGGGCCGACTCCGCTTCGGCGAGACCCTTCGCCTTCGCGGCTTCCGCGTCCGCCAGACCACGGGCCTTGGCCGCGGCCGCCTCGGCTTCACCGGTCGCCCGGGTCGCGCCCGCCATCGCCTCGGCACGGGCCTTCGTGGCCTGCGCCTCGGCCTCGGCGGCCGTTTTCACGCGGGTCGCGTCCGCCGCGGCCCGCAGCTCGGTCTCCTTCGCCTCGGCCTGCGCCTTGGCGATCGAAGCGTCACGGGCGGCGTCGGCCGCGGTCCGGGTGTCGTACGCTTTCGCGTCGGCCGGCTTGCGGACCTGCGACTGCAGCCGCTGCTCGGCCAGCGCCGCTTCCAGCTCGGCCGCCCGGGTCTCCTGGACGACGACCTCCTGGCGCGCGGTCGCCTCGGCCAGCGGACCCGACTGGGACATCTTCGCCCGCGCCTGGTCGACCTCGGCTTGGTAACCGGCTTGCTGGATCTGGCTTTCGCGGACCGCGGCCGCCTTCTTCGCCGCGGACATCTGCTCGACCTCGGCGGCCTCCTGGTCGCTGCGCGCCTCGGCGATGCGGGCCGACGCGGCGATCGCGGCGGCGTGCGGCTTGCCGAGGTTGACGATGTAGCCCGACTCGTCGTCGATCTCCTGGATCTGCAACGAGTCCACGATCAGCCCGAGCTTGATCATCTCCGTCGCCGAGGACTGGCGGACCTCCCCGGTCAGCGCGTCCCGGTTGTGGATCATCTCCTCGATGGTCAGCCCGCCCACGATCGAGCGCAGGTGCCCGGAGAACAGCTCGTGGATCGTGTCGTTCATGCCCTTCTGCTGGTCCAGGAACCGGCGGGCGGCGTTGGCGATCGACGCGAAGTCGTCGCCGACCTTGTAGATGACGACGGCCCGCACGGTGACCGGCAGGCCCTGCTTGGTCACGCACGAAACCTGCAGGTTGACGCCCCGGGTGTCCAGCGACAGCCGCCGCGCGGTCTGGAAGCCGGGCAGGACGTTCACCCCGCGGCCGGTGATGATCTTGAAGCCCAGGCTGTCCGCGGTGTCCGCGCGGTCGACCCGGACGCCGAGCCCGGAGATGATCAGCGCTTCGTTCGGTTCCGCGACCTTGTACAGCAGCCGCAGGATCCCGAAGATCACCAGCAGCGCGACGATGACTCCACCGGCGGAAAGCAGCAGGATTTCCACGAGGCTCATGGCACCGACCCCCTCGCTCTTTTCTGTTGTCAGGTGTGTTGGTGCCTCTTCGACGCCGTCAGCGGCCCAGCGGTTGCCACCGCTCGACATAAACCGTGCGCGGGGGTTCGAAGTCGACCACGAGCACCTGGGTGCCGGAGGAGAAGGTCGCGTCCGGGTCGGCCGGGTAGGCGTAGAACGCCTCCGTGCCGCCCCGGACGTTCAGGAGCACCTCGCCGATGAGGCCGGGGCCGATCGTGCCGGTCACGCGGCCTCGGCTGCCGATCATCCCCCGAAGCCCTTCAGCTTGACCTTGCTGCCCTTCTGCACGAACGTGCCCGGCTGCGGGTCTTGCTGGAAGACGAAGTCGAACCCGCCGCCTCCGCCGCGGCCGCCGCCCTTGCCGTCGCGGTCGGCCTTCAGCCCGGCCTGCTCGAGGATCTTCTGGGCGTCGTCGAACGAGCGGAACCGGACGTCCGGCACCTGGACGGCGTTGTTGACGAAGACGCCGATCCGCTTTTCCCGCGCCTGCGCGTTGGCCGGCGGGTCGGTCCGGGTGACGGCGCCGCCCGCGACGTCCTGCTTGAACTCCTCGCCCGCCTGGAACGGCTCGAACCCGGCCTGCTGCAGCAGCTGGAACGCCTCGTCCTTGCTCCGGCCGGTGACGTCCGGGACCGGCGGCAGCGGGATCGGGCCCTTCGACACGATGATCGTGACCTGGCCGCCGATGTTCAGCTGGCTGCCCGCGCCCGGCGTGGTGCGGATGACCGCGCCCTGCGGGACGTCGGCGTCGTAGTCGTCGGCGCCGCGCGTCGGGGTCAGCTGCGCGGTCTTGATCGCCTGCTCGGCGTCGGCCAGCGCGGTGCCCGGCCGGATGTCCGGCACCGCCGGACGGCCCTTGGACAGCACGACGGACACGTTCGAGTTCGGCTGCAGCGGCGTGCCCTCCGCGGGCTCTGCCCGCAGCACGGTGTTCGACGGCACCGAGTTGTCGTACTCCTGGCTGAACTGCGGGTTCAGCTTCACCGACCGCAGCGCGTCACCCGCCGCGGCCTGGTTCAGCCCGACGAGCTTCGGCACGGTCGCGGTCTTGTCGCCGCCGGTGTCGGTCAGCATGAAGATGAAGGCCGTGAGCAAGCCGCCGAAGAGCAGCACCGCGCCGGCGATCACCGCGATCCGCTTCCGGTTGTCCTTCGGCTTCTCCGGCTCCGCCTCGCTCCGGCGCCGCGGCACCGGCGGCCGCACGGGCGGGATCTGCTGGGTGATGCCCGGGGGCGGGGTGCCCGGGTGGCTCAGCGCCCGCGTCGCGTTCGGGCGCTGCACCGGCATCGTCTTCTCGGTGTCCGGCTGCACCTGCGGGATCCGCGGCAGCGTGCGCTCGGTGTCGGCGAGGTCGCCCTGGCCGTGCGAAACCGGGATCGGCACGTTCACCGGCAGCAGGCCCAGCTGCGCACGAACCGCCGTTAGCTCGGTCAGGAACTCCCCGGCGTCGGCGGGACGCAGCTCCGGGTCCCGCCGGGTCGCGCGGGTGATCAGCTCGTCCAGCTCGGGCGGCAGGTCCGGGCGCAGCTCGCTCGGCCGCGGGACGTCGTCGTTCACGTGCCGGTACGCCACCGAGATCGCGGTGTCGCCGGTGTAGGGCACCTGCCCGGTGAGCATTTCGAAGAGCAGGATGCCGGCCGAGTAGACGTCGCCCCGCGCGGACGCGGAGCCGATCTCGACCTGCTCCGGGGACAGGTAGGCGACCGTGCCCAGGATGACGCTCGAGCTCGTCGTGCCCGCGCTCGCCACGGCCCGCACCAGCCCGAAGTCGGCGACCTTCACGACGCCGCCGGTGTGCGGCCCGGACCGGCCGATCAGCACGTTCTCCGGCTTGACGTCCCGGTGCACCAGCCCGGCCCGGTGCGCGGAGGCCAGCGCCGAGAGCACCGGCTCGGCCACGCTCAGCGCCAGCGCGACGTCCAGCGGGCCCTTGTCGGCCAGCAGGTCGCGCAGCGTCCCGCCGTCGACCAGCTCCATCACCAGGAACGCGAGCCCGGACTCGGCGCCCTGGGGCAGGTCGAAGCCCTGGTCGTGCACCGCCACGACGTGCGGGTGGTGCAGTTGCGCCGCCGACTGCGCCTCCCGCACGAACCGGTCCACGAACGACCGGTCGTCGGCGAACCGCGGGTCCATGATCTTGATCGCGACCGGACGGTCCAGCCGGGTGTCGGTCCCCCGGTAGACGGAGGACATCCCCCCGTGCGCGAGCAGCCGGTCCACCCGGTAGCGCTGCTCGAGGAGCGTGCCGACCAGGCTGGGTTGGGTGCGAGTCACGAGTATGGATCGTACGGAACCGCACACGGTTGGTGGAGGAGACCTCGCGGGTCACCCGTGCGCACTAACGGGCGTGAGTGCGGAATGTGGCAGAGTGTCACCTGTGAGTGGGATTCCTGTCGCCGACGACGTCCTCGACACCGCCATCGCGGTCCTCCCGTTGGGAGAGGTCGCGAACGTCCTCGGGACTTCGGCCAACAAGGTGCGCCAGATGCTGCGTGACGGGCAGCTGATCGCCTTCAAACGCGGCGGTGACCTGTGCGTTCCCAGCGCTTTCTTCGTCAAGGACGGGATCGTGAAGGGCCTGGCCGGGACGATCACGGTGCTCGCCGACTCCGGGTTCTCCCGGACGGAGATGCTGCGGTGGTTGTTCGAGACCGACGAGAGCCTGCCGGGCAGCACCCCGGTCAACGCCCTGCGCACCAGCCACGGCACCGAGGTGAAGCGGCGCGCCCAGGCGATGGCGTTCTGACCTGCGCAGATAGCTCGCCGCAGCGACTAGTTGGACGGCTGCGGCGACGCTGAGGCACGCCGGTAGCGACCAGGTCGCGAGAGGGCCGGCGAGGGCCGCTCCCGCGGCGAGTCCGGTGATCTTCACGCTCGCCGCCGTTGTGAACACTTGCGCCCGGACGTGCTCCGGCGCTTCGCGGTGGCGGATCGCGAACAGCGCCGTGAGCTGCGGTCCTTCGCCGAACCCGGCGATCGCGGCCGCCGCGACGAGCCCCGTGACGCCGGGCGCGAGCGCGGCCACGGTGCAGCTCACCGCCAGGACCAGGGTGCTCAGCCAGACGGTCCGGTCCGGGGACCACGGCAGCGGGCGTCGCGCGAAGACCGCGTTGGCCAGCAGGGACGTGGTCGCGAGCACGGTCAGCAGGAGGGCGCCGTCGGCCGGGCCGCGGAGGTGGGCCGCGCCCAGCAGGGGATAACAGACGGTGACCATCCCGATGCCCGTGCAGGAGATCGTCGACGCGCAGGTCGCCCGCCTCAGCGGGGCGTTGCGCACGAGAACCGCGAAGCCGTCCCGGAGGCGGGTCTTGGTCGTGCGCAGCTTCCCCGGGAGGCGCCAGGCGAGGGGGACCGCGGCGGCGACCAGGACGACGGCGGTCGCGAGGCCGAGCGAGCCGCCGAGAAGTCCCGCGAGCCCGGGACCGGCCAGGGCGGCGGCGGTGAACGTCAGCGCGTCGAGCCGGCTGGCCTGCGGGAGCTTCGGCCCGGCGACGGCGGGCAGCTGAGCGGTCCAGCCCCCGGCGACGGCCGGGTTGAGCAGGCCGGTCACGACCGCGCCGGCGACGACGGCTCCGAGCGGCAGGTGCCCGAAGGCGGCGGTGACGGCGGCGATCCCGCCCGCGTACCCGGCGAGGGCGATGGCCAGCAGCCGTCCGGGCGCGGGACTGCGGTCGAGAAGGGCCCCGAAGGCGGGCCCGCCCACGGCGGCGGCCGCGGTCAGGCCGGCGAGCAGCGCGGAACCGGCGTGCGGGCCGTCCTGCAGGCCGAGGAGCAGGAGGGCGGGGCCGGACAGCTCGTCGCCGGTCCGCGCCAACGTCGCCCCGACCAGGTAACGCCTTATCATGAGCAAGACGTTACAGTGGGGTATGGCTTTTCCGCACCGGGATTCCGTGCAGCGCGCGGTCGACCTGCTGGGCGTGTTGCTCTTCGACGCCGATCCTTCCGCGGTCGCCCGTGTCTTGAGTTCGCACGGCGAACCGGAGGTCCGGCTGTCTTCTTCGGACGTGGCCGAGCTTCGGGCGGCGGCGGTCGAGCTGCGCGCGGTGTTCGCGGCACCGGACGTGGCTTCGGCGGCTGCGGTGCTCAACCGGCTCTTCGCTGCGTACGCGAGCCCGCCGCGCCTGACGGACCACGAAGAGGGCTACGGCTGGCACCTGCACGCCGACACGGCGGACGACGGGCCGTGGGGCGCGTGGCTGGTGACGTCGTCGGCGCTGGGGCTGGCTTCGCTGCTGGCGGAGCGTCAGGACGTGCCGGGAGGGCTGTGCGCTTCGGCGTCGTGCGGGAAGCCGTTCGCGCACACGGGCGGGGGAAGTCCGCGCCGCTACTGCTCCCCGCGCTGCGCGACGCGGGAGCGAGTCGCCGCCCACCGGGCGCAAAAGCCATGAGGGGCACCTTCATGGCCATAAAGACCATGAAGGTGCCCCTCATGGAACAAACGTCAGCCGTTGGTCTTGTCGCGCCAGGCGATCCACGACTTGAGGGCTCCCAAGTCGTAGTCCGGGCCGCCCACGCCGACCGTGAACGTCGTGACGCCCAGGCTCAGCAGCTTCGGGCCCAGCTCGTCCGGCTCGCCCTGGACGCCGCACGAGCGCTCGATCTCGGCCGGGTCGCGGCCGACGTCCGCGCAGTGCTGGTCGAGGATCTTCACCTTGCGCTCGACGACCTCCGGGTCGCCGAAGCCGTGCCAGATGTCGCCGTGCTTGGCGACCAGCTTGAGGGTCTTCTTCTCGCCGCCGCCGCCGATGAGGACCGGGATCTTGCGGGTCGGCGCCGGGTTCAGCTTGCCGAGGCGGGACTCGATGCGCGGCAGCGACTCCGCCAGGTCGTCGAGGCGGCCGCCCGCGGTGCCGAACTCGTAGCCGTACTCGTCGTAGTCCTTCTCGAACCAGCCGGAGCCGATGCCGAGGATGAGCCGGCCGCCGGAGATGTGGTCGACCGTGCGGGCCATGTCGGCCAGCAGCTCGGGGTTGCGGTAGCTGTTGCAGGTCACCAGCGCGCCGATCTCCACGCGCGAGGTCGACTCCGCCCACGCGCCGAGCATCGTCCAGCACTCGAAGTGCGCGCCCTCGGGATCGCCGTACAGCGGGTAGAAGTGGTCCCAGTTGAAGACGATGTCGGCGCCGAGGTCCTCGGCGGCCGAGGCGGTGCGCCGGATGGTGTCGTAGTCGGCGTGCTGCGGCTGGAGCTGCAGGCCGATCCGGATGCGTCGTTCGGTCATGACCGCAGCCTACGACCGCCCCGGAACGTCTCGCGCGCCCAGACCGTGGCCAAGGGGGGTAGCGCGACCACCAGCCTGCGTGACTTCGGCACCACCGCGCGCCGCGTGAGGATGTCGTAGTCCAGCGCGACGATCTCGTCCAGGATGCCCTCGTACAGCGTCAACGCCGTCCGCACGCACGCCCGCGATTCGGGCCGCAGCAACGGAACCCCCGCTTCGGCCCGCCGGTACACCGCCCGCGTCCGCGCGGCGAAGTACGCCAGCGCCGCCCGGATCCGGGGGTCGGGCCGCCGCTCCTCCAGCAGCTCGCGCGTGACGTCGAACGCCGCCAGCTCCCGCGTCGGCAGGTACAGCCGGCCACGATCGAGGTCCTCGCCGACGTCGCGCAGGAAGTTCGTCAGCTGGAACGCCTCGCCCAGCGCGATCGCCCCGGGCTCGGCCTCTGCCAAGGCGCCGACCGTGCCGAACACCGGCAGCATCTGCAGCCCGATCACCGCGGCCGAGCCGTACATGTACTCGCCCAGCTCGGCGAACGTCGCGTACTCGACCGGCTTGAGGTCCATCCGCATGGACTTGAGGAACGCGTCGAACAGGCCGCGTTCGATGCCGTAGCGCCGCACCGTGTCGGCCAGCGCCACGAGCACCGGGTCGTCCGGGGTGCCGCCGTCGAAGACGACGTCCACCATCGCCGCGACGCGGTCCAGGGACTCGGCCGGGTCGGTGCCCGGCGCCGGGACGTCGACCAGGTCGTCGGCCATCCGCGCAAACCCGTAGAGCGTGTGCGCGGCCGGCCGGGCCCGCGCCGGCAGCAGCCGGGTGGCCAGGAAGAACGTGCGCCCGTGGTGGGCGTTGATGCGGCGGCACTCGGTGTAGGCGGCGCGCAGCGCGGGTTCGGTGATGCCCGCGGCGTCGAGTTCGTTCACCGGCCGGTGATCCTTTCCGCTGCCAGTCGTCCGGAGATGAGCACGGGCGGGATGCCGACGCCCGGCGTCGTGCCGCAGCCGGCGAGCACCACGTTGCCCGCCGCGCGCACCAGGTTCGCCGGCCGGAACGGGCCGGTCTGCGTGAACGTGTGCGCCAGCGAGAACGGCGTCCCGGCCGCGAGCCCGCGTGCCGCCCAGTCCGCCGGGGTGATCGTCTCGTCGACGGTGAACCCGTCGCCGAAACCGGTCAGTCCGCGCGCTTCGAGCGTGCGAAGGAGCTCTTCGCGGTACGGCTCGCGTACGCGGTCCCAGTCGATCGGTCCGCGCCGCAGGTTCGGCGCCGGCGCGAGCACCGAGACGATCTCGCCGCCGCGCCCGGCCAGCCCCGGGTCGGTCGCCGTCGGGCGGGTGACCAGCAGCGACGGGTCGCTCATGAGCTTCCCTTCGCGGATGATCTCGGCGAACGTCCGCTCCCACGCGTCGCCGAAGTAGATCGTGTGGTGCCCGAGGTCCCACGCCCGCGTCGTCCGGCCGTGCAGGACGACGGCCGAGGGTGAGTACCGCAGCGGCACCGGCCGCCGGGGCCGGGCGCCGATGAGCCGGTAGGCCGCGCTCAGCTCGGTGGCGAGGACGACGGCGTCGCAGGCGATCCGCTCGCCCGAGCGCGTCCGGACCGCGCGCACCCGGGAGGACACCCGCTCGAGCCACGCGGCTTCGGTGCCGAACCGCACGTCCGCGCCGGCTCGCGTCGCCGCGGCCGTCATCGCCCGGCCGATCTCGCCCATCCCGCCTTCGGGGTAGTAGACGCCGCCGACGGTGTCCATGTAGGCGATGACGCCGTACGCGCCGATCGCGCTCGCCGGGTCGAGGCCGGCGTAGAGCGCCTGGAAGGTGAACAGCCGCCGGACCCGCTCGTCGAGCAGGTAGCGCCCGACCCGCGGGCCGAGCCTGCCGAACCCGCCCAGCGCCGCGAGCTTCGCCAGCTCGGGGCGGGCCAGGTCGAACGGCGAGTCGAAGTTCGTGGCCAGGAACCGGTCCTTCTGCACGGCGTACAGCTCGGTCAGCCAGCGCCGCAGCGCCCGGTAACCCGCCGCTTCGCGCGCGCCGGCGAAGGCGCGGATCTCGGCCTCCATCGCATCGCCGTCGGTGCGCAGCGCCAGGGTGCTGCCGTCGGCGAACCGGGCCCGGTACGCCGGATCCAGCCTGGTCAGGCGCAGGTTCTTGGCCAGGGGTTCACCGACCGCGGCGAACGCCTCTTCGAGGAGTTCGGGCATGGTCAGCACGCTCGCGCCGGTGTCCACGGCGTTGCCGTCGAAGGTCTCCTGCCCGGCACGCCCGCCCGGGACGTCGGCCTGCTCCAGCAGCGTTACGCGGCGCCCCGCCCCGAGCAGGTGCAGGGTCGCCGAAAGCCCGGCCAGCCCGGCCCCGATCACCACGACGTGATCGGCGGGCCCTTCGATCCGCCGCACGTCAGTACGTCCGCTGGGTGGCCTTGACGACCAGCCCGGTCAGCGCCTCCGGCGCGGGCTCGGCCAGGTGCGCGCGCTCGAGGGCGGCCATCGCCGCGGTGGTCAGCTCGTCGATCCGCCGCTCGACCGCGTCGACCGCGCCGACCTGCCGCAACGCCATCCGGACGGTCTCGACGCCCTCGTCGGACAGGTCCGCGTCGCCGATCGCGTCCGCGATCACGGTGGCCGCGGCCGTCTCGCCCTTCTCGGCGGCGAGCTGCAGGCCGAGCGCGACGAGCAGGGTGCGCTTGCCCTCGCGCAGGTCGTCGCCGGCGGGCTTGCCGGTGACCGACGGGTCGCCGAACACGCCCAGCAGGTCGTCGCGCAGCTGGAACGCGACGCCGACCTCGCCGCCGAACTCCAGCAGCGTGGCGATCAGCTCGGGGGAGGCCCCGCCGAGCGCGGCGCCGAGGTGCAGCGGCCGCTGCACGGTGTAGGCGGCGGTCTTGAGCCGGTCGATCTTCAGCGCGGCCTCGACGGAGGCGTCGCCGGTGGCCTGCGTGCGGACGTCGAGGTACTGCCCGGCGAGCACCTCGGTGCGCATCGCGCGCCACGCCGGGCGGGCCGCGGCGAGGGTCCGCGCGGGCAGCGGCGCGTCGGCGAACATGTCGTCCGCCCAGGCCAGGGCCAGGTCGCCGACGAGCACCGCGGTCGCCAGGCCGAACGTCGCGGGGGAGCCGAGCCAGCCCTGGTCGGCGTGCAGCTTCGCGCCCGCGATGTGCACGGTCGGGAAGCCTCGGCGGGAGTCGGAGGAGTCGATGAGGTCGTCGTGGATCAGCGCGCACGCCTGGATCAGCTCGAGACTGGACACCGCCTGCAGCACGCCCTCGGCGTCCGGGCCCGCCGGGTCGCCGCCCGCGCCGCGCCAGCCCCACCAGGCGAACGTCGGGCGCAAGCGTTTGCCCCCGGTCAGCACGAACCCGCTCAGCGCGTCGATCCCGGCCTTCACGGTCGGCTCGGTCGCCACGATTTCGTCGCTCGCCCGGCCGAGGAACCCGGCCAGCGCGCGCTCGACGTTGGCGGGCAGATCGGTGTCGGAAACGGGCGCGTTCATGCCGCCATCCTCGCGGAACCGGCGGGGGCGCGGGCCGCCGGGGCACCCGGATGTGGCGAATCAGACTCCGGCCGTCGCCGCCCAGAACGGCCCGGTCAGGCCCGTTTCGGCGAAGTATTCGACGGCGCTGTCCGGTTCGCGCCGCCGGTAGCCGCGCTCGAGCCGGCCCTCGTACCAGCCCCGGGCGAGCCGCCAGAGCGTGACGAGGTCCATGACGTACCCCTTGGCCTGCCCGGTCGCCGCCAGCCAGGCGTCCACACAGGACTCGCAGCAGAACAGCCGCTGGTGGCCGCAGGTGTGCAGCACGTCGTCCCACATCCGCGCGGCCGGCACGAGGAAGTGCGCCACCTGTGTGCCCTCGGGCGGTGCGGACCGGGTGACGACCAGGGCGTGCGGCTGCCCGCAGCCGGGACAGCGGGTCGCGACGAGCACCTCCGGCTCGCCGGCCACCAGGTGGGGGATGGCGAAGGAGTCCCACGCGCAGCCGCCCCACCACAGCGTGCGCGAGCCCATCACCGAGAAGCCGAGCGACTTCGCCGCGAACGGGTGGGCCAGCACGACGTGCTCGCACTCGTCGAGCACCAGGTGGTGGGCCTCGGCGAGGCGGTGCAGCGCCTGCTTGGCGACGGCCAGCGACCCGCCCGCCGCGTCGGCCAGCTCCGGCGCGGACGGCGCGCGGCCGCGATCGGCGAAAGCGTGGTAGACGGCGAGGCGCACGTCCTCGTCCCGGTTCGTGTCGTCGTCGCGCATGGCTCACTCCCGTGACCAGTTTAGTACCGGAGACCTTTAACATTCGGGTATGACGTCGGTGATCGAGCGGTTGCGAGGAGACGGGCCGAAGTTCTCCATCGAGTTCTTCCCGCCCCGGGACGCGGCGGACGAGGCCGTCCTCTGGAAGGCGATCCGGGAGCTCGAGCCGTACGACCCGGCCTACATGTCGATCACCTACGGGGCCGGCGGCTCCAGCCGCGACGGCACGATCCGCAGCATCGCGCGCGTCGCCACCGAGACGACGCTGGTGCCGATGGCGCACCTGACCGCGGTCAACCACACCGTCGCCGAGCTGCGGAACGTGATCGGCTGGTACGCCTCGGTCGGCGTCCGCAACATCCTCGCGCTGCGCGGCGACCCGCCGGGCGACGTCTACGGCGACTGGATCCCGCACCCGGAGGGCCTGACCTACGCCGAAGAGCTGGTGCAGCTGGTCCGCGAGCTGGGCGACTTCTGCATCGGCGTCTCGGCGTACACCTACGGCCACCCGCGCTCGGCCGACCTGGAGTCGGACACGAAGTACCTGGTCCGCAAGCTGCGCGCGGGCGCCGACTTCGCGATCGCGCAGCTGTTCCACGACGCCGAGGACTTCCTGCGGCTGCGCGACCGGGTGGCCGCGACCGGCTGCGACGTCCCGGTGCTGCCCGGCGTGATGCCGCTGACCACCATGCGGACGCTCCAGACGACGATCAAGCTTTCCGGAGCGCCGGCGCCCCGGAAGCTCCTGGACCGGCTCGAACCCCTCGCCGACGACCCCAAGGCGTTCCGCGCGGCGGGCATCGACGTCACCACGGAGCTGTGCGAGAAGCTGATCGCCGAGGGCGTGCCGAACCTGCACTTCTACACGTTCAACCGGTCGAAGGCGACGCGCGAGGTCATCGCCCGGCTGGGGCTCGTCCCGGCCCGCACTTAAGGCCGTACCACCGGCCCCTGGTGGCCCGGTAGCGTGCGGCGCATGGCTTCTACTGCTTCCGATGGCGTGCACGGGATCTGTGACCGCTACGTCGACGAATACGCGGCCGCGGACCCGGTCGCGGCGACCGCTTACGGCATCACGGGTCACGACCACCGGCTGACCGACTACTCGGCGGACGGGTTCGCCGGGCGCGCCGCGCTGGGGTCGCGGGCGCACGCCGCCGTCACGGCCACCGAGCCGCAGGACGCCGCCGAGCGCGCCGCGAAAGCCGTGTTCACCGAGCGCGTCGGGCTGGAGCTGGAGATCCACGAGGCCGGCCTTGACGTGGCGAGCCTGAACGTCATCTCCAGCCCGGTGCAGGAGCTGCGAATGGCGTTCGACCTGATGCCGCTCGACACCGAGCAGGACTGGTCGGTCGTCTCGGCCCGGCTCGGCGAGGTCCCGCAGGCGCTCGCGAACGTCCGCAACGGCCTGCTCTCGGCGGCCGACAACGGGCACGTCTCGGCGCTGCGGCAGATCGCGAAGGTGGCGGAGCAGTGCGAGACGTGGGCCGGGCTGCAGGAGGAGACGGGCTACTTCACCCAGCTCGTCGGCGGCGCGTCTTCGCCGGGTGAAGCGCTGAAGGGAGACCTCGCGCACGGCGCGCGGGCGGCCGAGGAGGCGTTCGCGGAGTTCGCCGGGTTCCTGCGGGCCGAGCTGGCGCCGAAGGCCCCGGTCAAGGACGCCGTCGGCGAGGACGTCTACCGCCTGTGGTCGCGGTACTTCGTCGGCGCGGCGCTGGACCTGCGTGAAGCCTACGAATGGGGCTGGGCGGAGTTCGCCCGGATCGAGTCGGAGATGCGGACGGTCGCGAACCGCGTCAAGCCGGGCGCTTCGGTGGCAGAGGTCGCGGCAGTGCTCGACGCCGACCCCCGCTACCGCGTCCGCGGCCGCGCGGAGTTCGAAGCGTGGATGCAGCACCTGTCCGACGAAGCGCTGAAGTCGTTGCGCGGCAAGCACTTCGAGATTTCGGATCGCGTGATGGCGCTGGAGTGCAAGATCGCCCCGCCGGGCGGAGGAGTGGGCGCGTACTACACGGGCCCGAGCGAGGACTTCGCCCGCCCGGGCCGGATGTGGTGGTCCCTGCCGGCCGGCCGCGACGAGTTCGTCACGTGGCGCGAGACGAGCACGGTGTACCACGAGGGAGCACCGGGTCATCACCTCCAGATCGCGACGGCGGTGGACCAGTCCGAGGGGCTGAACAAGTACCAGCGCCTGATGGCGTTCACGTCGGGCCACGCGGAGGGCTGGGCGCTGTACTCGGAGCGCCTGATGGAGGAACTGGGCTACCTGTCCGACGACGGCGACCTGCTGGGAATGCTGTCGGAACAGCTCTTCCGCGCGGCGCGGGTGGTGGTCGACCTGGGCATGCACCTGGAGCTCGAGATCCCGGCGGGAACGGGCTTCCACGAGGGGTCGCGGTGGACCCCGGAGCTGGGCCTGGAGTTCATGCTGACCCGCACGATCACCGACGATGCGCATGTCCGCGACGAAATCGACCGATACCTGGGGTGGCCCGGTCAAGCCCCGGCGTACAAGATCGGCGAGCGCCTGTGGCTGGCGGCCCGGTCGGAGGCCCAGGGGCGGGCCGGCGGGGCGTTCGACATCAAGCGGTTCCACATGCAGGCGCTGCGGCTGGGCGGGATGGGGCTGGACACGCTGCGGGAGCAGCTGGCCCAGCTGGACTGAGATCCGCCGTGGGGGGGGGGGGCCGGGGGGGGCCGGGGGGGCCCCGGGGGCCGGCCCCCCGCCGGGGCCCCCCCCGCACCCCGGGGCCCCCCACGGCGTTCGCCACCACTAGGTTCGCCCCGTGCGCCGAATCCTCTTCGTCACCCCACCGCCCCGCGCCTGAGCGGGGTGGTCCCCAGCCGCGTGGCCTCCAGGGCCCGCGGCTGATTCGTCTTGCACCGCCCCGCGTCGTCGAGCTCCCTTTTCCTTCGACGCAGGAGCGTTCCTTTGACAACCCTGTCCACGCGCGCCCGGTCCTCGGCCGCGCTCGTTCTCGCCGGTGTCCTCTGGGGCACCGGTGGCCTCGCCGGCTCACTGCTCGGCCAGCTGGCCGGCCTCCACCCGCTCGCCGTCGCCGCGTACCGGCTGCTCGTCGGCGGCGGCGTCGCGACCCTCTTCGTCCTGCTGAAAGGCGGCGCCTTCCCACGCACCGCCGAAGCGGCGAAGCGGCTTCTCGCCGTCGGTGCGCTGTTCGCCCTCTTCCAGGCGAGCTACTTCGCCGCCGTCGCGCTCAGCTCGGTCAGCATCGCCACGATGACCACCATCGGCGCCGCGCCCGTCGTCGTCACGCTCGCGGTGGTGCGCAAGCCCCACCGCTGGACGGTGCTCTCCCTCGCCGGCACGCTCGCCGGCCTGGTGCTGCTCCGCTGGTCACCGGACGAACCCGCCCACCTCATCGGCGGGCTCGGTTTCGCGCTTCTCGCCGCGGCGGGCTTCGCGGCCCTGACGCTGCTCACCGCGAAGCCGGTCGACGGCCTGGACCCGCTGTCCACGACGGCGTTCGGCTGCCTGACCGGCGGTCTCCTGCTCACCCCCGTGGCGAGCTGGACGGGCATGGCGCTGCCGCTGCACGCGGACGTCCTCGCGGCGGCCTGCTACCTCGGTGCGGTGCCGACCGCGCTCGCCTACGCCGCCTACCTGCATGGCCTGGCGACGGCGCATCCCGTCCTGGGTGCGCTGTCGGCGGTGCTCGAGCCGCTGACGGCCGCTGTCCTGTCCGCCGCGTTCTTCGGGGAACGGCTCGGCGTCACGGCCTGGTGCGGCGCCGCCGTCCTGGTCGCGGCATTGGCGATCGGGTACTGGCGTCCCGAACCGCGTTGACCGGTGCTGCCCCTCGGCTCAGCGCGAGTCGAGGGGCAGTGCCCGCCCGAGGATCGCGAACGGCCGCGGGTCGCCGGCGAAGTGGTAGTCGCGCAGGACGTCGACGAACCCGGTGCGCCGGTAGAGCTTCCACGCCCGGCTGGTGCCCTCGGGCGTCGACAGCAGGACGTTCGCGCTCGGCACGCCGTCCAGCAGCGCGCGCAGCAGGTCCTCGCCGATCTGGTGGCCCTGGTTCTCCGGCTTGACGTGGATCTCGGTCAGCTCGAAGTAGTCCGACAGCCAGCGCTCCGCCGCTTCGGGCCCGAAGCGGCGGCTCAGGCCGTGGCGCACCTGCTCGTGCCACCACTGCCCGGCCCGGCCGCGGTAGCCGTAGGCGAGCCCGAGCAGGACGTCGTCGGCGTCGAGCGCGGCCATGCAGCGCCAGCCCTCGCGCAGTGCGTGGGTGAGCCACATCGGCGCGCGCTGCTCGGCGGTGCCGGCCGGGTACCGCATCGCCCGGACGTAGATGTCCAGCGCCTCGGGCAGGCGGGCGCGGAACTCGTCCGAGGAGAGCTGGACGTAGCGGGAGCAGCCGGCGGGCATCGCGGTCACGGCTGTCCATCTTCCTCCGCGCCGCTGAGCGCGCCCGGGGTGCCCCCGGTCAAGGCGACCAGCTCCGCGAAGGTGGTGGGGTAGACGGTCTTGGGGTGCCCGGCGGCGGCCCACACGACGTCGTGGGCGCGCAGCGCGGTGTCGACCAGCGTCGGCAGCGGCCCCGGGTGCCCGGTGGGGGCGACCCCGCCGATCGGCTGCCCGGTGTGCGCCCGCACGAAGTCGGCGTCGGCCTTGCCGATTCCGGCCCCGGCCAGCCGCTCGAGGGTGGCCGGATCCGCGCGATGGGCGCCCGAGGTGAGCGCGAGGAGCGCTTTTTTGTCGGACCCCAGGCGGAAGATGAGGCTGTTGGCGATGGCCCCCACGGGCACGCCGAGCGCTTCGGCCGCCTGAGCGGCGGTCCGGACCTCGGCGGGCAGCACGCGGATGCCCTCGGCGGCGGCGTGCTGCCCGGCTTCGGCCAGCGCGGCCGCCACCTTGGCGACGGCGGGGTGGTCCAGCGAACTCATGAACCTATGAGATCACGCCACCGACCTGGTGTCCCGCACCACGTCCGGGGATTCCACCCGTGGGGTTGAGCGGACACCGGGTCGGGGTTACTCTGGAAATTGTTCGAACAGACGTTCGACATCGGTGAGCGCGCACCGGTCAGGTGCCCGGCGGCGGGCGGGGGAAGCGTCCGGCCGCCGGGTACTCGATCGGGCTCACCCCGCGCAGGAGGAGGGTCGTCATGTCCGTCAAGGTCGTGTCCCCCACGGAGTCCGGGCAGCCGCAGCTGCCCATGCCGCTGCGCCAGCCGGTGACCCCGGCAGCGGCCGGCACCCACCACGGCCGCCCCCGCCGGACCCGCCCGACGGCCGCCGGAGAGGGCCGGCTGCGCTCGTCGGCGGTGGCTGACGCGGGGCAGCCTGAGCTGCCGATGTCGCTTCGGCCGCCGGTCGCGGATGCCGGTCAGTCCGATCTGCCGGCGTCGGAGCGACCGCCCACCTCCGGTGCGGAGCTTGAGCAGGTCCAGCTGCCGATGTCCTACTCGCCGGTGCCGGCGGCAGACCCGGAGCAGCTGGCTTCGCTGCGCCCGCCCACCGCCGATGCGGAGTCCGGTTCGCCCGCTGCCGATGCTGGTCGCAGCCAGTCCGAGCTGCCGACCTCGCTGCGCCCGCCCACCGCGGACTCCCCGCAGGCCCAGCTCCCGGCCTCCCTGCGCCCGCCCGCCGCCGATGGGGAACCCGCCGCCCACGCTGAGCGGAGCCAGCCTGAGCTGCCCATGTCCCTTCGCCCGCCCGCAGCACCCGTTGCGGCCGGCCTGCTCGCCCAAGCCCGGCGCGGGCTCGCCGAGGCCGAGCGGGAGACCGCTCCCGCCGAGCGCTTCATCGGTGCCTACCTCGCCGCCCTCCGTGGCGCCGCCGCCGTGCTCGCCGCGCGGGGGCGTCCGCACCGGGGTCGCGCTCGGCCGGCCAGTACCTGGGTGCTGCTCGACTCCGTCGCCCCCGAACTTCAAGAGTGGTCGGCCTTCTTCGCGGGCAACTCGGCCGCGCGCGCCGCCGCGCAGGCCGGGATCACCGGCAAGGTCACCGCCGAGTCGGCCGCCGAGCTGGTGCGGGCCGCCGCGTCGTTCCTCGAACTGGTCCGCCGCCTGGTGCACGGCCTCCCGATCACCGGGGAAGCCCATGTCGCGTGAGCACGGCCCGGTCGACCGAGGGCGGCTGCTCACGGCGCTGGGGATCGAAGGCCGCGTGCTGGCCGAGGCCGTCCACGCGGCACCCGCCGAAGCGCCGGTGCCCGCCTGCCCGGGCTGGTCGGCCGCCGAAGTGGCCCGGCACGTCGGCAGCCTCTACCGGATGGTCCGGCGCCGGCTCGCCGAAGGCCGCAACCCCGAAGACTGGCAGCGCGACCCCGAGCCGGGCCAGAGCCTGGCCGCGTACCTGGAGACCGGTCTGGCCGAACTGCTCGACGAGCTGGCCGCGCACGACCCCGAAGAGCGCGCCGACACGTGGTGGCCGGCCGACCAGACCTACGGGTTCTGGCGCCGGCGGATGCTGCACGAGACGCTGGTCCACCGCGTCGACGTCGAGCAGGCGGCGGGCGCGGAGCAGCGCGGCGTCGCCGAGGACCTGGCGATCGACGGCATCGACGAGGCGCTGACCCTCTGGTTCGGGCACAAGCTGCCGATGCTGGGGCTGACCGGCACGAAAGCGGGCTCGGTCGGCGTGCGCACCGGCGCGCACAGCTGGATCGCGCGGGCCGGGCCCGAGTCGACCGAGGCCTGGCGCTGCTCGGCCGAGGAGGCCGAGACCGCGGACGACGTCGTCACGGCCGCCGAACCCGGGCGGATCTACCTGTGGTTGTGGGGCCGGTCGTCCCTGACCTCGGTGACCGTGCGGGGAGTGCACGACCAGGCGGCCCAGCTCTGGGCGCTGATGCGGCTCGCGACCCGATGATCCGGCCGGTGGGGAAGCCGAACCGGAACTGTCGGGGGTGGCGGTTAGCCTGCGCCGCATGACCACGCGCCTGGTGAACCTGGTGATCGACGCGGCGCGACCGAGGGTCCTGGCGGACTTCTGGGCCGCGTTGCTCGGCTGGTGTGTCGCCGTCGAGGAGCCGGATGAGGTCGACGTGCGCGCCCCGGAGACCGACGGCTGGGACCTCGACCTCGTTTTCGTGCCCGTACCCGAGGCCAAGGAGGTGAAGAACCGGATCCACCTGGACCTGGCGAGCACGTCGCTCTCGCACCAGGCGGAGCTGGTGTCGCGCGCCTTGGAACTCGGCGGCCGCCGGGTCGACCTCGGGCAGGGTGCCGTGCCGTGGGTCGTGCTGGCCGACCCGGAGGGCAACGAATTCTGCGTCCTCGAGCCCCGCGACCGGTACGCGTCGGGTGCCGTGGCTTCGATCGTGGTCGACGCCCACGACCCGGAGCGCATGGCGGACTTCTGGACACGGCTCACCGGCTGGCCGGTCGGCGCCCGCGAAGGCGACGTCCTGGTGGGGCTGCGCGCGCCGTCGGGCCGCGGGCCGTGGCTGGAGTTCCTCCGCAACGACGACGTGAAGAGCGTCAAGAACCGGGTGCACCTCGATGTCGCGCCGCCGTCGGGTACCGAGCACGCGGAGGCGGTGTCGGAGGTCGTGGCGGCGGGTGCGGCGCCCGCGGACCTCGGCGGGCCGGCCCTGCCGTGGCGCGTGCTGATGGACCCGGAGGGCAACGAGTTCTGCGTACTGACCCCGCGCTGACCTAGCTTGGGAGCATGGAGATCTTCGAGTGGCAGGGGCGCCGGATCGCCTGGGACCGGGCCGGATCCGGCCCGGCGGTGGTGTTCTGCCACGGCACACCGTGGTCGTCGGCGTTGTGGCGGCCCTTCGCCAAAGCGCTGAGCGAAGACTTCACCGTCTACCTCTGGGACATGCCGGGCTACGGCCGGTCCTCGAAGGACGCGGATCACCCGGTCGACTTCGGCGTCCAGGCCGAGGCGTTCCGGGCGCTGCTCGCGCACTGGGGCCTCGACCGGCCGCACGTCGTCGCCCACGACTACGGCGGTGCCGTGTCGCTGCGTGCCCACCTGGTCCACGGCGTGCCGTACGCGTCGCTGCTGTTGGCCGACGCCGTGGCCATCCCGCCGTCGGGCTCGCCGTTCTTCCAGCTCGTCAAGGAGCACCCGGACGTGCTCGCCCAGGTGCCGCCGTACATCCACGAGGCGCTGGTCCGGGCCTACATCGGCAACGCGAGCTTCCGCGAACTGCGGGAGGCCGACCTCGCGGAGCTCACCGCGCCGTGGCTCGGGGAGGAAGGCCAGCCGGCGTTCTACCGCCAGATCGCCGCGTACGACGAGCGCTACCTGGCCGAGAACGAGGCGGAACTGGGCCGGGTGGATCTCCCGGTGCGCGTGCTCTGGGGTGCCGAGGACACGTGGATCCCGGCCCCGATCGGCGAGCGGCTGGCCGCGGGCATCCGCGGCGCGACGTTCACCCCGGTCGCCGCCGCCGGTCACCTCATCCAGCTGGACGCCCCGGTCACCGTCGCGACCGAGCTGCGATCCTGGCTGACGAGTGTTTCGCCCGGGTTGCCGGGTCACGGCCAACGCTGACCTGCGCGAAACACCGGCGTCCTGGCCCGGCAACAACCGCGCGGGACCGTGGTGGCATGGAGACCTCCAGAGCGTTGCCCCAGGTCGGCCCGGCGGCCGCCGTCGACGTGGCGGACGCGCCGTCCGCGTGGCGGGTCCGGATCCGGATGCACGACCACCCCGGCACCCTCGCCCGCATCGCGATCCGGCTCGCCGACCTCGAGTGCAACATCCTCGGCCTGGCCGTGCTGCCCGTGCCCGGCGGCGTGCTCGACGAGATCGTCCTGCGCCCGGCGACCGGCCTGCCCCGGCGGCACCTGGCCGAAGCCATCCGCGCCGAGGGCTGCGAGTGCACGGCGATCATCGACGCCGACGTCCACGAGCTGGTCGACCCGGCGTCGTCGACGCTGCTCGCGGCCCGCCGGGCGGTCGACGACCCGGCCCGCCTCGCCGAGGTGCTGAAGGACGTGCTGGCCGCGGACGTGGTCACGCGCGTCCCCACGGCCGAGGCGAACCCGGCCCGCACCGAGAGCGGGCACCGGGCGGTGTTCGCGCTGGGCGGCGGGGACGCGCTGGTGGCACGGCGCCAGTGGGCACCGTTCGTCCAGCTGGAGCTCACCCGCGCCGAAGCACTGGTGACGTTGCTGACCGCGGCGGAGCGGAACGTCGCGGGCCCGGTGGTGCTCAACCGCCCGGACGGCGCGGCGATCGTCCTGCGCAAGGGCGTCCCCGCCGACGCCGAAGCGGTGTCCGGACTGCACCGCCGCTGCTCGACGGCGACGCTCTTCCGCCGCTACCACACGGGCGTCCGGACGGTCCCGCGCCGCTGGCTGCACCGCCTGCTGGTGCCCCCGCGTGGCACGAGCGTGCTCGCGGTCTTCGGCCGCGAGGTGATCGGCCTGGCCCAGCTGATCCCGTCCGCGACGGGCGGCGCCGAGATTTCCCTGCTGGTGGAGGACGACTGGCAGCGCCAGGGCATCGGCACGGCCCTGCTGTCCAGGGTGGCGACGCTCGCGGAGGCTCAGGGCATCGCGGAGCTGAGGGCGGACTGCCTCCCCGGCGACGATGTGCTGCCGCGGACGGCGGCCCGGGCGGGGCTGCGCACGGAACGCTCCCTCGAGGAGGGCACTCAGCTGCGGATGTTCCTGCCGGGGTGAAGCCGGGGCCTGGTCAGCGTTTCCAGAACCAGTCCTTGTCGCGTGCTTCGCGCATGGCCGTCTTCTTGCGCTCGGCCGTGAGGCGGTCCAGGTAGAGCACGCCGTCGAGGTGGTCGGTTTCGTGCTGGAGGCACTGGGCCAGCACCTCTTCGCCTTCGACCTCGATCGGCTCGTTGTGGATGTCGACGCCCCGGACCTTCGCGTGCTTCGCGCGCCTCGTCGGGAACCACAGCTCCGGCACCGACAGGCAGCCCTCGTCGATCTCGTGTGTCTCCTCGGACAGCTCGACGATCTCGGGGTTGACGACGTACCCGGCGAGCCCGGCGACGTCGTAGCTGAAGATGCGCAGCCCGACCCCGATCTGCGGCGCGGCCAGCCCGGCGCGTCCCGCCGGCTTCACCGAGTCGACCAGATCCCGCACGAGCGCCTCGAGCTTCGCGTCGAACACCGTGACCGGGTCGCAGACGGACTTGAGGATCGGGTCCCCGAAATAGCGCAGCTCGCGCATGGCCATGAGCAGAACATCCTTCGTGCGTGTCGGACTGGCAGCTTAGGCCCGCAGGCGCAGACCCGAGGGCGTGGCCCGGAAACCGGCCTCCCGCAGGACCTCCGCCAGCTCCGACGTCAGTGCCTGCTCGCCGTCCGCGCGCTGGACCGCCAGCTGGCCCAGCCAGCCCTCCCGGACCGCGGCCGACAGCGCCTGCGCGGCGTCCGCCAAGGGTTGCCGTTCTTCGGTGAAGCTCAGCAGTGACCGGCCTCCTCGCTCGACGTACAGCGCCGGAACCCCGTCCACCAGCACCGCCAGCGCACCGGCCTTGCGGGCCGGGCGGTGCTTCGTGTCGCCCGTCGCCGCCGGCCAGGGGAGCGCCGCGCCGTACGGCTGGGCCGGGTCCGCCGCTGCCAGCACCACCGCGCGGCCGGGCGCCGGGCGGCCCGGACCCGACAGCGCGCGCAGCCGGTCCACCGCCCCCTTCGCCGCGAACTGGGCCGCGCCCAGCCCCTCCACGACGTAGCCGCGGATCACCTGGCCGGTGTCCTCCATGCCGCGCAGCACCTTGTAGATCCCCGAGAACCCGCCGGTGACGCGTTCGGTGTCGAGCGCGCCGCGGGTCAGGACGCCGTGGCGCTCCAGGAACGCCTCCGTCCGCGCGTGGGCGCGCCGGGTCGCGTCGGTTTCGCGGACCGGCGTCAGCGCCCAGCGGCCGGCGACCGTCGGGGGCCCCGACCGCGACGGCATCTGCGGCCGCCCCGCCCGCAACCGCGCGTACCGGCCGCGGGGAGCCTGGCGCCGCGGCTTGTGCGCGCCGTGCCCGGCCACCTGGGCCCGCAACGGCCCCAGCGTGTCGCCCGTGACCAGCCCGGCCCACACCAGGTCCCACAGCGCGGCCACGACTTCGGCGTCGTCCGGCGCCTTGTCCACCAGCACGCTCGCGCGGTCCACCAGCTGGCGGAAGAACAGCGCACCACCCTCCAAAGTGGACACGAGCGCGTCGTGCAGCGGGCCGGTCGGGATGTCCTCGACGACTTCCGGCAGCAACAGGTCGGCGACGTCGGTGGGGGCGAGCGCGATCCAGCCGTCCCCGCCGGACAGCGCGCCGCAGCCCGCCCACGTGACCTCGCCCGCGGTCGTCAGCTCGTCCAGCAACGCGGGGGAGTAGCCCGGCAACCGGCCGGGCAGGATCAGCGACTCCACCGCGCTCGCCGGCAACGGCGCCCCGGCGAGCTGCTCGACCACCGACAGCACGTCGTCCGCCGTCGGCGCCGCCCGGACGCGGCCGCCGAACCCGTGCCACGCCGGCAGGAACCGGCCCAGCGCCGCCGGTTCGACCGGCTCCACCTCGGCCCGCAGCTTCGCCAGCGACGCCCGCCGCAGCCGCCGCAGCACCGCGGAGTCGCAGTATTCGACACCTACGCCGTGGGTGTCCGGATGCCCGACGGGACTCAGCTCGCCGCGCACCAGGCGGCCTTCCCCGGTCATCCGGTCGAGGACGCCGGTGACGACCGCCGCGCCGAGCCCGAACCGCGCGGCCACGGCCGCCGCGGCGAACGGCCCGCGGCTGCGGGCGTAGCGCGACAGCAGGTCGCCGAGCGGATCCGCGACCGGTTCGGTGAACGCCTCGGGAACGCCGACGGGCAGCGCGGTGCCCAGCGCGTCCCGCACCTTGCCGGAGTCCTCGATCGCCAGGAACCGTTCCGTGCCGCCTATCCGCACCCGGATCGCCCGCCGCGCCGCCTCCAGCTCGGTGAGCCACTCCGCCTGGCTCCCGCGCTCGGCCGCCTCTTCGACGGTCAGGTCGCCGAGGAACCGCAACAGGTCGGCGGCGTCCTCCGCCGAGCGCGCGTGCCGATCCGGGTCGAGCCGCTGCAGCGACCGTTCCACCTCGCGCACGGCTTCCGGGTCGAGCAGCTCGCGGATCGCCTCGGTGCCCAGGAGTTCGGCCAGCAGCCCCGAGTCCAGCGACAGCGCCGCCGCCCGCCGCTCGGCCAGCGGCGCGTCGGTCTCGTACAGGAACATCCCGACGTAGCCGAAGAGCAGGCTGCGCGCGAACGGCGACGCGGCCGGCGTCTCGACCTCCACCAGCCGGACCTTGCGAGCCCGGACGTCGGCCATCAGCTCGCGCAGCCCGCTCACGTCGTAGACGTCCTGCAGCACCTCCCGCATCGCTTCGAGGACGACCGGGAACCGCTCGTACTTCGACGCGACCGACAGCAGCTGCGACGCGCGTTGCCGTTGCTGCCACAGGGGAGTGCGCCGCCGCGGGTCCCGCCGCGGCAGCAACAGCGATCGCGCCGCGCACTCCCGGAACCGCGCCGCGAACACGGCCGAGCCGCCGACCTCCGCGACGATCAGCTGCTCGACCTCTTCGGGATCGAGCAGGATGTCGTCCGCGCCGATCGTGACGTCGCCGCCCTCGGCGTCGAGCGCGTCCGGCAGGCGCAGCACGATGCCGTCGTCGGAGTGCGCGACCTGCGCGTCCACCCCGCGGTTCTCCCGCAGCCGCGCGGCGATGGCCAGCGCCCACGGCGCGTTCACCTGCGCGCCGAACGGCGAGTGCACGATGATCCGCCAGTCGCCCAGCTCGTCGCGGTAGCGCTCCAGCAGGATCGTCCGGTCGTTCGGCACGTGCCGGGTGGCCGACTTCTGTTCGGTCAGGTACGCGAGGAGGTTGTCGCACGCCCGCTCGTCCAGCCCCGCCGCGGCAGCTCGCTCGCGCGCCTTCTGATCGTCCGCTGTGGACAGTTCGCGGACGAACTTGCCCAGCGCCCGGCCGAGTTCCAGCGGACGGCCCGGCGCGTCGCCCTTCCAGAACGGCATCCGCGCCGGTTCGCCCGGCGCGGGTACCACGATGACCCGGTCGTGCGTGATGTCGGTGATCCGCCACGACGACGTGCCGAGCAGGATGGTGTCGCCGACGCGCGACTCGTAGACCATCTCTTCGTCGAACTCGCCGACGCGCGAACCGGGTTTGTCGTCCCCACCCGGCGTCATCACGGTGAACAGGCCGCGGTCGGGGATGGTGCCGCCGGAGGTGACGGCCAGCCGCTGCGAGCCGGGCCGCCCGCGCAGCTCGCCGGCGATGCGGTCCCAGGTGATCCGGGCCCGCAGCTCGCCGAACTCCTCGCTCGGGTACCGGCCGGCGAGCATGTCGAGCACCGCGTGCAGCGCGTCGTCCGGCAGCGACGCGAACGGCGCCGCCCGCCGCACCAGCGCCGCCAGGTCCGGCACCGTCCACGTCTCGAGCGCCACCATCGCGACGACGTGCTGCGCCAGGACGTCCAGGGGGTTGCGCGGGTAGCGGACCGCCTCGATCGCGCCGCTCGCCATCCGTTCGGCGACCACCGCGCAGGACACGAGGTCGCCGCGGAACTTGGGGAACATCACCCCGGAGGAGACCGCGCCGACCTGGTGCCCGGCCCGGCCGACGCGCTGCAGCCCGGACGCCACCGTCGGCGGCGCCTCGATCTGCACCACCAGGTCGACCGCGCCCATGTCGATGCCCAGCTCCAGCGACGACGTCGCCACCACGCACGGCAGCCGCCCGGACTTGAGGTCTTCCTCGACGTGCGTGCGCTGCTCCCGCGACATCGACCCGTGGTGCGCGCGGGCGATGACCGGCGGCGCGCCGGTGCTGACCCCGGACTGCCCGACGGCGTCGGCCGGGAACGTGTCGGCCGGCGTGAGCTCGGTCTGCTCGGCGGCCAGCTCGTTCAGCCGGGCGGTCATCCGCTCGGTGAGCCGGCGCGAGTTGGCGAACACGATGGTCGAGCGGTGGTCGCGGATCAGGCTCAGCACCCGTTCCTCGACCGCCGGCCAGATCGACGGCCGCTGCACCGGGTTGCCGGCGATCTCCTCCAGCGTGCCCAGGCCGCCCGGCGCGATGTCGCCGGGCGGGAACGCCTCGGTCAGCGACTCGAGCTCGTCGAGCGGGCTCGGCGCGGGCCCGCCGCGCGGCGCGTCGAGGTTGCTCATGTCCTCGACCGGGACCTCGACCCGCACATCGATGGTCTTCGCCAGCTTCGGCTGGACCACCCGCACCGGGCGGCCGCCGGCCAGGAACGCGCTCACCTCGTCGACCGGGCGGACCGTCGCCGACAGCCCGATCCGCTGCGCCGGCTTGGGGAGCAAGGAGTCGAGCCGTTCCAGCGACAGCGCGAGGTGCGCGCCGCGCTTGCCGCCGGCGACCGCGTGCACCTCGTCGACGATCACGGTCTCGACGCCGCGCAGCGACTCCCGCGCCGACGAAGTGAGGATCAGGAACAGCGATTCCGGCGTGGTCACCAGCACGTCCGGCGGGGTCTTGCCGAACGAGCGGCGCTCGGCCGCGGTGGTGTCGCCGGTGCGCATGCCGACTTCGATCTCCGGCACCGGGAGCCCGAGCCGCCGCGAGGCCTGCGAGATGCCGGCGAGCGGCGCGCGCAGGTTCCGCTGGACGTCGACGGCGAGCGCCTTCAGCGGGGAGACGTAGAGGATCCGGCAGCGTTTCGTGGCCTCCGCCGGCGGCGGCTCCACCGACAGCCGGTCCAGCGCCCAGAGGAACGCCGACAGCGTCTTGCCGGAGCCGGTCGGCGCGACGACGAGGGCGTGCTCGCCCGCGTGCGCCGCCCGCCAGGCGCCTTCCTGCGCCGCGGTGGGCGCGGCGAAGGCCCCCGCGAACCAGTCGCGGGTCGCGGGGGAGAAGAGGTCGAGCACGTCAACTGCCACGTCGTCCATCATGCGCGGGAGCACCGACAGTTTCCGGCGTGCCCGCCAGGATCACGCTCTGGGCGAACTGCGGGTACATGACGTCGACCTTCGGTTCGTCGGTGACCAGCCGGTACTCGCGGTCGAGCGGCGCCCAGTACGAGAAGGGCGCCTGGCCCAGCTTGGAGTGGTCGGCCAGCACGTACGCCTCGCCGCCCGCGTGCAGCATCGCGTGCTTGACGACCGACTGCTCGAGTGAGGGGCAGCACAGGCCCCGCTCGGCCACCAGGCCGTCCGCGCCCAGGAACACCCGGTCGGGTGAGATGTGCCGCAGCTGGGCCAGCACGCTCTCGCCCAGGATCGCTTCGTTGGGGTGGCGGACCCGGCCGCCGAGGACGATCAGGTCGATCCCCGCGAAGCCCGCGAGCTCGCGGATGGCGTTGACGCCGTTGGTGACGACGGTCAGCCCCTCGCGGTGGGCGAGGTGGCGGGCGAGCCTGCCGGTGGTCGTGCCGGCGTCGAGCAGCACGACCTCGCCGTCGCGCACCAGCGCGGCGGCTTCCCGGGCGATGGCGTCCTTCGCCGCCGCGTGCTCGCGGTCCTTCTCGAGCGGACTGCGTTCGGTGTCGAGCGCGCCGCCGTAGGTGCGGACGACGTGCCCGGCCCCGGCGAGCGAGGCGAGGTCGCGGCGGATCGTCGACTCCGAGACGCCGAACTCCTCGGCCAGTTCCGCGATGCCGCCCGAGCCGTCGCGGACGGCCTCCAGGAGCATCGCGCGCCGGTCACGGGTGCCTGGTCGAGGCTGGGACATGCGCCGAGTCTTCCACGAGAGACGGTTTCAGCCCGAAGAACGCCAGCCCGGCGGCAACGGCGAGGAACGCGGCCAGGACCACGAAGCCGGTGGTCGGGCTGCCGGTGACGTCGGTGAGCCAGCCGACCAGGTAGGGCCCGGCGAACCCGCCGAGGTTGCCCAGCGCGTTGATCAGGCCCATCGCCACGGCGACGACCTCGATGCCGAGGATCCGGCTGGGGATGGCCCAGAACGGCCCGTACGGCATGTAGACGCCGGTCGCGACGACGCAGAGCAGCACCAGTTGCACCGCCGCCGGCCAGTGCACGAGGTTGCCGAGCAGCAGCCCGGCGATGGCGACGACCAGCGGCACCGCGACGGCGAGCCGCCGGTTGCCGGTCCGGTCCGACCAGTGCGCGCACGCCACCATCCCGGCCAGCGCCAGGACGTACGGCACGGCGGACAGGAAGCCGACGGCGGTGGCCGAGCCGCCGGTCATCGTCTTCACGACCGACGGCAACCACAGGCTGAAGCCGTAGAACCCGGTGATCCAGAAGAAGTAGACGCCGATCAGCAGCCACACCTGCCGGTTCGCCAGTGCCTGCCGGTAGCCCTGCTTCGCGAACGCGGGCTTCGCCTCTTCTTCGGCCTTCAAGGTGCTTTCGAGGTACTCGCGTTCTTCGGCGGAGATCCAGCGGGCCTGCGCCGGGCGGTCCGCCACCGCGAACCACCAGACGACGGCCCACAGCAGCGGGGGCAGGCCCTGGATCACGAACACCCAGCGCCAGGACATGTGGTCGAGCATCAGCCCGGACAGCGGCGACATGACGATCGCGGAGATCGGCAGGCAGGTCATCCACAGCGCGTTCGCCCGGGCGCGTTCCGCCTGCGGGAACCACGACGCCAGCAGGATCAGCACCGCCGGCCACACACCGCCCTCGAACAACCCGAGCAGCAGCCGCGCGAGGTGCAGCTGGGTTTCGTTCTGCACGAGGCCGCACAGGACGGCCGCGACCGCCCAGGCGATCATCAGCAGCAGCACCGTCTTGCGCGCGCTCCACTTCACCGCCAGCACGGCCGCCGGGATCTGCAGGACCAGGTAGCCGATGAAGAAGATGCCGCTCGCCAGCCCCTTCGCGCTGGCGGACAACGGGAAGTCGTCGCCGATGTAGGGCAGGATCACCGCGACGTTCGTGCGGTCGAGGTAGGCCAGCATGTACATGACCACCGCGACCGGGATGACGTACGCCCAGCGCTTGCGGGGCACCCCCGCCGGCACCGCAGCCGTCATCGGTTCGGTGGGTAGATGGCGGGCAGCTTCCGCGCGTACGGCGCCAGGGTCGCCGCGGCCTTGAACGCCGCGACCATCGTGCCGTGCGACGCGCGGCCGGTGCCGGCGATGTCGAACGCCGTGCCGTGGTCGACCGACGTGCGCAGGATCGGCAGGCCGACCGTCACCGAGACCGTGCCGTCGAAGTCGTACGTCTTCGACGCGATGTGCCCCTGGTCGTGGTAGAGCGAGAGCACGCCGTCGAACCGGCCCTGGATCCCTTGGTGGAACACCGAATCCGCGGGGATCGGGCCGACCACGTCGAGCCCGGCGACCCGCGCGGCGGCCACCGCGGGCGCGATCGCGATGATCTCCTCGTCGCCGAACTTGCCGTTCTCGCCGCCGTGCGGGTTCAGCGCCGCCACGGCGAGTCTCGGTTTCTCGGTGCCGAACACCTCGAGCGCGGTGTACGCCTCGCGGATCGCGTGTTCGATGTTCTCCCGCGTGATCTGGTTGATCGCTTCGCGCAGCGAAAGATGCCGCGTGGCGAAGAAGATCTTCAGCCCCGACACCCAGAACATCGTGTTGAACCGGGTCGAGCCGGTCAGCTCGCCGAGCATCTCGGTGTGCCCGAGGTGCTGGGAGCCCGCCGCCCAGATCGCCTCCTTGTTGATCGGCGCGGTGACGACCGCGTCGACCTCGCCGGCCAGCGCGAGCCGGGTGGCCACCTCGATCGCGCCCACGGCAGCGGCGCCCGCCGTCGCGTTGACCTCGCCCCACGGCAGGTCTTCCCGGACCACGCCGAGGTTGAGGATGTCGATCACGCCGGTGGTGAACCGCGCGTCGGCGACCGTGGCTATCGGGTTGATCTCCAGGTGCAGGCCGAGGTGCCGGACCAGGCGTTCCAGCACGATCGCGTCACCGACCGCCACCCCGCGCGCCAGCTGCAGGGACTCGGGCTCGGCGAGCGTCTTGAGGGCGATCTCGGGGCCGATGCCCACGGGGTCGCCGAGGGTGACGGCGAGGATGGGGAGGTCGCTCACGGGTTGTTCCTTCCGGTGGCCAGCACGTGGTTCAGGTGTTCCAGGCAGGCGACGGCGGCGTCGCGCCCGCCGATCAGCCCGCCCTTGGTGGCGAAGGGCAGCCCGGTGTGCGGGCCGCCGGAGAGCCTCCCGGCGACCGCCAGGGGCAGGACTTCGGTGTCGATCTCGAAGCCCTCGGCACCGAGTGCTTTCGTGACTTCGACGGCGATGTCGCCGCCGGTGGCGTACAGCCCGCCGATCCGGTGCCCGCCGAGCACCAGCCGGGCGGCTTCCCCCAGTGCAGGCGGGATCTTCGCGGCCACCTCCGGATCGACCGGCGTGCCCGGGGTGGGCGCCCGGGTCCGGATACCCACGACCCGGTGCCCGGCTTCCAGGAGTTCGCCTGCCGCCGCGGCGATCGACGGGGGATCGGGCCGCTCCGGGTCGACGTCGACGTAGCGGGCGTCCAGCACCAGCTCGGTTTCCAGCACCTGGTCGCGGGTCTGCCCGGTGATGCTGCCGATCACGGCGAGCACCGGCGGGACGGTGCCGTGGCCGGGCGCGAGGCCCAGCGCCGCGGCCAGCCGGACGCCGAACGGGCCCGAGTCCACCGAGATCCACCGCGTGCCCTCGGCCGCCAGCCGGGCCGCGGCCTTGGCGACGGTGGTGAGGTGCCGGTTCGTGGTGGCGTCGCAGACGACGATCCCGGCCGGCCGGCGCAGCGCGGCCACGACCGCGTCCACGCCTTCCTCGACGATGTCCAGCGGCAGTTCGGCGATCTCCCGGCCGGTGGGCTGCAGGAGCGTGCGGATCCGCGACGACTTCACCGGGGCCAGCGGATCGCGTGCTGCGGGGCTTTCGGCCAGCGGCACGCCGTCGACCAGGTGCAGGCCGCCGAGGGTGACCCGGCCGGCGTCCGGGAACGCGGGCACGACCAGGGCCCGGGCGTCCGGCGCCGAGGCCAGGACGGCTTCGGTCTCCACGCCGACGTTGCCGCGCAGCGTCGTGTCCACGCGCTTCACGGTCAGCTCGACCGGCCCGGCCAGCTCGATCGCGGTCCGCACCATCCGCGCGGCGTGTGGTGGCGAGGCGTGGCGGGTACCCAGGTTGACCACCAGCGCGTCGATCCCGCTTTCCGCGCGGAAGCAGGGCGCGTCCGGATCGAGCGGCGCGTTGACGGAAACCGCGCGCAGCCCGAAGCGGGCGTACAGCGCTCCGGTCGCATTGCTGCCGGTCAGGTCGTCCCCGAGGACGAGCAGCTTCGGCATCGCGAACGCTCCTTTGCGCAGTTTGTGCAACTCGAATGACCGAACTGCGCAACTATCGTGCACCGCGATCACCGCCGAAGTCAAGGAGCAGTGACTTTCGCGGGTCCGCACGCACGGTGACCGCGCACATGGCAGCATCACGGCGAACGCCGTCGAGGCGGGTTTTCGTGAAGGGGAGTGCAGTGCGGATCCTGTCGGTGGACCTCGGGACGTCCAACACCGTCGCCGTCCTTTCGGCGCACGGCATGCCGCCCCGGGTCGTCGAGGTGGACGGCTCGGCCAACATGCCGTCGGCGGTGTTCGCGACCGAAGACGGCACGATCATGGTCGGCCGTGACGCCGAGCGCCGCGCCCGCCTCGACCCGACGCGCTTCGAGCCGAATCCCAAGCGCCGCATCGACGAGCAGACCCTGCTGCTCGGCACCGACGTCGTCCCGGTGACCGACGCGCTGGCCGCGATCCTGCGCCGCGTGCTCGAAGAGACCTCCCGCCAGCTCGGCGGCGAGCAGCCCGACGAGGTCCGGCTGACCCACCCCGCGCAGTGGGGCCAGACCCGCCGCAACGTCCTGATGTCGGCCGCCCGGCTCGCCGGGATGGACCGGAACATCCTGCTGGTGCCCGAACCCGTCGCCGCGGCGGCGCACTTCGCGTCGTTCCCCGGCAAGTCGCTGGCCCCCGGGCAGGCGCTCGCGGTCTACGACCTCGGCGCGGGCACCTTCGACGTCGCCGTCGTCGGCGCCACGCAGAACGGCTTCACCGTGCTCGCCGAGGACGGCCTGCCCGACCTCGGGGGCCTCGACGTCGACCAGGCGCTGATGGTGCACGTCGGGCGCGAGGTCTCGCACTCCGACCCGCAGCGCTGGCAGCGGCTGCTGCGCCCCGAGTCCACCGGGGACAGGCGCACCCGGCGCGCGCTGCAGGAGGACGTCAAGGCGGCCAAGGAGGCGCTGTCGCGGCACCCGCAGACCGAGGTGCCGATGCCCGAGCCGTTCAAGGACGTCCTCGTCACGCGCGGTGAGCTGGAAGGCCTGGTCCGGCCGGCGATGCTGCGCAGCGTCGAACTGCTTTCGCGGACGCTGCGCTCGTCCGGGCTGACCCCGGACCGGCTGGCCGGCATCTACCTCGTCGGCGGGTCGAGCCGGCTGCCGCTGGTCGGCACGATGATCGCGGAGAAGCTCGGCGTCGTGCCGGGCAGCCTCGACCAGCCGGAGACCGCCGTCGCGCTCGGTGCCCAGCACGTCGCCCGCGACGGGCTCGGCGCGCGGACGCAGAACGTCGAAGGAGCGGTGGCCGCCGGTGCGCCGCACCGCCCGCAGTACGCGCCGCCGCCCCCACCGCAGTACCCGGGCTACGCGCCGGCGAACTTCCCGCCCAGCGGCCCGCAGCCGGTGCCGGCGAACTTCCCCGCGTACTCGCCTGCCGCCGCCGCGGAGAAGGCGGAGCCTCGCGGGAAGAAGAAGCTGTTCATCGGTATCGCGGTCGCGGTCGTCGTGGTGCTCGCGGCCGGGCTGACCTTCCTCCTGACGTCGTCGTCCTCGACGGCCACCTACACCGCCGACCAGTGCAAGACGCCCGGCCAGGCCGACGACAAGGGCCTCACCGGCTGCCTGCGCCAGCTCGCCGGGAAGATCGCCGACACCGGCGACTGCAAGCCGGGCATGGGCAACGGCCCGGCGGCGCCGGCGGAGAACCTCGGGGTGGCCTCGACCTGCTCCGCGCCGGGCCGGGCGGGCACGCAGGTCACCTACGTCCAGGGCGCCGGCGCCGACGCGCTCAAGCAGTACACCGACGGCCTGCTCACCTCGGCGGGCGGCGACCGCACCGAGGCCGACTGGGGCGGCAACGGGCTCAAGGGCCACTACTCGTCGGCCGCGGGCAGGACGTCGGCGGTGCTGGTGTTCACGGTCTCGGACCGGCCGCTGGTGGGGTTCATCTACCAGCTGAACTCGAACGACCAGGCCCAGGCGACCACGCCGGACACCCTCGCCAACTACTTCGAGGCGAGCGTCCAGCCGGGCGGGTAGCGAACGGACCGTTCGCGCCGTCCGGATAGAGTGGGTCCGATGCGGATCACGGTTTTCCGGCGGCTGATGGCCGAGGAGTTCGGCCCCGGGCGAGCCCAGGTGCTGGCCAGGGACCACGTGCTCAGCGCACTCGGCGGCCGCACGGTCGACCAGGCGCTGACCGCCGGAATTCCGGCCAAAGACGTCTGGCGCGAGGTCTGCGACGCCTTCGACGTGCCGCGCGAGCGGCGCTGACCTGGGCGGATCCGCACGGGTCCTGACCCGGGCGGGCGAAAATCCTAGCGCAAGGGTGTGTCGCTGCCGACCTCGAACAGGTGTTCGTCTAAGGTGTTGTCCACATCGGGTCCAGCGATCCACAGATCGGGCGCCGCGCCTGGAATTGTCGGTCCCCGCCGCTAGCGTCGGACCGGACAGCTGAAGAACTGACACAGCGCCCTCGAGACGGGGGCTTCGACCAGCGAGGTGGACTTCCATGCCTGCAGCACCCGACAAGGACAAGGCGCTCGAGCTCGCGCTCGCGCAGATCGACAAGCAGTACGGCAAGGGCTCGGTCATGCGGCTCGGCCAGGACGGCCGCGCGCCCGTCTCCGTGATCCCGACCGGCGCGATCGCCTTGGACGTCGCGCTCGGCATCGGCGGGCTGCCCCGGGGCCGGGTCGTCGAGATCTATGGCCCGGAGTCCTCCGGTAAGACCACGGTCGCCCTGCACGCGGTGGCGAACGCGCAGAAGAACGGCGGCATCGCGGCGTTCATCGACGCGGAGCACGCGCTGGACCCGGAGTACGCCAAGAAGCTCGGCGTCGACACCGACGCGCTGCTCGTGTCCCAGCCGGACACCGGTGAGCAGGCACTCGAGATCGCGGACATGCTGATCCGCTCCGGCGCGCTCGACATCCTGGTCATCGACTCCGTGGCCGCGCTCGTGCCGCGCGCCGAGATCGAGGGCGAGATGGGTGACTCGCACGTCGGCCTCCAGGCCCGCCTGATGAGCCAGGCGCTGCGCAAGATGACCGGTGCGATGAATAACTCCGGCACCACCGCGATCTTCATCAACCAGCTGCGCGAGAAGATCGGCGTCATGTTCGGCTCCCCGGAGACGACGACCGGTGGCAAGGCACTGAAGTTCTACGCGTCGATCCGCCTCGACGTGCGCCGCATCGAGACGCTCAAGGACGGCGGCGAGCCGGTCGGCAACCGCACCCGCGTCAAGGTCGTGAAGAACAAGATGGCCCCGCCCTTCAAGCAGGCCGAGTTCGACATCCTGTACGGCCACGGCGTCTCCCGCGAGGGTTCGCTGATCGACATGGGTGTCGACCAGGCGATCCTGCGCAAGTCCGGCGCCTGGTACACCTACGAAGGCGACCAGCTCGGCCAGGGCAAGGAGAACGCGCGGAAGTTCCTGCGCGACAACCCGGACATCGCCAACGAGATCGAGAAGCGCATCAAGGAGAAGCTGGGCATCGGCGCGCAGGTCGACGCCGAGGCCGTCGAAGCCGTGCCGGCGCCGGTCGACTTCTGATCGATCGAGTTCGGGGTCCTCACCGCGGTGCGATCCACGGTGAGGTGCGGATGAACAAAGAGGAGTAGTTCAGGTGGCGAGGGCGCCGAAGATTCCGCCGGCCGAGCTGCCTCCCGAGGAGCGGTACAAGAAGGCCAAGGAGATCTGTTACGACCTCCTGGCCGTGCGTGCGCGTACTCAGGAGGAGCTCCGGCAAGCCTTGCACCGCAAGGGGTTCGACGAGGAGACCAGCGAGACCCTGCTCGGCAAGCTCGACCGGGCAGGGCTGGTGAACGACGCGGAGTTCGCCGAGCTGTGGGTGAAGTCGCGGCACGAGACCCAGGGGCTGTCCCGCACCGCGCTGCTCGCCGAACTACGGCGCAAGGGCGTTGACGACGAAGTCGCGGCGCAGGCGGCCGGTGAGGTCGATCGTGAGTCCGAGGAGCAGATGGCCAGGGAACTGGTCCGCAAGCGCCTCGGCTCCCTGGGCAACGTCGACGAGCAGACGGCGTTGCGGCGGCTGCTCGGCTTCCTGGCCCGCAAGGGCTACCCGCAGGGGCTGGCGTACACGGTGATCAAGGAGGAACTCCGCGAGTACGGCGCGGAGTCCACCCTCCTCGACGACGCCTACATCGACTGACGCCCGCCCGCCCGAGGGCGGGCATCGCAGGCGAAGCTTGACGGTGCACCACCGCCGGATCGTCGGCGGTGGGCGCCGGGGCTCGAGCGCCGGCGCCGCGTCAGGCTGACACTGTCTCTCGTTCGACCGGCTGACGGCGGTCCGAGCGGTGCTTGCGGACCATCAGCAACAGCACTGCGAGCAACCCCATCACCACGCACGTGACCACCGCCGACAGCACCAGGAACTCGTTCAGCTGCCCGGCCGCCAGGTACGCGCCCAGGGCCACCGCCACCACGGCGCACACCGCGCGGTCCACAATGGACTCCATCGACAGGAGCGTCGCGCGGTAGCGGGAGTCCGGGATCGAATCGTTCAGCAGCTGCTTCTGCACCGGGAACGAAATCCCTGTCGCCACCGCGAAAACGCACAACACGAGCACCGTCGCGAAGGAGCCCACGAACACGACCACTCCAAGACACAACGCCATCACGATCGTCAACGTGAACACCGATCCCACCGGGCCGATCGCGCGGCGGAGGCGGTGCGGGCGGGCCGCGCCCAGGGCCTCGAAGACCGTCATCGCGGCCAGGACCGCGCCGTACCAGTTCACCGACAGCGACTTCGACTCCAGGATCGGCTGGAACAAGTTCACCTGACAGATCCTGACCAGCGTGAACATCGCGATGCCCTGCACCATCAGCAGCATCAGCCACCGTGACGAGCGCAGCGCCGACAGCGCGCCACCGACTCCGGCGAGCAGCGAGGCCGTCTTGTCCTTGACGAGCCGGCCGCCCGGGATGGCCGGGAGCTTCAGCGCGAACACCAGCGCCACCGCCGCGTTGATCGCCGTCAGCCAGTACGGGGACGGGAGGTTCCACGTCATCAGCAGGCCGATCACCGGCCAGTACACGATCTTGCCCACCAGGCTGAACGCGCGGCCGACACCTTCGACCCGCAGGTAGTGTTCCCCTGCGCCGGAAGCGTGGAGGTATTCGTACAGGTACGCGCTCTGGGCGCCGGACACCAGCGACCGCGCGAGCGCGATCAGGATGAAGTGCAGCAGGAACCCGGTGTACGAGCCGAGGAACACCGGCACCAGGTTCGCGGCCACGAGCACGCCGGCGCCGGCCGCCAGCGACGTGCGGTAGTCGAACCGGTCGGCGATCATCCCCGTCGGGATCTCCAGCAGGCAGAACACGATGTAGTAGATGCTCTGGATGCCGAAGATCTCGCCGTCGGACAGGCCGACGAGCTTCTGGTACTGGTAGAAGATCGGCACCCACAGCAGCAGGCCGAAGAAGAACTGGAACCCGTAGGTCAGCCGCACGGTGCGGCGGACGGCGGGGTTCGCGGGCAGGCGAAGGCCCAGCATGGTCGTGTCTCCCGGAAACTCAAACAGAATACGGACGCAGCTGCACGAGGTGGAGGTGGTCGCCGTCGGCGAGCCACTCGACGTCCACCGGTGAGCCGAACGTGTAGTCGGGCGAGAAGTGCCCCTGCAGCAGGCGGCCGGCGATCGCGAGCCGCTGCAGCTGCGCATGGGCGGCTTCGTCGAGGTCCGCCGCCGCGTCGCCGAGCGACACCGTGCGGCCGCCGCCCTCGACCGTCGAGTACAGGTACTGCATGGGCAACGCGGAGCCGTCGACGACGTCGGTCACGTGAGGCGACACGTTGACGTACACCGTGCGGAAGTCCGCGCGGTTCATCGGGTTCGTCGTCACCAGCACACCGCCGAAGTCCGCCGCGACCTGCTCCTGGATCACCACGCCCATGTAGCACTCGTCGAGCGAGATCCCGGCCTGCCGCCGCAGCCGGACGCTGCGCACCGACACCAGCGACGCCCAGACTTCCTTGACACTGGCGAAGATCCGCTCGGCCGTGGTGACGTGGTTGAGCGACTCGTAGATCCCGGCCGCCGAGAACCCGGCCAGGTCTTCGGCGTTCGACGAGCTGCGCACGACGAAGGTCTGCACGCCGGCCAGCTGCGACACCAGCGCGGAGTCGATCTCCCCGGCCAGCGCACCCGGCATCCGGGCCGAGCGGATCAGGCTCTGCAGCTCGACGCACAGCGGCTCGATCTCCCGCGCGTCCAGCTCCAGGGCCATCTTCAGCTTGCCGATGGCCTGCTGGATCCGTGGCGAGGACTCCAGGAACCGCCGCTGCAGCGAGAACGGCAGCGCGATGCCGCGAGGTACGCGGACGTGGTCGTCGAGCAGCCGGCGTGCGGCAGCATGAAGGTCAGCGTCGGCGGGGACGTCCAGCAGCCGGGCCAGGTACGGCAGCAGGTTCTCCCGCGGCGGCCGCGGTACCTGGTAGAAGCCGAGCAGGCGTTGCGACCCGTGCGCCAGCACGTGGTGCAGCTCGCCGAGGTTGGCCGCCTTGGTGCCGTAGCGGTACCGGTCGGCCGCGCGCAGCCGCGCCAGGTTCACGATCGGGCTGCGCTCGGACTCCGGTTCCTCCAGCGTGACGCGCTGGGCGTACCAGCTCGGCGGCGCCGCCGAAGCCGGCTCGTCGATCTCCCGCAGCGTGAGCGCCTGGGTATCCACCGTGTACTCGACCCACTTGCCGTCGAGCCCGCGGCGCTCGATGTCGGCCAGCGCGCCGAGCTGGACAGCGTTCGGGATCTGCCAGCCGGTGGCCAGCACATTGGTGTGCGACAACGGTGTCGTGTGCCGGGCGTTGACGATGCCCGACAGTCGCGGGATGTCGTCGGGCACGCGGTCCATCACGATGATGTCCGACCAGTCCAGCGTGGCGGCGCGGTACTCGGCCTCGGTGCGGAACGCGCGCAGCCGGCCGGTGGCCGTGCCGGGGTTCAGCGCGACGAACGGCGCCGTCGAGAACAGCTCGTGCGCGAACACGCGGGGCAGCTCGCCCGGCGGGATCTCCCGGACGATCCGCTCCTGCAGCTGGTTGGCCGGCTTGAACAGCAGCGGCAGCGCCGGGTCGACGTACCGCGCGACGAAGGCGTGGAACTCGCGGATCAGCTCGGCCGGCATGGTGTCGACCTCGACCGTCTCCAGCGAGAGCATCTGCGGGTGCCGGGCCAGGATGCCGAGCAGGAACCGGCGGTCCGGCCCGTGGTAGAAGTCCTGGTTGTAGGAGTCGATCTCGGCGCGCACCCGTTCTTCGGGGACACCGAGGATCTCTTCCCCGATATAGATCGCGTGAAAGGAATGGCGGGCGTCGTTCAGGAAGTGGATGACCGCGTTTTCGCGGTCCACCACGACCTTGACGAAGGAATAGCCGCCGAGGGTGCCGCCCAGCTGGTGGAGGGCGGACAGGGAAAGCCGTTCGCCGATGAGTGCGGCGACATTCCGGGGGGCAGGGCTGGGGGCGACCACGCTGGTCAGGGACACCGGTTCTCCTCGCTCGAAACAGCGAGGAGGAACGATAACAGGGGGTGAATCACGGACCGTCAGGCAAATGGACCGATCACTGGCACAAACGGGCGAACGCATGACCGCCGCCACACCCGTTAGGAGCACCGTTCCACCGCGTGGGAACGGTGCTCCCGGAATCCGGACGCCGATTCCGCCGTTCGGGTCCGTAATTCCACGGGGTGATCTCGGCTACAGCTTCGCGGCTTCCGCGGCCAGCTTCTCGATCGTCGCGACGTCGAGCGAGGCCGTCAGCCACGAGCCGCCGATGCAGCCGACGTTCGGCAGCGCCAGGTACGAAGGCGCCGACGCCACGGTGATCCCGCCCGTCGGGCAGAACTTCAAGCCGGGCAACGGGCCCGCGATCGACTTCAGGTACGCGACCCCGCCGGACGCCTCCGCCGGGAAGAACTTCAACGCCGTCAGCCCGCGTTCGGCCAGCTTCATCGCCTCGGACACGGTGCTCGCGCCGGGCAGGAACGGCAGCCCGGTGTCGAAGCACGCGTCGACGACCGCGTCGGTGCAGCCGGGCGTCACGAGGAACTTCGCGCCCGCGTCGGCCGCCTGCTTCGCCTGGTCCGGCGAAGTGACCGTGCCGGCGCCGATGACGATGTCCGGCACCTCGGCCGCGACGCGCTCGATCGCCGACAGCGCCGCCGGGGTGCGCAGGGTCAGCTCGATGACCCCGATCCCGCCGGCGAGCAGGGCCCGGGCCGTGGGCACGGCGTCGGCGGCGTCGTCGATCACCACGACGGGCATCACGGGGGACAGCTCGAGCAGGTCCTGACCGGTGGTCACTGACCGACCTCCTGGGTTGCGAAAGCGGGCGTTCCGAAGTGCTCCGGAGTCAAGCCGCCGAAGACTGAAGCGCCCTGGTCGGCGGGGCCGACGGCACGGCGCAACGCGGCGAACAGCTCTCGGCCGGTGCCGGTCCAGGATGCTTCGGACGGCGGCGAGTCCACAAGTTCACGGAGGGCGAGTTCTTCGTCACCGACCAGCACATCGAGGCTGCCCGTGGCCGCGTCGAGCCGGATGACGTCGCCGTCCGCGACGCGGGCGAGCGGGCCGCCCGCCGCGGCTTCCGGCGTCACCTGGATGGCGGCCGGGATCTTGCCCGACGCGCCCGACATCCGGCCGTCGGTGAGCAGCGCCACGGCGTGCCCGCGGTCCATCAGCACGCCCAGCGCCGGGGTGAGCCCGTGCAGCTCCGGCATGCCGTTGGCCCGCGGGCCCTGCTGCCGGATCACCACGACGACGTCGCGGTCCAGCTCGCCCGCCTCGAACGCGGCGGTGAACTCCTCCTGCGTCGTGAACACCCGCGCCGGCGCCTGGACGACCCGGTGCTCGGGCGCCACCGCGGACACCTTGACCACCGCGCGGCCGAGGTTGCCCTCGACCATCCGCAGCCCGCCGTCCGCGGCGAACGGGCGCCACGCCGGGCGCAGCACCTCCTCGTCGAGGCTGCGGGTCGGCACGTCGCGCCAGACCAGCTCGCCGTCGGACAGGATCGGCTCGGCCCGGTAGCGGTGCAGCCCGAAGCCGGCCACGGTGTGGACGTCCTCGTGCAGCAGGCCGGCGTCGAGCAGCGTGCCGACCAGGAACTGGATGCCGCCGGCGGCGTGGAAGTGGTTGATGTCGGCGCTGCCGTTCGGGTAGACCCGCGCCAGCAGCGGCACGACGGCCGAGAGGTCGGAGAAGTCGTCCCAGGTCAGCTGGATGCCCGCGGCCGCGGCGATCGCGACGAGGTGCATCGTGTGGTTGGTCGAGCCGCCGGTGGCGAGCAGAGCGACGACGCCGTTGACGAACGCCTTCTCGTCGAGGATCCGCGAGACCGGCGCGTACTCCTCGCCGCGCGAGATCGCGACGGCCCGCCGCCCGGCCTCTTCGGTCAGCGCGCGCCGCAAGGACGACCCGGGCTGGACGAAGCTGGCGCCGGGCAGCTGCAGGCCCATCACCTCGACGACCATCTGGTTGGAGTTGGCCGTGCCGTAGAAGGTGCAGGTGCCGGCCGAGTGGTACGACGCCGCTTCGGCGTCCAGGAGGTCTTCGCGAGTCGCGAGACCCTCGGCGTACAGCTGGCGGACGCGCGCTTTCTCCTTGTTCGGCAGCCCGGAGTTCATCGGCCCGGCGGGCACCAGAATCGCCGGCAGGTGCCCGAAGGACAGCGCGCCGATCAGCAGGCCGGGCACGATCTTGTCGCAGACGCCCAGCAGCAGCGACGCGTCGAACATGTCGTGGGACAGCGCGATCGCCGTCGACATCGCGATGACCTCGCGGCTGAACAGGGACAGCTCCATGCCCGCGCGGCCCTGGGTGATGCCGTCGCACATGGCCGGGACGCCGCCGGCGAACTGGGCGACACCCCCGGCGGAGCGCACCGACTTCTTCAGCCAGGCCGGGTACTCCTGCATCGGCTGGTGCGCCGAAAGCAGGTCGTTGTAGGAGGAAACGATCGCGACGCCGGGAGCGCGCGCGGCCCGCAGCGCCTCCTTGTCGGCGCCGTCCATGGCGGCGAAACCGTGGGCGAGGTTGCTGCACGCGAGGCCGCGGCGGACCGGGCCTTCTTCGTGGGCGGCGGCCATGCGGCCGAGGTACGCGGTGCGCGTCGCGGCACTGCGCTCGGCGATGCGCTCGGTGACGTCGGCGACGACTCGGTGCAGCGGCGTGGTGGCGGTGGGGCTCATGTCCGGCTCCGGATCACTGGTGTGTGGTGGTCCGCGGGACGGCAGCGCTGACGCCTCTGGGTCGTGACACTGGCCACAGTACCTCGGGAAAACGCCGAATCAAAATCGATTCAGAAGATCGACCCGCGTGACCCCGATCACCCCCAGAACCGTTAGTGTGCTAGTTGTCACACTGCACGACGCACGGTAAAGCCGTGGGGCGAATGATCGTCCGCCCGGCTTCCGCCGGCCCCACCACACCCGGGAGGAATGATGTCCACCTCCGAGATCGCCGAGCTGCGGCGAACCATCGGCCAGCTCAGGCAGTGCGTCGGCGCACTGCGCTCTCGTTACGGCGACGCTTCGGCGGTCCGCCGGCTCGCCAACGACGTGGAGCGCCTCGACATCGACACCGCGGACCTCGACGGCACGCCCCTCGCGGTGCCGGCCCAGGCGAAGGCCGCGGAGCGCGTCCAAGTACCCGACACCCCCTACGATCCGGCGCTCTGGCACGGCGCCGATGACGAAGGCGTCGGCGGCTACAAGCGCGACCAGCGGTGAGCGCTCCCGCTGACAACGGCGTCGGCACCGGTGTCCGGGCCCCCAAGCGGGCCCGGATCGCCGAGCGCACCCTTCGCACGGACCGGTGGTGGCTCCAGCCGCTGCTGACCGTGCTCGGGCTGTCCGCGTTCATCATCTACGCGACGGTCCGGTCTTTCGTGCGCACCGCGTACTGGGTGCCCGACTACCACTACCTGACGCCGTTCTACTCACCCTGCCTGTCCACGTCCTGCGTCGAGGGCTCGAGCCACTTCGGACACTGGTTCGGCGACCTGCCCGGGTTCATCCCGCTCGGGTTCGTCGTGCTGCCGTTCCTGCTCGGGTTCCGCCTGACGTGCTACTACTACCGCAAGGCCTACTACCGGGCCGTCTGGTTCTCCCCGCCCGCCTGCGCGGTCGCGGAACCGCACGCGAAGTACACCGGCGAGACGCGGCTGCCGCTCATCATCCAGAACGTCCACCGCTACTTCTTCTACGTCGCCCTGGTCGTTTCGCTCATCAACACCTACGACGCGATCACGGCGTTCCACGGGAAGACCGGTGGTTTCGGGTTCGGGCTGGGCAACGTCGTCCTGCTCGCCAACGTGATCCTGCTGTGGGCGTACACGCTTTCCTGCCACTCGTGCCGGCACGTGACCGGCGGCAGGCTGAAGCACTTCTCCAAGCATCCGGTGCGCTACTGGATCTGGACGAAGGTCTCGAAACTCAACACCCGCCACATGGCGCTGGCCTGGACGACGCTCGGCACGCTGGTGCTGACCGACTTCTACGTCATGCTCGTCGCCAGCGGCGCGATTTCGGACCTGAGGTTCGTGAACTAGTCTCCGCACCCGACAACGACGTCCCCAGTTCCGAGGTGGAATTTCTTTATGACCGAGGTCGAACGCCACAGCTACGACGTGGTGGTGATCGGTGCCGGTGGTGCCGGTCTGCGCGCCGTGATCGAAGCTCGCGAGCGCGGTTTCCGCGTGGCCGTCGTGTGCAAGTCCCTGTTCGGCAAGGCGCACACGGTGATGGCCGAGGGCGGGTGCGCGGCGTCGATGGGCAACGCGAACTCGAACGACAACTGGCAGGTCCACTTCCGCGACACCATGCGCGGCGGGAAGTTCCTCAACAACTGGCGGATGGCCGAGCTGCACGCCAGGGAGGCGCCCGACCGCGTCTGGGAGCTGGAGACCTACGGCGCGCTGTTCGACCGCACCGCCGACGGCCGGATCAGCCAGCGCAACTTCGGCGGGCACACCTACCCGCGGCTGGCGCACGTCGGTGACCGCACCGGTCTCGAGCTCATCCGCACGATGCAGCAGAAGATCGTTTCGCTGCAGCAGGAGGACTTCGCCGAGACCGGGGACTACGAGGCGAAGATCAAGGTCTTCGCCGAGTGCACGGTCACCGAGCTGCTCACCGCCGACGGCGCCATCGCCGGCGCGTTCGGCTACTGGCGCGAGAGCGGCCGGTTCATCCTCTTCGACGCGCCGGCGGTCGTGCTCGCGACCGGCGGCATCGGCAAGTCGTTCAAGGTGACGTCGAACTCGTGGGAGTACACCGGCGACGGGCATGCGCTGGCCCTGCGGGCGGGCGCGAAGCTGATCAACATGGAGTTCGTCCAGTTCCACCCGACCGGGATGGTCTGGCCGCCGAGCGTCAAGGGCATCCTCGTCACCGAGGGCGTGCGCGGTGACGGCGGCGTGCTCAAGAACTCCGATGGCAAGCGGTTCATGTTCGAGTACGTGCCCGAGGTGTTCAAGGGCCAGTACGCGGAAAGCGAAGAGGAAGCCGACCGCTGGTACTCCGATCAGGAGAACAACCGGCGGACGCCGGACCTGCTGCCCCGCGACGAGGTGGCCCGCGCGATCAACTCCGAGGTCAAGGAGGGGCGCGGTTCCCCGCACGGCGGTGTGTTCCTCGACATCGCCAGCCGGCTGCCGACCGAGGAGATCAAGAAGCGGCTGCCGTCGATGTACCACCAGTTCAAGGAGCTGGCGGACGTCGACATCACGGCGGAGCCGATGGAGGTCGGCCCGACCTGCCACTACGTCATGGGTGGCATCGAGGTCGACCCGGACACGGCCGCGGCGAGCGTGCCGGGCCTGTTCGCGGCCGGCGAGTGCTCGGGCGGCATGCACGGGTCCAACCGGCTCGGCGGCAACTCGCTGTCGGACCTGCTGGTGTTCGGCCGCCGCGCCGGGCTCGGCGCCGCCGAGTACGTCGACGGCCTGGCCGAGCGGCCCGCGGCCGCGCAGTCCGATGTGGACGCCGCGGCGAAGATGGCGCTCGCGCCGTTCGACCCGCCGGAGGGCGCGTCGGCGGAGAACCCGTACACCCTGCACACCGAGCTGCAGCAGTCGATGAACGACCTGGTCGGCATCATCCGCAAGGCCGGCGAGATCGAGCAGGCGCTGGAGAAGCTGGGCGAGCTGCGGCAGCGGATCCTGCGCGTCACGGTGGAAGGGCACCGGCAGTTCAACCCCGGCTGGCACCTCGCGATCGACCTGCGCAACATGCTGATGGTCAGCGAGTGCGTCGCGAAGGCCTCGTTGACGCGGACCGAGAGCCGGGGCGGGCACACGCGGGACGACTTCCCGGGCATGGACGCCGAGTGGCGGCACAAGCTGCTGGTGTGTTCGGCCTCGGAAGGGGACAACCCCGTCGTCCCGGACATCGGCGTCGTGGTCAAGGAGCAGGTGCCGCTGCGGCAGGACCTGCTGGAGCTGTTCGAGTTCGGCGAGCTCGGGAAGTACTACACCGACCCCGAGCTCGAAGCGCACCCCGGGAGCAAGGCATGAGTTACAAGGCGAGCTTCCGCGTCTGGCGCGGCGACGACACCGGCGGCGCACTGCAGGACTTCACGGTGGAGGTGAACGAGGGCGAGGTCGTCCTCGACATCATCCACCGCCTGCAGGCGACTCAGGCGTCGGACCTCGCCGTGCGGTGGAACTGCAAGGCGGGCAAGTGCGGCTCGTGTTCGGCGGAGATCAACGGCAAGCCGCGCCTGCTGTGCATGACGCGGATGTCGACGTTCACCGAGGAAGAGGTGATCACGGTGACGCCGATGCGGACGTTCCCGGTGATCCGCGACCTCGTCACCGACGTGTCCTTCAACTACACGAAGGCGCGCGAGATCCCGTCGTTCACCCCGCCCGCGGACCTGAAGCCCGGCGACTACCGGATGCAGCAGGTGGACGTCGAGCGGTCGCAGGAGTTCCGGAAGTGCATCGAGTGCTTCCTGTGCCAGAACACCTGCCACGTCGTGCGCGACCACGAGGAGAACAAGGAGTCCTTCGCCGGGCCGCGGTACCTGATGCGCATCGCCGAGCTGGAGATGCACCCGCTCGACGTCGCGGATCGCCGTGACGCGGCCCAGGAGGAGCACGGCCTCGGCTACTGCAACATCACCAAGTGCTGCAGCGAGGTCTGCCCGGAAGGCATCCACATCACCGACAACGCGCTGATCCCGATGAAGGAGCGCGTCGCGGACCGCAAGTACGACCCCATCGTGTGGCTGGGCAACAAGCTCTTCCGCCGGGACAAGTGACGCTCTTCCGTTCGACGCTCGCGAACCGCGTGCCGGCCGCCCTCGAGGCGGCGGTCGCCGGTTCGCGAGCGTCGTTACGGGGCTCGCTCGCCCGCGGAACGGCGGACGCCTACAGCGATATCGATGTCGAGTGGCTGGTGCCCGCGGCCGCGTTCCCGGACTGCCTCGACGTCGCGCCGCTGCTGTCGGCGGTCCAGCCGGTGGCCGAGGGGGAGTGGTCGCGTCCGGCCAGTGCCCTGGCCAACGCGCTCGGCGCGGTGAAGGCCGTCGCTCGTGGGCGGTCCGACGACGCTCGCGGCCTGCTCGACCGGGGCTTCGAGCGGATCGGCTCGGCCGAGCGGGCCACCGGTGAGTGGGCCGCGGACATCGCCCGGCTCGCCTCGGCGTGCTCACGGGCCGAGCCGGAGCTGGCCGGGTATGCGGCGGAGATCGCCGCACTCGCGTGACAGGGTGGGGCCATGGAGATCGAGTTGCTGCCGCCGTCCGCGGCCGACGACCTGCCCCTCGTCAGCCGGGTCACCGCGCTGGTCAACCACGTCTACGCCGAGTCCGAAAAGGGGCTGTGGCAGGGGAGTACCGACCGGACGTCCGTCGATGAAGTGGCCGGGTTCGTGCGCGCCGGGGAGATTGCCGTGGCGCGGGTCGAGGGTGACTTCGCCGGTTCCGTGCGCGTCCAGCGGCTCGATGAGGCGACCGGCGAGTTCGGCATGCTCGCCGCCGACCCCGCGCGGCGCGGGCTCGGCATCGGGCGGGACCTCGTGCGGTTCGCCGAGCAGGCGAGCCGGGACGCGGGCTGTCGCGAGATGCAGCTGGAACTGCTCGTGCCGCGCGAGTGGACGCATCCGGCGAAACAGTTCCTCGCCGAGTGGTACGACCGGCTCGGCTACCGCGTGACGCACCGCGCTGACCTCGCCGAGGACTACCCGCACCTCGCGCCGTCGCTGGCCACGCCGTGCGATTTCCTCGTCTATCGCAAGGAACTCGCGTGACGCTGCTCGCCGGGGCGTGCGTGTTCGACCCCGAGACCGGCGAGACGACGCGCGCGGACGTCCGGCTGGACGGCCCGCGGATCGCCGACGTTGGGCCGGGCCTCGACGGCGAGGACCGGGTCGACTGTTCCGGCGGGCTGCTGATCCCCGGCCTCATCGACTGCCACGTGCACGTCGCGTTCCGGCGGCCCGAGTCCCTGCCGCGCAGTGCCCGCATCCTCGAAGCCGTGCCGGTGCTGCGCCGGTTGCTGACGCGGGGGATCACCACCGTGCGGGACGCCTGGGGCGCCGACGCCGGCTTCCGGCACGCCCTGCGGGAAGGCTGGATCACCGGCCCGGACCTGCTCGTCAGCCTGCGTCAGCTGGGGCCGACCGGCGGGCTCGGCGACGTCTGGGACCCGGCCGCGGGCGCCGTCGACAACTACGGTGACCCGTCGCTGCCGGATCCGCTGTTCGACGGGCCGGACGCCGCTCGCGCCGCCGTCCGCCGGATGGTGCGCGCGGGCGCCGACTGGATCAAGGTCGGCGCGAGCGGGTCGATGCGGGCGGTCCGTGCGGGCGTGGACGTCCGACCGACCGACGACGAGCTCGCCGCCGTGGCCGACGAGGCCGCCCGCTGCGGCCGCGACGTCCTGGCCCACGCGCACACGTCGGCGGCGGTGGTGTCGGCGGCCCGTGCCGGGGTGCGCAGCATCGAGCACGGCACGTTCCTCGACGACGACGCCGTCGCGGCCCTGACGGACGCCTGGTACGTGCCGACGCTGTCGCCGATGAGCGACACCGAGTTCGCCGGCACGCACCGGCGTTCACTGCGCCTCGCGGTGGAGGCGGGCGTCCGGATCGCCGCGGGGTCCGACCTCGCCCCGCGTCCCCATGTCGACTTGACGACCGAGCTGCGCTTGCTGGCCGCGGTCCTCGGCGACGCGGCGGCTTTGAAGGCAGCCACGTCCGAGGCCGCCCGCTTGCTCCGGCTCGACGACGACCGTGGCCGCGTCGAGCCGGGCTTGCGCGCGGACCTGGTGCTGCTCGACGGCACGCACCTGGACGTGACGGACCTGCCGGGCCGCATCCGCGCCGTCTGGCACGACGGGGAACGGGTCGGCGGACTCAGTTCGCCATGAGATCGAACTCCTCGGCCAGCCGGACCAGGAACTCCCGGGACTCCCGTTCGGACAGAGCGGCTTGCTCCAGCCGGGTGCGGAGGACGTAGAAGGCTTCGACAGCCACGCGTTCGTCGATGAACAACCCGGTGGCGAAGGTCTCTTCGTAGGCCACCGGTGGGTGCTCGGCGAACTCGAGGATCGTGAACCGGCTGCCGATGAGGTGGAACGGCGGCGCGGACGCGGGCACGACCCGGATGGTGCAGTGCGGGAGGTTCGCGGCCAGCACCAGGTACTGCAGCTGCTCGTGCATCAGCGCCGGGTCGCGCAGGATCGATCGCAACGTGTGCTCGTAGACGAAGTAGAGGCACTGCGGTGGGTTCCGGCGTTGCAGCAGCTGCTGCCGATCGATCCTCGCCTGGACGAGCAGCTTCAGCCGGTCCGTGGTGTAGCGCCCGGACAGTTCGTAGATCGTGCGCACGTAGTCTTCGGTCTGGAGCATGCCGGGCAGGGCCATCGGGCTGTTCGAGATCACCGCCGTCGCCAGGTTTTCCTGGACGATGAGGGACTTCATCGGGTCGACGAGCGGGTCGAAGTACGGCCGCACCCAGTACAGCTCGCTCGGTGGCCGGGTCAGGTGCAGCAGCCGTTCTCGTTCCGCGGCCTCGGTTCCGCAGTGCGCGAGGTAGATCGCCGCGTCGATGGGCGAGATCCGCCTGCCGTTCTCCCACCCGGACACCTTCGACGCCGACCAGTGGGCGCGCCGGGCGACCTCGCGCAGCGACATCTGTCTCGCCTCGCGCTGGGCCTTCAGTTCGACGCCCATCTCCCGGGTGCGCACCGTGCTCTTTTCGGTCATGCCCGCACGTTAAAGGCAACCACCGACAAAATGTCTCGTGCCGCGCGGGGGTTCACCGGAACGGATGTTGCTGTTCTGCCTGTGCGACAACGGGTTTCGCGCGCGAAGCGCTGCGAAGCACCTTCGCATAATGAAGCGCGCTTCGCACCATTACTGAGCCACAATGCGTTCATGAAGTTCATTCCCGGAATCGAACTGAGCCGCCGGTTCTACGCCGAAGCGGTCGCTCCCGTCGTCGGCGGGCCGCACACCGCCGCGCTGGTCGGGCCCGGTTCGGAAGTCCTCGGCTTCGACACCGGCCGCTCCGCCGACCACGACTGGACCGCCCGCGTCTTCCTTTTCCTGCCCGAAGTCCGCGCCGTGGACGTGCCGGCCACCTTCGTCGGGCACCCGGTGAAGCTGGTCGTCGCGACACTCGACGGCTGGACGCGCGGCTTCCTCGGCTTCGACGCGCGGCACCCCGAACCGCGCGACTGGCTCGCCACCCCGACCCAGGTCTTCGCCGAGTTCACCGGCGGCGCCGTCTTCCACGACGACCTCGGGTTCGAACCGCTCAGGCAGCGCCTCGCCTGGTACCCGGACGACGTCTGGCGGTACGTCCTTGCCTGCCAGTGGCAGCGGATCGGCCAGGAGGAGGCCTTCGTCGGGCGGTGCGGGGAAGTCGGCGACGAGCTGGGGTCGGCCGTCGTCGCGGCGCGGCTCGTGCGGGACCTCATGCGCCTCTGCCTGCTCATGGCGCGCCGGTACCCGCCCTACAGCAAGTGGCTCGGCAGCGCGTTCGCGCGGCTGCCCGCGGCCGCGGCGCTGTCGCCGCACCTCACCGGCGCCCTCGCGGCGACGACCTGGCCGGAGCGCGAACGGCACCTCGTCGCGGCCTACGAGTATGTCGCCGGGCTGCACAACGCGCTCGGCCTCACCGGCCGGGTGGATCCGCGGGCCAGACCGTTCTTCGACCGGCCGTTCCTGGTCATCGACGCCGGCCGGTTCGTCACGCCGCTGCTGGCCGGAACGTCCGCGATGCACCCGATCGGGGCGATCGACCAGTTCGTGGACAGCACCGACGCGCTCGGGCACCGCGAGCTGACCCGCGCGGTGGTTGACTGCGCGCATGGCTGAACCGAAACCGCGGGACCTGGCCGTCCTGCTGCTGACGCTGACCGTCGTGACCGGGGTCGTCGACGCCGTCAGCTTCCTCGGGCTGGGCCGGGTGTTCGTGGCCAACATGACCGGCAACGTCGTCTTCCTCGGGTTCGCGGCGGCGGGGGAGGCGACGCTGTCGGTGCTCGCGTCGCTGACCGCGGTGCTGGCGTTCCTGGCGGGCGCGCTCGCCGGCGGGCGGCTGGCCCGCCGCGAGGACGACTACGACGCCCTCCGCCAGGCGACCGCGGCCCAGGCGTCGTTGATCGCGGTGGCGGTCGTGCTGTCCGCGACCCTCGGCAGCGGCACGCGCCTGGGCAGCGAGCTGCTGATCGTCGTGCTGGGCGTGGCGATGGGCCTGCAGAACGCGGCGGTCCGCCGGATCGGCGCGCCCGACCTGACGACGACCGTCCTGACGATGACGCTGACGGGCTTCGCGGCGGACTCGAAGGCGGCCGGCGGGCCGGGTTCGCACCCGCTGCGGAAGGTGGTCGCCGTGGCCGCGATGCTGGTGGGCGCCTTCGCGGGCGGCCTGCTCCAGCTGCACGTCGCGATGTGGGTGGCGCTCACGCTGGCCCTGGTGCTCGTCCTCGGTGTGCTGGTGGCGCTGCACCTGGGCCGGAACCGGCGGACGGTGGCCGGCTAGCCGAGCGCGCGGCCGCCGTCGACCAGGAGGCGCTGGCCGGTGATGAAGCCCGTGTCCTTCGAGGCGAAGAAGCTCACCGCCGCGGCGACGTCCTCCGGGGTGCCCAGCCGGCCCACCGGCACGCCCGCCAGGTAGGCCTCGCGCTCGGCCTCCGGGACGTCCGCGTGGCGCTCCACCGGGACGAAACCCGGGGCCACCGAGTTGACCGTGATGCCGTCCGGGGCCAGTTCGCGGGCCCACGCCCGGGCCAGGCCGACCTGGGCCGCCTTGGCCGTCGCGTACGCCGAACGGCCGGGTGGCGGGCGCTCGGCGACCTCCGAGTCGATGTGGATGATCCGGCCGTAGCCGCGGGCGCGCATGCCGGGGAGCACCGCGTGGCCGAGCAGCACCGGGGAACGGACGAAGAAGTCCAGGTGGCCCAGGTGCTCCGCCCAGTCCACTTCGGACAGGAAGACGTCCGGCTGCGGGCCCGTCGCGTTGAGCACCAGCACGGTGATCGGGCCCAGCAACGCCGTCACGGCGTCGACCAGCTCGCCGACCTGGTGCCGGTCGGTCACGTCGGCGGCGAAGGCGGCGGCCTTGCCGCCCTCGGCGAGGACCCCCTCCGCGGCGGTCTTGAGGTCGGGGTCGTCGTGCAGTGCGTTCACCGCCACCGCGAACCCGTCGCGGGCCAGCCGCCGGGCGATCGTCCGGCCCAGCCCTCGGGAACTTCCGGTCACCAGTGCGACACCCATGGTCTCGACGCTAGGGGAGACCCCCTGGTACGACAACCCCCGGCGAGCCCCGATCGGGGCAAAAGAAAAGCGGGTGAGCACGCCGCCGCGCACTCACCCGCTTCGGGAACCGAAGGTCAGACCGCACGCCCGGTGTTGAAGTCGGTCTTGTCCACGATCGACGAGGGCGCCTCGTCCAGCGGCTTCGCGCCGCGAGGAGCCTTCTTCCGGCGGGACAGCTTCCGCTCCAGGTACGAGGCGAGCCGCGTCAGGAGCAGGTTCAGCACGATGAAGATGATCGCGATGACGATCAGCGTCGGGATCGTGTTGTTGAAGTTGCCGGTGATCGGCCCGGAACCCCGGATGAGCTCGTCGTAGCCGATGGTCAGCTGACCGGCCAGGGCCGTGTCCTTCAGGATGACCACGAGCTGGCTCACCAGGGCCGGGAGCATGAGCGTGATGGCCTGCGGCAGCAGGATGTTGGTCATCAGCTGGGTCTTGCGCAGGCCGAGGGCCGAGGCGGCTTCGGTCTGTCCCTTCGGGAGCGAAAGGATGCCCGCCCGGAACACCTCGGCCAGCACCGAGCCGTTGTAGAGCACCAGGCCCGTCACGGCGGCGAAGAGCGGCCGGGTGTCCGCGTCGATGCCGGTGTAGTACGCGTAGAACGACGCGGCGAACACCATCAGCAGCAGCACCGGGATGGCCCGGAAGAACTCGACCACCGCGCCGACCGGGATCCGCACCCACTTGTGCGCGGACAGCCGGCCGATGCCCAGCAGCGCGCCGATCGGCAGGGCGATCACGATCGCCAACGCGGCGGCCTTGAGCGTGTTCAGCAGGCCCGGCAGCAGGAACTGGGTCCAGGTCGAGCCCTCGACGAACGGCTTCCAGAGCGCGCCGGCCCACTGGCCCTTCTCGTCGAAGCCGCGGTAGACGAACCACGCCACCAGGAGCAGCACCAGTACGAACAGCACCGTGTACAGCCAGTTGCGGGCGCGCGCCTTCGGGCCGGGGATGTCGTAGAGGACGGACTGCGTGCTCATCGCTTGACCTCGGCTTTCTTGGCGACCCAGCCGAGCAGCAGGCCGAGTGGCAGGACGATCGCGACGAACACCGCGGCGAAGACGAGGAAGACCAGGAACAGCGAGTCCGACTCGTTCTCGACCATCGTGGACATCAGGGCGGCGGCTTCGGCCACGCTGATCACCGAGGCGACCGTGGTGTTCTTCAGCAGCGCGATCAGGACGTTCGCCAGCGGCGCGATCACGGCGCGGAACGCCTGGGGCAGCACGATCATGCGCAGCACCTGCAAGAAGCTCAGGCCGAGCGCGCGTGCCGCCTCCGCTTGGCCGACGGGCACCGTGTTGATGCCGGAGCGCAGCGATTCGCAGACGAAGGTCGACGTGTAGACGATGAACCCGAGGATCGCCAGCCGGAACGCGTTGTCGTCCAGCGACGTCGGCGAGTCGGGGTTGGCCAGGTTGATGCCGAGGGTCGAGGAGAGCCCCAGTGACGTGAAGACGATGATCACGGTCAAGGGGGTGTTCCGGAAGATGTTGATGTAGACCGTCGCGAACCCGCGCATGATCGGCACCGGGCTGACGCGCATCCCGACGAGGACGGTGCCCCAGATGAGCGAGCCGATCGCGGAGAAGAACGTCAGCTGGATCGTCTTCCAGAACGCGCCGACGAGGTCGTAGTCAGGATTGCTGAGGAAATCGAACACGGGTTGTCCAACCTGGCCTCGGAACGGGAACGGTGCGCCGCTTGCACGGCGCACCGTTCGACTTCAGAACCGGATATCAGGGAGCGATCGCCGGCACGGCCGGGATCTTGTAGCCCGACGGGCCGACGTTGGTCTCCAGCGACTTCTGCCAGGAACCGTCCTGCTCCATGGCCTGGATGGCCTTGTTGACGGCGGCCTTGCCGTCCGCGTCGTCCTTCTTCAGGCCGACGCCGTAGTTCTCGTCGGAGAAGCCCTTGCCGACCAGCTTCAGCTTGCCGGGCTGCTGCGCGGCGTAGCCGGCGAGGATGACGTCGTCGGTGGTCATCGCGTCGACGGTGCCGTTCAGGAGCGCGGTCACGCAGTCGGTGTACTTGCCGACCTCCTGCAGCTGGACGTCCTTGGCGTACTTCGTCTTCACGTTCTGCGCCGGGGTCGAGCCCTTGACCGAGCAGAGCTTCTTGTTGCCGGTCAGCGACTCGGGACCGGTGATGTCGGTGTTGTCCGACCGCACGAGCAGGTCCTGGTGCGCGATGAAGTACGGGCCACCGAAGGAGACGTCGTTCTTGCGCTTGTCGGTGATCGAGTAGGTGGCGACGATGAAGTCGACCTCACCCTTCTTGATCAGGTCCTCGCGCTGCGCCGACTGCGCTTCCTTCCAGGTGATCCCCGACTCTTCGACGCCGAGCTGCTTCGCGATGTACTTCGCGACGTCGACGTCGAAGCCGGCGTAGGTGCCGTCCGGCTTCTTCAGGCCGAGGCCCGGCTGGTCGAACTTGATGCCGATGACCAGCTTCTTGTTGTCCTTGGCCCGCTGGACCAGGTTCTTGTCGCCGCTCGCGCCGCTGCCGCTGCCGGAGCCGCCGCCGCAGGCCGTCAGGGCCAGCCCGGCGGCCATCACGACCGCGCCGACCTGCAGAACTCGGTTCAACCGCATCGTCTCTCAGGTTCCTTCCGAATCTCGTCCGGCCTCGGGGCCGGGGAAAAGTGCTAGTGGGTGAGGATCTTGCCGAGGAAGTCCTTCGCGCGCTCGCTCTTCGGCGCGGTGAAGAACTCTTCGGGCGTCGTGTCTTCGACGATCTCGCCGTCGGCCATGAAGATCACCCGATCGGCTGCCCGGCGGGCGAAGCCCATCTCGTGCGTGACGACCAGCATCGTCATGCCGTCCTTGGCCAGGCCGGTCATGACGTCGAGGACCTCCTGGACCATCTCCGGGTCCAGCGCCGAGGTCGGCTCGTCGAACAGCATGACCTTGGGCCGCATCGCCAGCGCCCGCGCGATCGCGACGCGCTGCTGCTGGCCACCCGAAAGCTGCGCCGGGTACTTGTCGGCCTGGTTGGCGATGCCGACGCGCTCCAGCAGCTCCATCGCCGTCTTGCGCGCTTCGTCCTTCGAGGCCTTGCGGACCTTCGTCGGCGCCAGCATGACGTTCTCGACGATCGTCTTGTGCGCGAAGAGGTTGAACGACTGGAACACCATGCCGACGTCGGCGCGCAACGCCGCCAGTGCCTTGCCCTCCGCGGGCAGCGGGACGCCGTCGACGGCGATCTCGCCCGAGTTGATCGGCTCGAGCCGGTTGATCGCCCGGCACAGGGTCGACTTGCCCGACCCCGACGGGCCCAGCACCACCACGACCTGGCCGCGAGGTACCTCGAGCGTGATCTCCCTGAGCACGTGCAGGTCGCCGAAGTACTTGTTCACGGCGGACGCCTTGATCATCGGCGCCGCCACCTCCGCGGTCATCTGGCCTCCAGGGTCGTTCGAATGCGGCGTGGGTCACCCGCGATGGCGAGAACCTACCGTTGCTTTACCGGCTCGCAAGGCGGCTTGAGCAATACTTAGGGTTTCAACTGCGTATCGATGTCCATTTTGGGGTGATCAGGGGTACCGTAGCCCCCTGATCACCCAGCGTGACTGCCCGGGTGGCTCGTGCGCGCGGTGCCGCGAGGTCCTAGAGTTCGGCGCTACCGGCCGGTGGAGCAGGTCACCATGGGAGGCGGACGGGTGCGGGTGCTGCTGGTGGAGGACGACGACCGGGTCGCGGGTGCGCTCATCCCGGCGCTGGCCCGCCGCGGCCTGGCGATCGCCCGGCTCGCCACCGGCGCCGGTGTCCTCGAGCGCGTCCACGAGGTCGACGTCATCCTCCTCGACCTCGGTCTGCCGGACATCGACGGCGTGACGTTGTGCACCCAGATCCGGGCGATCAGCGACGTCGCGATCATCGTGGTGTCGGCCCGCGGCGAGGTCGACGACCGGATCCGGGGCCTGCGCGCGGGCGCCGACGACTACCTGGTCAAGCCCTACGACGTCGAGGAGCTGCTCGCCCGCGTCGAGGCGGTGCGCCGGCGGCGTCCGGAACACGCCGTCGCCGAGCCGGTCGTCATCACGGTCGGGGACGTCAGCGTCGACCTGGCCCGGCACGAGGTGCTGGTCGACGGGACCGCGATCGCGTTGTCCCGCAAGGAGTTCCAGGTGCTCGCCCTCGTGGCGGGCGCGCGCGGCGCGGTGTGCTCGCGCGAGCACGTGCTCACCGAGGTGTGGGGGCACCGGGGTCCCGCGGAGAGCCGGTCGCTCGACGTCCACGTCGCGACGCTGCGGACGAAGCTGGGCCGCCCGGCGCTGATCGAAACGGTGCGCGGGGTCGGCTACCGGCTCGGCGGCCAGACCGCCCGGAGCTGACGGCGTGCGCGTCCGGCTGCAGGGCATCGTGCTGACGCTGGTCGCGCTGCTGGTGTTCGGCCTGGGCATCCCGCTGGCCATCTCGATCGCCGCCGGCGCGCAGCAGGACCTGTTCCTCGACCGGCTGACCGACACCGCCCGGTTCGCGTCACTGGCGCAGCGCCCGCTGCTGGACAACAAGCCGTACCTGATCGAGCCCGACGTGCGCCGCTACACCGAGGTGTACGGCGTCCGGGTGGTGGTCGTCGACCAGGACGGCAAGCCGGTCGTCACCTCGCTCGGCCCGGCCGCCGCGCGGATCGACCTCCAGGACGAGCGGATCAGCGACCCCGTCCACGAGGCGCTGGCCGGCCGGCGGTCGCAGCCGGCCGGCGTGCTGATGCCGTGGGACTCGACGCCGCTGGTGCTCGCCGAGCCGGTGCTCGCCGACGGGGAGGTGCGCGGGGCGGTGCTCACCGTGTCCGCCACCGATTCCGAGCGCGCCGCCGTGCTGTGGTGGTGGCTGCTGCTGGCCGCGGGCGGGATCCTCGCCTTCGTGGTCGCGCTGGGCGTGGCGATCCCGGTGGTCCGGTGGATCCTCAAGCCGGTGAAGCGGCTCGACGACGCGACCGGCGCGCTGGTGGCCTCGGTGGTCAGCGGGCGCGAGGCCGAGCCGGTGGGGGAGGGCGGCGGCCCGCCGGAGCTGCGGCAGCTCGGCCGCTCCTTCGACCGGATGGCCGAGAGCGTGTCGGGCGCCCTGGCCGCGCAGCGCGCGTTCGTCGCGGACGCTTCGCACCAGCTGCGCAACCCGCTGACCGCGTTGAAGATCCGGCTCGGGAACCTCGACGGCCACGTCGACGACGAGCCGGCCGCCGCCGACCTCGAAGCCGCGCGCGTCGACGCCGGGCGGCTGCACCAGATCCTGGACGGCCTGCTCTCGATGGCCCGCGCCGAGGCGTCCGGCGGGGAGCTGGACCCGGTGGTGCTGGACGAGGTCGTCGCCGAGCGGGTCGCCGACTGGTCGGTGGTCGGCGAGGCCCGGGACGTGCGGCTGGTCGTCGTCGCGGCGGGCGACGGCGCCCGGGTCCGCGTGCCGCCGCGTGGCGCCGAGACGATCCTGGACGCGCTGCTCGACAACGCGCTGAAGTTCACCGCGGCGGGCACCGAGATCCGGGTCGCGGTCGAGCGCGACGGCGACCGGGTCCGCCTGTCGGTGCGCGACCACGGGCCGGGGCTGCCGCCCGAAGAGCTCGACCGCGCGCTGGACCGGTTCTGGCGCAGCCCGGCGCACCAGAACGTGCCGGGGTCGGGGCTGGGCCTGGCGATCGTCAGCGAGCTGACCGCGCACTCCGACGGCGAGCTGGCGCTGGACCTGCCCGAAGGCGGCGGCCTGCGGATCGCGATGACGTTCCCGGCGGCCTAGGTCTTCTTCGCGCGGTAGTAGCGCAGCGCGCCGGGGTGCAGGGGGATCGGCTGGGTCTCGATGCCCGGGTGGACGTCGATCGACAGCGCCGCCGGGTTGGCCATCGCGAGCTGCTGGCGGGCGTCGAACAGGCCGCGGACCAGCGCCTCGGCGACGTCGTCGCTCATCGACTTCGGGACGACGAGGAAGTTCGGCACCAGCAGCGTCGTCACCGGGCCCTGCTGGTTGTAGGTGGTCGCGGGGATGGACGCGGTGCCGTAGACCTGGTTGACCTCCTGCATCTTCGGCATCACGTCGGCGATGTCGAGCAGGCGCAGGGACTGCTTGTCGTTGTACTTGACCAGGCTGGGCGTCGGCAGGCCGCCGGACCAGAAGAACGCGTCGATGTCGCCGCCGAGCAGCGCGTTGATCGAGTCGTCGAGCCCGCGGGCGCTGGTGGTCACCGACCCGGTGAGCCCGGTCGCCTCCAGCAGCCGGGTGGCGATGTACTCGACGCCCGAGGACGGCGAGCCGATCGCGATCTTCCGGCCTCGCAGCTGCTCGACGGTCCGGATGTCGGAGTCGGTGCGCACGACGATGTGCAGGTAGTCGTCGTGGATCCGGGCGAGGGTGGCCAGCCGCGGGTCCTGCTTGTACCGGTCGGCGGCGACGTCCGCGGCGACGAACGCGACGTCGGCTTTCCCGGCGAGCACCTTGTCGAGGTTGTCGGGTGAGCCCTGGGTCTGCAGCACGGCGGGCCGCTCGATGTCGAGGCCCGAGGCCCACGCCGTGGCGAGGGTCTGGGCGAGCTTGTCGTAGACCCCGCCCGGGTTGCCCGCGGCGATCCGCAGCTTGAGGTCTCCGAAGCCGGCGCTGCAGGAGGCCACCACCAGCAGCAGGGCGGCCGCCATCGCGAGCGCTCGCCCCCGCCGCGTCCTGGCCACCGCCCGATCGTGCCAGATCCGGCGGCCCGGTGGTTGGCGGCGGGTGAACCGGGCACTCCCTGCGCAGACGGAGGGAGACCGGCATGGACGTCGTCGTCGTGGGTGGCGGGCTGGCGGGGTTGAGCGCGGCGCGGCGGTTGTGCGGCGCCGGGGTGGCGGTGACGGTGCTGGAGGCGGGCGACGACGTCGGCGGCCGGGTGCGCACCGACGTCGTCGACGGCTTCCGCCTCGACCGCGGGTTCCAGGTGCTGCTGCCCGCGTACCCGGCGCTGCGGCGGCTGGCCGACGTCGGCGCGTTGCGGCCGCGCCCGTTCACGCGCGGCACGATCGCGATGACCGGCTCCGGGCGCCGCTGGCTCGCCGGCCCGTGGCACGGCCTGCCCGCGGTGCGCGGCGCCGCGGGGTTCGTCGCGGGCCGGCCCGCCGACGGCGCGCGGATGGCCGTGCTCGCGGCCCGGGACGTGCTGAAGGCCGACCGCGCCGACCGCGGGCGCAGCACCGCCGAGGAGCTGCGCCGCTGGGGTCTGACGCGATCCACGGTCGAGGAGGTGCTGCGGCCGTTCCTGGCCGGCGTGTTCCTCGACCGGGACCTGGCGACGTCGGGCCGGCTGTTCCACTTGATCTGGCGCAGCCTCCTGCGCGGCGGGGGCGTGGTGCCGGCCGAGGGCGTGCAGGCCCTGCCGCGTCAGCTGGCGGCCGGGCTGCCGGTCCGCACCGGCGTCGAGGTCGACGCGATCACGGAGGACGGCGTGCGCACGCGCGACGGCGAGGACATCCCCGCGCGGGCCGTCGTGGTGGCGACCGACGGGGACACGGCCGCGCGGCTGCTGCCCGGGGTCGAGGCGCCGGGCTGGCACGCGGTGACGACCTTCTACTACCGCGCCGGGGTGTCGCCCCTGCGGTCGCCGACGCTGCTGGTCGACGGCCTCGACGAGCTGCTGGTGAACACGGCGGTGCTCAGCGAGGTGGCGCCGGGGTACGCCCCGCCCGGCTCGGCGTTGATCACCGCTTCGGTGCCCGGCCGCGCCGAGCCCGGTCTGGAGCCGCGGGTGCGGCAGCGGCTGGCGCGGATCTACGACGCCGACACGCGGGGCTGGGAGCTGCTGCGGACGTACGCGATCCCGAAGGCGCTACCGGTGTTCGGCCCCGGCGCCCCGCTGCGGCGCCCGGTGCGGGTCCGTCCGGGGCGGTACGTCTGCGGCGATCACCGCGACACGCCTTCGGTGCAGGGCGCCCTCGTCTCGGGTCAGCGCGCGGCCGCGGCGGTGCTGGCCGACTTCAGGGCCTGAGTCCACAGTGGACTCAGAGGGCGTGCGCGACGATGTCGCCGTGGGACGTCGTGGCCCGGATGGCGAGTGCGGGTGAGCCGTTGTTCTTGAGAGTGTTCTCGATGCGGCCGTGGGTGGTCTCGGCCTCGAGGGTGGCCGAGACGCCGGCGCCGACGGTGATGGTGCCGGACCGGGTGGTCAGCCGCACGGTGCCGCGGGTGGCGTCGGCGATGCGGATGTCGCCGCGGGCGGTGCTGATGTCGGCCGGGCCGTCGAGGCGGCCGATTTCGATGTCGCCGTCGGTGGCGGTGAGGTGGACGCTGCCGGCTTCGGCGAGCTTGATGTGGTGGTAGGCGCCGAAGAAGGTGACTGCGCCGAGGCGGCCGGTCGCGTCGAACTCGGCACCGGCCGTGGCGGCTTCCACGTGGGAGCCGCTGGGCAGGGCGACGGTGACGGCGATGGCGCCCGACGGGCCGAGGTTCCGGCCGCGTGGGGCGTGGACGGTCAGGACGCCGTCGGCGCAGGTGACGGTGGTCCGTCCGGCCGCTTCGACGTCACGGTTCCTGGTGGGGTCGGCGGGGCGGACGTCGACGGTGGTGTCGGTGCGGTCGCCGGCGGCGAGGTGGACGCGTCCGGCGGCGAAGTCGAGGGTCGCGGTGATCGGGGCGGGGGTGGCGAAGCTCGGCATCGGGTTCTCCTGTGGTTCTCCGGTGGGGACGGGAACCACAGTCGCCGGGCGGGCTGACACCCGGCGGCCACCGCGCTGACACGCCGGGCCGGCACCTGACGGTGGGCGTGCGCCGGTCGTTCGGCCATGGCTGACTCCTGGGTGAGCCGGCCCCTGGGCGGGTGGCGGCGCCACGCAGAGGATTCGAGGTGAAACCGGTTCCGAGGATCGCTCCGCGACCCGGAACTGTCAAGGGTTGACAGGCCGGGGGCGGTGGTATGAACCTTTTCACCGATCGTCCCCCGCCGGCCCTCGAGGGCATCCGCCCGGCGCTCAGGGGGCGAGCCGGACGACGCCGTCCCCTGACCGGCGGCGGGTCCGCCCTTTCCCGGCCAGGGAGGAACCATGCCCTCGAACGCCCTGCCGTGGCGCCACCGCCGCGGACCCGGAACCCGCTTGGCGACGCTCGCCGCGGCGCTGGCGGTCGCCGTGCTCGGCTTCGCCGCGCCGTCGGCGAACGCGGCGGACAGCCTGATCTCGCAAGGAAAGCCCGCCGCGGCGTCCTCGGTGGAGAGCGCCGGAACTCCCGCTTCCGCCGCGGTGGACGGCAATACCGGCACGCGCTGGTCGTCGCAGTTCAGCGATCCACAGTGGATCCAGGTCGACCTCGGCGGCGCGGCGACCGTCAGCCGGGTCGTGCTGAACTGGGAAGCCGCCTACGCCACGGCCTACCAGATCCAGTTGTCCGACAACGGTTCCACTTGGTCCACTGTGTACCAGACGACGACCGGGACCGGCGGCACGCAGACGCTGGCCGTGACCGGGGCCGGGCGGTACGTGCGTCTCGCCACCACCGCGCGAGCCACCCCGTACGGCGTCTCGTTGTGGGAGTTCCAGGTGTTCGGCACCGGCGGCGGGACCACGCAGCCCGGCGCCGGCGTCCCGCCCGACTCGTTCTGGGGTGACACCGCGAGCATCCCGGCCGCGCGCAACGTGCTGACGGTGAAGGTGCTCAACCGGACCAACGGCAAGTACCCCGACAGCCAGGTGTACTGGAACTTCGGCGGCCAGACGCACTCGATCGCCGAGCAGCCCTACATCGACATGCCGGCCAACTCCGCCGGGCGGATGTACTTCTACCTCGGCACCCCGAACGGCCAGTACGCCGACTTCATCGAGTTCACCGTCGGGCCGGACGTGTTCAACGGCAACACCACCCGGGTGGACGCGTTCGCGCTGAAGCTGGCCATGCGGCTGCACGCGCACGACGGCTACGACGTCCAGGTGGGCGACGACTACGGGACCTTCCAGGAGGACCGGGCGGCGACCTTCGCCAAGTTCCAGGCCGAGGTGCCGACGGAGTTCAAGGGCCTGGCGACGGTGAACGCGCCGTACCGGATCCCGGCGCCGGGCAGCGCTCCGGACTTCCGCGCGGGCGGGCAGTACGCGAACTACTTCACCGCCTACGCGCAGTCGGTGGGCGTCAACGAGCCGACGTCGAACATCACCGGGTGCGCCGGCTCGCTGGCCGGGAACCCGAACATGTGCGCGGCGCTGAACCGCCACACGGCGCAGCTACCGGCGTCGCAGCAACAGGACCCGGCGAACTACTACAAGGCCGCGCCGGCGAACTACTACGCGAAGTACTGGCACGACCACGGCATCAACCACCTGGCGTACGGCTTCCCGTACGACGACGTGGCGGGCCAGTCCTCGTTCGTCTCCCACGGAGACCCGCAGTGGCTGCTGGTGGCCGTCGGCTGGTGACCGGCTCTCGGTGTGGCGGCTTCCGGGCCGTCACACCGAGGCTCAGCGCAGGGTGGCGATCCCGGCCAGGAAGATGTCGACGCCGGCGAGGAACTGGTCGCGGTCGTCGTGCTCGCGCAGCTGTGCCGACGCCTTGTGCACGAACGGATATCGCTGCGGGTCGAGGTCCGCCCACTGCGCGGCGACCTTGGCCAGGAAGGCCGAGCGGTCCGCCTCGCCGAGGGTCAGGACCCGGGCGTTCGCGGCGTTCTGCCCGGCGACGCCGAGGACGTAGTTCACGAGCGCGCCCGCGGCGTCGAAGAGTGCTCGCTCGGGTACGCCGAGCGCGTCGAGCAGACCGCCGATGCGTTCGTAGACCGCCAGCAGCGCGGGGCGCCACGGCTCCCGCGAGAGCTGCGCGCCGACCCAGGGGTGCGCGTCGATCGCGTCGAAGAGGCCCAGTGCGACGGTGCGCAGCGCTTCTCGCGGCTCCGCGTCGACGACGATGCCGGTCATGACGCTCGCGATGACGTCGTCGGTGGCCGCCGCGAGCAGGTCGCTCTTGTTCGCGACGTGGTGGTAGATCGCGCCGTAGCCGGTGCTCAGGTGGGTGGTGAGCGCCCGGAAGGTCAGCGCCGTCTCGCCGCCGTCGTCGAGGAGCTCTTTCGCGGCCTTGACGATCAGCTCCTGGGAGAGCCCGTCGGTGCGCCTCTTCGTCATGACCGCATCATCGCACGGTTGGATCGCCAATCCAAAGTCGTGCTAGCTTGATTGGAGCGACGATCCAATCTTGGGAGAAGCGATGACAGTCACGATCATCGGAGCGGGCCTCGGCGGCCTGGTGCTGGCCCGCGTCCTGCACCGCCACGGCATCCTGGTCACGGTCTACGAGGCGGAGCCTTCACCGGCCGCGCGCCGCCAGGGCGGGATGCTCGACATCCATCCGTGGAACGGCCAGCCGGCGCTCGAGGCGGCCGGCCTGATCGAGGGGTTCCGCGAGCTGGTCCTGCCGGGCCGCGAGTCCTACCGGGTCGTCGACCGGAACGGAGCCGTGCTGACCGACCGGCCCGACGACGGAACGGGTGAGCGCCCCGAAGTCCAGCGCGGCGAGCTGCGGCAGCTGCTGCTGGATTCGTTGCCCCAGGGCGTCATCCGGTGGGGTCACAAGGTCACCGGCGTGCGTCCGCTCGGCGACGGGTGCCACGAGGTGAGCCTGGCCGACGGCGCGAACGTCGTCACGAGCCTGCTCGTCGGCGCGGACGGCGCGTGGTCGCGAGTGCGTCCCGTGCTCTCCGACGCGAGTCCTTCGTACGTCGGCTTCACGGTCGTCGAGACGTTCCTGTTCGACGGCGACGCCCGCCATCCCGCGGCCGCGAAGGTGGTCGGCGCCGGGTCGCTGTTCGCGCTCGCGCCGGGCAAGGGAATCCTGGCCCACCGCGAAAGTGGCGGAACTCTGCACGCGTACACGCAGCTGCGGAAGCCATCGGACTGGCTCGACGGCACCGATCCCGCGCGGGTCATCGAGGAGTTCGCCGACTGGGCTCCCGAGCTGACCGCGCTGATCACCGGCAGCGACGTGCCGCCGGTCGTGCGCCGCCTCTTCACACTGCCGGCCGGGCATCGCTGGGACCGCATTCCGGGCGTGACCCTCCTCGGTGACGCGGCCCACCTGATGCCTCCGAACGGCGAAGGAGCCAACCTGGCGATGCTGGACGGCGCCGAGCTCGGCCAGTCCTTGGCGGCGCACCCGGACGACGTGGAGACGGCGCTCGCGGAGTACGAAAAGGCGATGTTCGAGCGCGCGGCCGCGGAAGCGGACGACGAGGACATCTACGCGGTCATGTTCGGCGATGACGCACCCCACAGCATGGCCGCCCTGCTGACCGGGGCCGAGTAGCAGGTGGGAGCAGGTCTACCCTGATCGGTGATGACCGAGACACAGGCACCCAGGGCGTACCAGATCCGCACCTAGGTCTGCATAGATTTGCAACCGACGTTACATGGTCGGGCGGTCACAGATCTCAAGCACTGCCGACGCGCGCTCGATCATCAACCGCATCAACTGAGGCGAGCCGCCGGCGACAGGCGCGGCGGCAGCGGTGGTGAACGCGATGTACGCGGTCGGGGCGCTGATCCGGGATCTGCCGATCACGCCGGCTCGGCTCTTGGGGAGAGCAAGAAGCCGAGGTGGGCAGCGGTTCCGGGTGGCGTCAGCACTCAATCTCGTTCAGCACAGTTCCGGGCAGTAGTACGGGAGCAGCGCTCGGACGAGTTGCTCACCGCGTCGGGCCAGGCGATCGACGTTGGTTGCGCTCATGGCGGAGAAGTTTGTGCCGTAGTCTGCGACGTCTGCGCGCGGGACGAGATCGGCGATCGGCATAGGCAGCCGGCTGTCGTTCATCCCGAGGTAGGCCATGACAAACCCTTGGATCTGGCCGTTCGCAGCCCATTCGTGAAGACGCGAGCGAGCTGCGTCCTGGGCTTTCCGGTGTACGACCTCGAAGGCACGTTTCGCCCGTGCGGGAAGAAAATGCGGAGATCGCTTGACCATCTGACCGCGGCCGGCGTCGCAGCACACGATGTACGGCACACGTTCAACGTGCTCGGAGAAGGCGGTCGACCTGTTCGGGTCAAAAATCGAGAGGCCGAGGTTGTCGTACACGCCGCCGTCGGTGAGAAGAACGGTTTCACGTTGTCGACGGTCGTCCCGTTCGAACGTGTACTCGCGCTCGACAGCAGGCAGGAACAGAGGAAAGGCCGCGGATGCGGCGACGGCAGATGCGACCCGGATCGGTTCGGTGATGGTGCCGTAGCGCGAGCAACTGCTGCGTGCGCTGCCGAAACGGACCGCGTTGGTGGTGTAGAGGTCGGTGGCGCTCAGCACGACACGAAGGTGTGGGTGAGTCACACTGGGCATCGTCTTATCTGCGAAAACCATCTCTTGCAGGGCAACTGCCAGTGCATCGGTCCTGTTGGCCCGCCGCGCGAGAGGAGGATTCGGCACTCCTGGCAGGATCCTCATAGCGGTTGCCGTCGCGGCGCGCATGTTTCGCACGATCGCCGCCGGACGGAAGACACGACGGACCATCTCGCCCTGGAGGCCGTGCCGGAGAAGTTCGACCACCTCGGCATCGAACTGACCAAAGTCCTCCGGGCCGTAGGCCCACAAGGCGGCCAGGAGCGCGCCTCCGGACACCCCTGAAACAACCTGCACTCGTTCCAGGAGGTCACGGTCATGCAGGGCCCGAAGGCAGCCGAGGTGGAACGCAGACGCGCGAAATCCGCCCCCGGAAAGCGCAAGTCCGATCACCTGTCGATCAGTCATCTCACCGTGCCCCTCAGTCGATGCCAGAGGCGAAGCAGCCAAGATCGGCGAGCAGGGAGGTGCTCGCTGTCGTCAAGCGGTCGACGTGGCGACCACCAGGTCATTCCGTCGGGAAGTGGCGGGAGCTCGGATTCGTGCTGGTCATGTGGAGCCGTGACGTCCTCGACGACCATGACATAAGCCTCGGGCCATGTTCCGTTGTCCAACCACTCTTCCCAACGGCTGTAGCCGCCGAGGATCAGCATCGAGGCCCGTGGCGGTGTGTCAGGAAGCGGAGCGACCAACTGCCTTATCCCTTTGTTGTCAAGGTCACTGGGGCGGGCTTGGCCGTAGGGATGTGTGTGCCACATGCCGACGAACGATGTGACACGCGCAGTGGCGTCGACGCGAGCGGAGATTTGGTCGGCGACGCCTTCGGAGCCGTGCCGGAAGTAGATCTCTGACATCACGGAGTCGGGTGGCGGCGAGGTGGCTTCGTCCACCCACAGGATATTGGCCGCAGAGTCGAAAGCTCCGAGGAGCGCTCCGCCCGTCTCGACCCGCGCGGTCCGCGTCCGTCGGCCTTTTCTTGCTTCTCCACGCATTTCCGCTGCAGCCAGCGGCGAAACCCGGACTTCGTACTCGGCGCCTTCCGATCGCATGACGGTGTCATTCGGCCAGCAGAACCATGTGGGGCCAGTGTCGGAGTCGGTGCCAGGGGGCTTCGGCATGGGTACGACCAGTGCGTGCATCGAGGCTGTGGCCTCGGAATCGCGGAGTGAGGACAGCACGCCGGAGAGCAGTTGCCCGGCAAGGCCGGTCACGTCGGCGTGTGAACCTACAAAAGTGATGTCCGAGCATCCCGGCTCTGGCTGGAAGAAGGTGGTACGGGGAGGATCGGGGTAGAAGTCCTCGAGGACCTCGGTGAGGGCTGTGGTCGGCTGCGCGCGTAGAGCCAGGCCCAGCCGGCGTAAGATGTCAGCTCCGCCGCCGCTGGCGCTGGGGTGGGCGATGGTCGCGATCCCATGCGCTGCTTGGTGCCCGATGAGGACGGACGCCAAGGTGGGCCACTGCTTTCGGTGGATGGTGCGGTGTCGTTCCAGAAAGGTGCGGACGGCTCGGTCTGCTGTGGCGTCGATGACGAGGTCGACGTCGGGCGGCGGCGTCTCGTCGGTGAGCACGTCTCCCACGATGTTCCCCAGCAGCTTCTCGATCGCCACCACAGGGTCGATCGAGCGCAGATGGTTCGTCAGTGCCGTCACTTTCAACTCGGCAATGTCGCTATCGTCGTAGGGCTGGCGCACGAGGACCCCGGGGTTGACGAGGCCGCGGTCGGCGATGATGATCTTCTGGACTCCGGCGCGGACGCATGCGGCGGCGATGGGAGCGCCTAGCGCGCCCGCGCCCAGGACCATGACCCGCTTGCCTAGCAGCCATGACGCCGATGATTCCCTGTCCCGTCGCAAGATGACTTCGGGTCTGGCTTCCAGCATGGTCGTCCACAACGCGGAAGCGCCAGCCAGCTGCGGGAGAATCGACGTTGAGCCACCTTGGGTGCGGCTCGCACCTCGCGCGGTACTGGAGATGAAAGCCGGGGGAATGTACCAAGCTGCCAGATGTGTCTTGCGTTCGATGGAGCCGGAGACCCCTAGAGCAGGGGTACCGAGCACGACATGCAACGCGCTCTGCTGTTGGGCACGCCGATTGCCGCGTTGTCCGGTCATCAGCCGATTCACTTTGGTAACCGACGTCAGTAGTCGTTCAACTTCCGCCTTCGTGACGCCTTGCTCCATGAGAAGCGCCAGCACCTCGTCAGCAGTGTCCGGATACTCCGATGCAATCGCGTCCGGTAGGAGGACTGCTGGAGCGACCTGGAGACGAGAAGGGGAATGCCCGGCGTCGATAGCGCGGAGCACCTGCCTTTCCGTGAGTGAACCGGAGTTGCCTAGCTCGATCCACTGGATCAGATCCTGCCGCTGTGGCGCCACCTGGCGCAGCACGGCGTAGCCCACCCAGGCCGAGCCGTGCGGCACCGACGGTGTGTCCCTCCTTGCCACGATCACACCCTCACCTCTGGGCGCGGCGAGCGGCGGGTGGATCGGTTGACCCACGGCATCGAGTGTTCCGGCGGCTGCGTGTTCCAGCCATTGCACGAGCCGCTCTACCAACCCTGCCATGCCATCGGATGGGTCCCATTCGGCGGAGGGGGACACGTAGAGGCAGATCTCGTTACCCCAGTAGACGTGAGGCGTGCGAGCCCATCGTTGGTGCAGCACCGTCACGCGAGGCACGACGAACGGGAACTGTGAGGGCACAACGATGACGAGTCGGACACGCCGCGGCAGTTGAACGCCCGGGCCGGGAGGGATGTCAGAACAGCCGAGCGACACCGTGATGTTCAAGAAAGAGGCATCTTGCTGATCCCGCAGTACCCGAAGGGCGCCGTTGACCGCCGCGATCCGCCGGAGCTGCTGAAGAGCGTCCTCTTGTCCTTTAGTACGTGATGAAGCTGCTTTCACGCCTTACCGAATCCCACGCCAGGTGCGGGCTTGCCGTCGGTGCCACGAACTTTCTTGACCGCGGCCCGGGCCTCCGCCACGCCGGCCGCGGCACCCGCTGCCACCGCAGCGGTCATGGCCAGCGATTTCAGCAGCGATTGGGACGATCCGGCCCGGGCCATCTCGACGGCCTCATCGGCGGTCTCGTCCACAGGGATGTCCAGCAGTTCGAGGCCGACACCCAGGGTCAGCCCGAAGACCACTGGTCGCGGAGCTTCGGCCGTAGGGTGTTCACCGGTGCAGACGACCTCGTTCGGCGCGATCTTGTTGTACTGTTCCCGCGCGAGCAGGTGGGGAGGGTTGTCACCACCTTTGTCGGCATCCCGGAACGGTTGCGAGCTGGCGATCACGTAGGCATTCGACCCCGCGTGGGCCTGCAGTTGATCGACTATGTCCTGCTTGAGTTCTTCGTCGCCGCTTTCGTCCGGTGCGTACATCACCTTCCGCGAACAGTGGTGAGGAGCGAGCAGTACGTCCCAGTCCAGCGTTTCAGGGCGGTCGTGGCCTTCGCTGTAGTCGAAGACTTTATTGATCGTCACGTAGGAGAGGTCGCCCAGCAGCAGGAACCGACCCGCCGTGTCGTCCTCGCCGTAGAGGGTCACCTGCATGGCGAGCGAGGTTTCGTTGCGTTCGCCGGCGCAGTCGTCCTTGAAGGGTGCATGCACGAAAGCCTGAAAGAATTTGCTCTCGTCCTGACCATCCAGGTCGGTGATCGTGTGGCCGGGCCCAGTGATGTACTTGCTCGATAACCCTTCGTAGCCGTACTGGCCGCCGTCTTCGTCGTGACCGATGATCCGGATCCGGTCTCCGCTAGCTGGCTCCTGGCCAACTTCGTGCGCACGTTTTGTCGCCATGACTCGGCGCACTGCCTCTTCGTGCACTCGCTGGGCTTCGTCGCTAAGGTCGTCGTCACCTGCTGCTTCCCGCCAGGTGCGCGGCGTAACCCACAGTTCACCGATGAGAATGCCGCTGTCCAGCAGATCGCCGAACCCGCAGATGTGATCGAGGTCGGCATGCGTCAGGGCGAGTGCGGCTAGATACGGTGCGTCATCTTTGGTCGGCAGCGTTTCGACCAAGCGGTCGATGACCGCCGCCACAACGGCGTCCGGCTCGTCCGCTTGGGCCTGGTCACGAAGGTCGATCTGTACTACAACGCCGGGGCGGACGACGATCGTGGTCGAGTCACCCGTTCCGACCGGCCAGAAGACCGCTCCTTGGTCAGGAAGCTTCGTACTTGTCATGGCTCCACCTCTCGAGGCCGCGGGCCTCCTGTCTGGCGCTGCCTCGACAGAGCCTGTTGCACTGGCGCGAGATGAGGCGCCGAGCGTTATGGGCGGGAGAGTAGACCTGGGCACCGACAAAAAATGTCCGCTGAAGACGCCTTCTTCTAGAGAACTACATTCAGTAGCTTATTGATGGCGGACGGTGTTGAGTTCGACGTTGCGCTCTGTGTCGCCTATCGACACCGCGACGTCGGACGCGATCACTTGGATGGCGACCATCGGCAGGGTCTCCGTCTGCGTCGGGTTCACTTTCGGCTCTTCGGCGCCCATCGCCGCTCCTTTCGCGGCGCCGGGTGCAGGGCCTCGACTACTTGGCGAGCGACAGAGGCCTCTTGTAACCCCGGCTCCCGGAACTTTTCGGCGAGCTTCTCGCCGGGGAGAGGAGCGGCCAGGTAGGCGGCGGCTTTACCTGGTCAGGTGAGGGTTACCCTGGGGCACGATGAGCGAGAACTAGCAGTCCAGGACGTACTCCATGCGGACCTAGGTTTGTATGGATTTGCAACTCGCTGACAGGCAAGCGCATGGTGGACGCCGCTCCGGTCCGTGACTTGTGCGCGCCTCCCCGAGACATTGCTGTGCTCCCGGCGTCTAACGGGGTCGTCAACGGTCCAAGGCCGAGCATTTGGGCTGGACGCGGTGCAGTCGGCGAAGAGGTAGGCGGACGTAGCCGAAGGAGTTGCTCATCGTGAATTGGGGAGTTGGGTGTGTTGGTACCCGTGGTGCCGGCTCGGCCCAGCACAGGGTGTATCACGGCAGATCTGGAAGTAGATCGAGGACTACGTGTGGTCGGGTGTCGGGGCTGGCGGACGCCCTGATCGTCATGATATGAGGGCTACCTGTCTGCGCGCAGCGCCAGACCGTGGTACGTCTCAAGTTTCGCGCTACGCCGCCTGGCCGCAGTTGGCCGACACGGCCGCGTGGATCTGCACTGCATAGCAGAGTGAACTCGTCGGGCGTGGTCGATGCCGGATTGCAACTGTCGGGCATCCGAAACGTTCAAGGTAGTCGAGAACGACGTTCTAAGGAATCCGCCGTCAGGAGTTCAGGCTGGGTCGACGTGCACTATCTCTAATTCTCTCCTCGGGAGTCTGTGTCGGGGGCTCGCTTATGATCGAGGTGCGCCGCAATTTTACTAGCAGTCTTCTGGTGTGCGGCGATCCCAGTCAGTAGTCCCGCAATCAGAATAGGTGGCCAAATATAGTGGAACCAGCTCCATGTGGAGAAATATTGAAATCCAAGCCCGACGCTTCCTATTGTGGCAGCGAAGATCGCTCCTCGTATGTCTTTCGAGAGTCGTTGTCGGTATTCGGAAACCATGGCGGTCTGGTCGTCGGTGTACTGCCCAGGTCGCATATGCTGCCTTGCCCACATGATCGCAACAGCGGCGAGCAGTGCAAGCATGACGAACGCGATAAGCCATCCCTTGATCGACGCAGCTGCAATCTGCGGGTTCTCCGGTTTGATCACCAAAAACCCGAACAGTACAAACTCTAGCATTCCGATCATGAACGGTAGTAGGAAATCGAGTCCCAGTGGTGCTGTCCCTGGGAGGATCAGCCCACCAACCATCAAGCCCATGTAGATGTTCGCTGTGATCAGTAGGCTGACGCAGAGGAGCATTACGCGCAGCGGCAGCTCGGCATCAGGCCCCTGAAAGGTGAAGATGTTTGCAGCAGCCAGGCCGGCGACGCCGATCGCAACACCAACCATCGCCGCATGTAAGTTCATGTAGTGATCAAGCAGGTATCTGGACTTCCGTTCCTGTACAAGATCACGTGTGAGTCGCATTTGATCACGTCCTCCCGGACTGCGAGGCAGCTCGACGGGGCTAACATCTTGTGGTTCATGGAGTCCGTTACAAGCAGGGCGCCTTAGGTCACGTTCCTGGCAGCAGTGACGGCCCTGGAGGCGCTTCACGATGGCCTTCGTGGGAACTGTCAGCAGGCCGGGTTGAGCAGGTTGCGAGGCGGCGATCCAGTGGATCCATGCGCTACGGGGCGTCGAGCTGGGCGACGAGCGTTCCTCTGCAAGGGCTTGGCGCCACGGGAGGCGGCCAGCTCGTTCGTAGGCTTCGGCACTCTCGTCATGATGACATTTTCTCCGAGCTCCGCGTGCCGATTGTCGCAGGTACTGCTCCACTGCCGAGCTTCCTCGAATCGGTGGGGATCGATGGGAAGCTGTAACAGTGGCGTGCAGTCCATCGACTCCAAGGCCGGAACACGTCCGAACGAGAGTCGATGCTCATGACTAGCTCTTCTGGGCCCGCGAGTACCGGTGGAACGATCGACTACAGTACTGTTGCGGGCTTCTACTCACAGTTGGCAGGCGTTCTTGCCGGTTTTGCTTTCGCGGGGCTTGTCGCCTTGGTGGCGGCGCAGTTGACCTCCGGAAATCGGGCAGGTGTCGTGCTGCAAAGTTTCGCGCCTTTGATCTCTTCGTTCATTGGTCTCGTGGCCACAAGCCTGAACTATGCGATCATCTCGAGCGAAGGGCACACGGCTCGAGGTGCAGGACTCGAAACGGTTGGCGGTCTCGGTTTCTGCGTGGCCGGCCTGATGCTCTTCTATTCGATTCTCGTGCTGCTTTACGGTGTGGCAACGGATGCGGCAAAGGGGGAGTCGGGGTGGACATCAGCGATCATCGCGAGGACGGTTCGGCTCGTCCGAAAGTGTATAACCCTAGGATTGGCGCCGTTAGTCCTGTTCCTTATCTATGGCGGAGTTGCTGACCAGGAGGTGTTTTGGTATTCCGGTGAGGGTGGTTTACACTGGCCCGACTATGTGGGGATTTCTCTGGTGTTCCTGGTGTTTTCTGTGGGTTGCACATTCTTGCGCTCTGCTAGTGGCCTGAGGGAGCGGCAACCTCCCTCGGAGGTGCTCGTTATCCGTATTTCAAGTGTGGCTACGACGATTGCGCTACTGTCGGTAGCGGGAACGTCTATAGTATTCATTTTTGCGAGCACTGGTTCCAGTTTGCCTGAGTGGATAGTGGTTATCGAGGAGGTAGTCCTCGCACTGATGGTTGTTGCGATAGTGGTTTCGTCGTCGCAATTCATTCTTGAAGAGGGAAGGCTATCGGGAGTTATTGGAGATGCTTCCGAGGTCGAGAGTGGCAGCAAGATCGAACCTGATGACCTGGCCGAAGTCGGGTGATTTCTTGATCTGTCTTGAACCTAGCGAGTGTTCTGTCCGGGAACGTTGGTCGGGATTGGTGACGCGAATTGTGTCATGCCAGATGACCTTCGTGTGGCTCAGAACTGCTGGATGGTGAATACGGTTCGGGAGCGCTCGCCGGCCGATCCTGAGGTCGGTGACTGCAGCGCATCGTGCGAAGAGGAACGGGCTCAGCGTTGCGGCTGCGTCGGGCGATGGTGGCTCTGGCCTCCGCCCGGTGGTGGCCCAAGCGGTTCGCCGTATGTAGTGGTGATTGGCCCTTGGTTGCGCCACGTTTCCCTGAGATTGGACGGATTCAGCATCCTGCCTACGGCGGCAGTACTTATGAAGTCGGTCAAGGGAACGGCTTGTGTCGCCTCTCACCACACGTGGAGGAGTAGACGTGCGAGGGCGGGATGGCTTGCGCCCAGCGGACGTTGCCGGTGCAGCCGAGGTCGAAAGGGCGGCTTCAATTGCGGCGGTGTGCAACGCGATCGTGAGACGCTCGCCTGGAAGGCGGTGGGTCGAGAGCGACTTCGGCGGCCGGTTGCTCGGCCCGGCGTCCGAACGCCCGCGGCGGCCGTTATCGAACCAGCGCGTCGACGGCTCTTCTTGGCTCTGAGGAGCCAATGACGGTCAGCCGTGGTCTGTAGGCGCCTCGTGCTCGAACACATTCACCTCAAACGGTTGCCGTCATCTGACGAAACAGCGGGATTGCCGCACTTCGTCTGCTCCGCTCTCGGCTAGATAGGCGGTTCGTCAGAGAAGGCGCTTGGCGGTGCGCTACTCCACGGATCGATGGCTGAACGGGCCTTGTTCGCGGCCTCCTGCTGGGCTTTTGCCTGTCGTGTCCGGGGAAGGTCTTCGACTGTTCCGTGCCTGGCCAGCATGTACAGCCGGCGAAGCCTGCCGCGATGGGTCGCGGGGTGGTCCCACCGGTCGAAGTAGTCGCTGTCGCCGTCGTCCACGTCGTCGGGATCGACGTCGCCGATCCGGCAGAGCGCCTCGAACACCACCTCGACGGTCTGCCACTCGGGCAGGTGCCGAGCCGTCAAGACGCGACGAACCGTCTCGTGGTTCGCCGTGGCCTTCCGATCGTCATCCTGGGCGATGACGATCGCGATTCGCCGTGTCGCGGGTTCGTTCGCGGCGACGTAGAAGCGCCACAGCATGTCGAGCAGCGGTCGGTGGTCCTCGGCGACATTGGTCGGCTTGGACAGGCGAGGAGGCATCGAAATCTCCCTGGCGTCGTCCCGCGAAGACTACCAACATCACCGGAAAACTGCCATTGACTACCTTTGACTACCGATGGAGAGCGTTCGGCTCGCCACTGGTTCGTCGACGCCTAATGTTGAACAGCACTCATAACCGCAGGTCAACATGGGTGCATGAGATTTGAGGAGCAGTGGCACGAGGTGTTGTCCGAACGGAACGGCCTCCGTTGCGAACTCGATGAGTTGACCGACGCCGTGCTTCGCCATCACGACGATCACCACGTCGGAGCCGTTAGATGGTGCGAAGCTCTTACTTGCCGGCTCTTGTCCCGACGGGTCGGAAGACGATCTCGCGATCGCGACGAGCGGCAGTGGCGAGGGAGCTCGTCGTAAACACGGTCCAGCTGGGGGCCCTCGTAGACCTAGAGGCGACCGGACCTGGGAGGGACGCCAAGACGCAGGTGGGCGCAGGTCTACCCTGGAGCACGATGACTGAGAACCAGCAGCCCAAGACGTACTCCATACGCACCTTCGGCTGCCAGATGAACGTGCACGACTCGGAGCGGCTCGCCGGGCAGCTCGAGGAAGCCGGGTACGCCCCTGTCGAAGACGGGGCCAAGCCCGATCTCATCGTGTTCAACACCTGCGCCGTCCGGGAGAACGCGGACAACAAGCTCTACGGCACCCTCGGCCACCTGCGGCCCGACAAGGTCGCCAACCCCGACCTGCAGATCGCCGTCGGCGGGTGTCTCGCGCAGAAGGACCGCGGGGAGATCGTCAAGCGGGCGCCCTGGGTGGACGTCGTCTTCGGGACGCACAACATCGGGTCGCTGCCCACGCTGCTGGAGCGCGCCCGGCACAACGCCGAGGCCGAGGTCGAGATCCTCGAATCGCTCGAGACCTTCCCCTCCACTCTGCCCGCGCGGCGCGAATCGTCCTACGCGAGCTGGGTGTCCGTTTCGGTCGGGTGCAACAACACCTGCACCTTCTGCATCGTGCCCGCCCTGCGCGGCAAGGAACGCGACCGGCGGCCCGGCGAGATCCTCGCCGAGGTCGGGGCGCTCGTCGCCGAAGGCGTGCTCGAAGTCACGCTGCTCGGCCAGAACGTGAACTCCTACGGCGTCGAGTTCGGCGACCGGCTGGCGTTCGGGAAGCTGCTGCGCGCGACCGGGGCCATCGACGGCCTCGAGCGCGTGCGCTTCACCTCGCCGCACCCGGCCGCCTTCACCTCGGACGTCATCGAGGCGATGGCCGAGACGCCGAACGTCTGCCACCAGCTGCACATGCCGCTGCAGTCCGGCTCCGACCGGGTGCTGCGCGAGATGAAGCGGTCCTACCGCTCGGCGCGGTTCCTGAAGATCCTCGACGAGGTCCGCGTGGCGATGCCGGACGCGGCCATCACCACGGACATCATCGTCGGCTTCCCCGGCGAGACCGAGGAGGACTTCCAGGCGACGCTGGACGTCGTGGCGCAGGCCCGCTTCTCCAGCGCCTTCACCTTCCAGTACTCGATCCGCCCCGGCACGCCGGCCGCGACGATGCCGGACCAGCTGCCCAAGGCCGTCGTGCAGGAGCGCTACGAGCGCCTGGTCGAGCTGCAGAACGCGATCTCCTGGGAAGAGAACAAGAAGATCGTCGGCCGCCGGGTCGAGCTGCTCGTCGCCGCCGGCGAGGGCCGCAAGGACGCCGAGACGCACCGGATGAGCGGCCGCGCCCGCGACGGCCGCCTGGTGCACTTCACGCCGTCCGGCCCGCTGGTAAATCGCGCGGTGCGCCCCGGCGACGTCGTCGAGACAGTCGTGACCTACGGCGCCCCGCACCACCTGGTCGCCGACGGCGATCTGCTGTCCCACCGGCGGACGCGGGCCGGCGACAACGCGGAGGCGGGGCTCCGGCCGAAGACGAGCGGCGTCACGCTGGGCTTGCCGGGCTTCGGTGCCCCGGCCGCCCAGCCGGAGCCGGTGAGCGGGTGTGCGCTGTGACGGAGTCCAAGGGCAACGGTGAGCTGGCCGAGCTGGCCGCCGAGATCGACGAGGTGGGCGACCGCGCGTCGCGCACCGTGGAGCTGGGCCGGCGCGGCTTCACCATCGCGGTGTTCACGTTCGTGCTCCTGGTCTGCCTGCTCCTGCCGTGGGTCGGCGACCACGCGGGCTGGCAGGTGCTGGCCGGCGAGGGCGGCGGCATCCCGCAGCTGTTCGCGGCGACGTCGACCGCCGTCGGCATCCTCGCGTCGGCGCTGGCGCTGGCGACGCGCCGGTGGTGGCTGTCCTGGGTGTGCGCCGCCGGCGGCTGGTTCGCTTCGGTGGACGGGCTGCTGGCCATCTGGTCGCAGCAGTCGTCGCACGCCGGCGGAGCCGCGGGCGGCGGACCCGGGTACGGCCTGATCATCGCCTGGATCGCGATGATCTGCCTCGCGGTCTCGTGGATGCGGACCGCGTTCTCGCGGAACTAGATCACCACGATGCCGATCACGCTCGAGATGGCGCTGACGTAGAGCTCGGTCTCCGGGTGGTAGACGCGCAGCGTCAGGCTGGCCCGGATGCTGAAGCTCAAGCTGAACACGAAGTTCCCGTTCGGCCGGCAGGTGCCGGTGCTCAGGTTGACCCAGACGCCGGCCCGCAGCTGCTGGACGATCACCGGCTCGCCGCCGGTGACGCTCTCCTGCCCGCCGAGATCGGCGAACGAGCCCTTGATCTTCGTCTCTTCGCCGACCTTGACGCGGTTCTTGTCGGCCTTGGCCTCGACCTTGGCCTTGTGCTTCTTGTGCCCCTGGACGGCGGCGGGGGCCGGACCGCCGGCCGCGAGCGCGACGGCCGGGGCGGCGAGCGCGACGGTGCAGGCGATGACCAGTGCGGACACGAGGTTCGATGTCTTGCTCATGATCGAAGTGGAGCACTGGTGACGCCGGAAAGCGCCGGATGCCACCTGGCCGTGCAGCGCGTCACACCGCTTCGGGTGACGCGTTAACCGTCCGATTACCGTCGCCAGATGCCGTTAAGGCCACCTTACGGGCGTCAGACGCCCGTAAGGTGGCCTTAACGGCACTTCGGCTCGGGTCAGCGGTCAGCGACCGCGGCCTCCGCGGCCTGCAGCCACTCGCGCCACTGCGCCGCCTGCTCGTCGGCCTTCTTGGCCCGGCGCTCGTCTCCCGCGGCACGTGCCTTCGACGCCTGGGACTCGAACTGCTCGACGCGCTCGCGGAACTGGGCGGCCCGGGCCTGGGCCTCCGGGTCCGTGCGGCGCCAGCGGTTGTCCTCGGCCGACTTCACCGCGTCCTGGACCGCCTTCAGCCGGCCGTCGAGCTCGCGGATCCGCTCACGCGGGACCTTGCCGATCTCGTCCCACTGCTCCTGGATCTTGCGCAGCGCGTTCTTCGCGGCTTCCAGGTTCGCGGCTGCGTCGATCTTCTCGGCCTCGACCAGCAGCTCTTCCTTGCGGGTCGCGTTCTGCGTGAACTCCGCGTCACGCTCGGAGAACACCGCGGACCGGCGGGCGAAGAACTTGTCCTGCGCCGCGCGGAACCGCTGCCACAGCGCCTCGTCGCTGTCCTTGGGCGCGCGGCCGGCGGCCTTCCACTCGGTCATCAGGTCCTTGTAGCGGCCCGCGGTCTCGCCCCAGTCCTCGGACTCGCTGATGGCCTCGGCCTCGGCGATGAGCTCTTCCTTGCGCGTCTTGGCCGAGGCGCGCTGCTTGTCCAGCTCGGCGAAGTGGGAGCCACGACGCCGGTTGAAGCCCTCGCGAGCCTTGGAGAACCGCTTCCACAGCTCGTCGTCGGTCTTGCGGTCGACGCCCTTGACCGTCTTCCACTCGTCCAGGATCGCGCGCAGCCGGTCGCCCGCCGCCTTCCACTGGGTGGAGTCGGCGGCGATCTTCTCGGCCTCCTCGGCCAGCTCCTGCTTCCGGGCGACGGCGGCCGCCCTGGCGACCTCCCGCTCCTGCTTCGCGCTGGCCAGCGCCTTCTCGGCGTGCCCGATGACGTACTCCAGCCGCGCGGCGAGCGCGGCCAGGTCGCCGACCAGGGCAGCCTCGGCCAGCCCGTCGCGGATCTGCGTGGCGCTCGACAGCGCGTGCTTCGGGTCGCCGGCCCCGGAGGCCAGCCGGGTCTCCAGCAGCTCGACTTCGGTGCGCACGTCGTCGAAGCGGCGGGCGTAGTGCACCAGTCCCTCGTCGGGGCTGCCCGCCTGCCAGACGCCGACCGCGCGTTCACCCTCGGCGGTGATGACGTAGACGGTGCCCTCGTCGTCGATGCGGCCCCAGGTGGACGGGGTGGGCTCGGCGAGCGGCACGGGCGGGGCGGCGTGCCCGGCGTGCAGCGCGTGCGGCACCGGGTGCGGGGCCGGGGTACCGGTGGAAGTGTTCTCCTGGGCCATCGCAGGCTCCTTATCGCCTGTACGCCCGCTGGTGCGGGCGCCCCGCCGCGGGAGCGGGGCCGGGTAGTGCGGTCGTCACGGGCCGTGCTCGGATGCTACGGCCCCAAGCGGCATTCAAGCAGCTCAGCGCGCACCGTGGTACTGGATGGGCCACTCGAAGCTCGTGATCCTACTTCCGGTGGACGCTCCGTGGCGGCCCGCCGGTATCGTCAGCCGCCGTGACCAGCCCCGCCGCGCCGCCCGGAACCCGTCCCGTGGCGGTGGTCGGGCCGACGGCCACCGGCAAGACCGCGCTGGCCGTGGAGCTGGCGCTGGAGCTGGGCGGCGAGGTCGTCAACGCCGACGCGCTGCAGCTCTACCGGGGGATGGACATCGGCACCGCCAAGGCCACCGACGCCGAGCGCCGCGGTGTCCGGCACCACCTCCTCGACGTCCTGGACGTCACCGAGACGGCGTCCGTCGCCGCCTACCAGCGCGACGCGCGCGCCGAGATCGAGCGCCTTCTGGCCGCGGGCAAGGTGCCGGTGCTGGCCGGCGGGTCCGGTCTCTACGTCCAGGCCGTGCTCGACGACCTGCGGTTCCCCGGTACCGACCCGGCCGTGCGAGCCCGGCTGGACGCGGAGGCGGTCTCGCTCGGCACGCCCGCGTTGTACACCCGGCTGGGTGAACGCGATCCGGCCGCCGCGGCCGCGATCCTGCCGACCAACACGCGCCGGATCGTGCGTGCGCTCGAGGTCATCGAGCTCACCGGCGAGCCCTTTTCGGCGAACCTGCCGAAGCCGGGTCCGGCCCGCTACGACACGGTCGTGATCGGCGTCGACCGGACGCCCGAGGAGCTCGACGAGCGCGTGAACGAGCGCGTCCGGCGGATGTTCGAGGCCGGGCTGGTCGACGAAGTCCGCGCGTTGACCGGGCGCGGCCTGCGGGACGGGAAGACGGCGTCGCGGGCGCTCGGCTACCAGCAGGTGCTCGCCGAGCTGGACGGCGAAGGCGACTTCGAGGCGGCCGCCGCGGCGACGGCGCAGGCCACGCGGCGCTTCGTCCGGAAGCAACGGTCCTGGTTCCGGCGCGACAAGCGGATCCAGTGGTACGACGGCGCGGAGCCCGGGCTGGCCGCACGCGTCCTGGATACCCTGGGCCGGTAATCTTGCCCCTATGGGCGGAATCGAGTTCCTCAAGGGGCACGGCACACAGAACGACTTCGTGCTGCTCCCCGACGCGGCGGGCCGCCTCGACCTGACCGAGGCCAGGGTCGCCGCGCTGTGCGACCGCCACCGCGGTCTCGGGGCCGACGGCGTGCTGCGCGTCGTCCGCGTCGCCGCGCTGGACGTCGAGTCCGCGGGCGAGTGGTTCATGGACTACCGCAACGCCGACGGGTCGATCGCCGAGATGTGCGGCAACGGCACGCGCGTCTTCGCTCGCTACCTCGTCGAATCGGGCCTGGAGACCGAGGGCGAGTTCGTCATCGGCACCCGCGCCGGCGACCGCCCGGTGGTGGTGCACCCGGATCGCACGGTGACCGTCGGGATGGGTCCGGCGACGATCACCGGCACCTCGGTGACGGTGGTGGCCGGCCGGCCGTTTTCCGGCGTGGCGGTGAACGTCGGCAACCCGCACCTGGTGTCGCTGATCGACGACGACGTGGCGGACCTCGACCTGCGCGACCAGCCCGACTTCGACCACGACGTCTTCCCGCACGGGGTCAACATCGAGTTCGTCAACCGCCTCGGCGAGGGTGCGCTGCGGATGCGCGTGCACGAGCGCGGCGTGGGGGAGACCCGGGCGTGCGGCACGGGCACGGTGGCCGCGGTGGCCGCGGCCTTCCACCTGGCCGGCACGGATACCGGCGCGTCCACAGTGGACGTCCCGGGCGGCCGGGTCGAGGTGACGGTGTCCCGCGGCGCGTCGACCCTGTCGGGCCCGGCGGAGATCGTGGCGCGCGGCGAGATCGACGAAGCCTGGTGGGCCGCCGCCGGTTCCTGACGGCGACCCACCGGCGTCAGCCGATCCTGGCTTCGAGGGCGAACTCGCCTTCGGCCGTCTTGACATCCGCGATCGTCCCGGCGATGCGGATGTCCGGCTCGATGGCCGCGAACCGCGTCAGCGCTTCGGCCGGCCCGGTCACCGTCAGCGTCTCCACCGGCGTGCGCATCGACACCTTCGCGTCCGTCTTCGCGCGGCGCACCGCCGCGATCACCTCGCCCGCCAGTGTCAGCAGCTGCGGATCACCGTCGGACACCGACAACGTGGGCCAGGACGCCCGGTGCACCGATCCCTCCTGCCACCACGACCAGACCTCCTCGGTCGCGAACGGCAGGAACGGCGCGAACAGCCGCAGCACCGCGGACAACGCCGTCACCAGCGCCGCCTGGGCCGACGAAGCTCCCGCCGGACCGCTGTCGCCGTACGCGCGGCCCTTCACCAGCTCGACGTAGTCGTCGCAGAACGTCCAGAAGAACGTCTCCGTCACCTGCAGCGCCCGCGCGTAGTCCAGAGCCTCCAACGCCGCCGTCGCCTGCTCGATGACGACAGCCAGCGAAGCCAGCAGCGCCCGGTCCAGCGGCTCGGTGGCCACGGCAGACGGCGAAGGCACACCCAGGCCCAGCACGAACCGGCTCGCGTTGAGCAGCTTCGTCGCCAGGCGGCGGCCGACCTTCATCTGGCCTTCGTCCACCGCCGTGTCGACGCCGGGGCGCGCGCTCGCCGCCCAATAGCGGACCGCGTCGGAGCCGAAGCGCTCCAGCATGTCCGCCGGCGTCGTCGCGTTGCCCTTGGACTTCGACATCTTCTTGCGGTCCGGGTCGAGCACCCAGCCCGCGATCGACGTCTCCCGCCACGGCAGCACGCCGTGCTCCAGCTCCGCGCGCACCGCCGTCGAGAACAGCCAGGTGCGGATGATCTCGTGCGCCTGCGGCCGCAGGTCCATCGGGAACACCCGCGCGAACAGGTCGTCGTCGAGGCTCCACCGGCCGACGATCTGCGGGGTGAGCGACGACGTCGCCCACGTGTCCATCACGTCCACTTCGGCGACGAACCCGCCCGGGACGCCGCGCTGGTCCTCGGTGAAGCCCGGCGGGACGTCGCTGCTCGGGTCGACCGGCAAGGCGGTGTCGTCCGGCAGCAGCCGCGCGTCGTAGTCCGGCTCGCCGTGCGCGTCGAGCCGGTACCACAACGGGATCGGCACGCCGAAGAACCGTTGACGGCTGACCAGCCAGTCGCCGGCCAGGTTCTCCACCCACGACGAGTACCGCACCTTCATGTGCTTCGGCACCCAGTTCAGTTCCTCGCCCCGGGCCAGCATGCGGGCCCGGAACGCCTCGTCGTTCCCGCCGTTGCGCAGGTACCACTGCCGGCTCGCGACGATCTCCAAGGGCTTGTCGCCCTTCTCGTAGAACTTGACCGAGTGCGTGATCGGCCGCGGTTCCCCTTGCAGGGCACCGGTTTCCCGCAGCAGGCGCACCATGATCTCGCGTCCCGTGTGGACGGTCTTGCCCACGAGTGGCGCGTACGCCTCCGCCGGGACGCCGTGGGGCGCGTCGGGCAGGAACCGGCCGTCGCGGCCCAGCACCACCCGCGTCGCCAGGCGCAGCTCACGCCACCACGTGACGTCGGTGGTGTCGCCGAAGGTGCACACCATCGCGATGCCGCGGCCCTTCTCCGGGTCCGCCAGGTGATGCGCCACCACCGGTACCTCGACGCCGAACACCGGCGTCCGCACCGTTTTCCCGAAGAGCGGCCTGAAGCGTTCGTCGTCCGGGTGGGCGACCAGCGCGACGCACGCGGGCAACAGCTCCGGCCGGGTCGTCGCGATCACGACGTCCGAGCCGTCTTCGGCCGTGAACGCGAGGTCGTGGAACGCGCCCTGGCGTTCACGGTCCTCCAGCTCGGCCTGCGCCACCGCCGTGCGGAAGCTGACGTCCCAGAGCGTCGGCGCTTCGGCCTGGTACGCCTCGCCGCGGGCGAGGTTGCGCAGGAACGCGCGCTGCGAGATCAGCCGCGAATCGCGCCCGATCGTCTGGTAGGTCATCGTCCAGTCGACCGACAGCCCGAGCTGCCGCCACAGCTGCTCGAAGACCTTTTCGTCGGTCACCGTCAGGGTTTCGCACAGCTCGACGAAGTTCCGCCGTGAGATCGCCACGACGTCCTTGCCCGGCTTCTCCGGCGGCCGGAAGTCCGGGTCGTAGGGCAGCGACGGCTCGCAGCGGACGCCGAAGTGGTTCTGCACCCGGCGTTCGGTCGGCAGGCCGTTGTCGTCCCACCCCATCGGGTAGAACACCTCGAGCCCGCGCATCCGCTTGAACCGCGCGAGGACGTCGGTCTGGGTGAAGGAGAAGACGTGCCCGATGTGCAGCGACCCGCTGACCGTCGGCGGCGGGGTGTCGATCGAGTAGATCTCGTCCCGGGTTTTGCTTCGGTCGAACCGGTAGGCCTCGGTGGACTCCCATACGGGTACCCACTTGGCCTCCAGACCGTCGACACCGACCTTGTCCGGGACCTTGGGGCTCGTGAAGGGAGTTGTCATGAAACAACTCTAGGCGGCGCCGGAACCCGTTTTCGCCGAGGTCGGCAGATCACGCATGTGCCGCAGCGGCGAGAAGACCACCCACAGCACCGCGGCCACTTCGCCGGCCACGCCCACCCACGTCGCGCCGCGCAGCCCGAGACCCTCGCCGAGTGCGCCGCCCAGCAGGCCGCCCAGCGGTATCACGCCCCAGACGACGAACCGCACACTCGCGTTCATCCGGCCGAGGAGCCGGTCCGGGCAGATCGCCTGCCGGTAGGACACCTGCGCGACGTTGTAGATGATGATCCCGAACCCGCCGATCGCCGCGCCGAGCCCGGCGAGCCCGAGCCGCCAGTCCGGCGCGGCGAGCGGGAACACCAGGTTGGCCGGCAAGGTGCACAGCGGGACCAGCCAGATCGCCCGCGACTGGCCGAGCCGCCGGGTCACCGCGCCCGAGCAGACCGCGCCGAGGATCCCGCCGGCGCCGCCGACCGCCAGCAGTACGCCGACCGCGGCCGGCGGCAGCCCGACGGTCCGCGTCAGGAACAGCACCTGCACGGCGCTGAACGCGCCGTGGAAGAAGTTCGCCGTCGCCGTGGTCGCCACCATCGCCCGCAACGGCTTGTCGGAGAACACGAACCGCAGCCCTTCGGCGATCTGCGGGAGCAGCCGGGTGTGGCCGCGGGGTTCCGGCTCGGGTTCGCTCGCGCGGATGCGCAGCAGGCACAGCGCCGACGTCAGGTAGCCGAAGCCGGTGATCAGCACGGTGTTCGCGGCGCTGACCAGCTGGACCAGCACGCCCGCGGCGCTCGGCCCGGCGATCTGCGCGGTCGACTGGACGGCCTGCAGCTTCGCGTTGCCCTCCAGCAGGTGCTCCCGGCCGACGAGCGAAGGCAGGTACGACTGGTAGGCGATGTCGAAGAACAGCGTCGCGATGCCCACGAGCAGCACGACCACCAGCAGCTGCGCGAGCGTCAGCACTCCGGCCCACCAGGCGAGTGGCACGCTGAGCAGCAGGGCGAAGCGGGTGAAGTCGGCGGTGAGCATGACCCGGCGGCGGCTCAGCCGGTCGATCCACACCCCGGCGGGCAGGCCGAGCAGCAGGAACGCGAGCGTCTCGGCCGCGGTGAGCAGGCCCATCTCGAACGGCGTCGCGGCCAAGGTGACGGCGGCGAGCAGCGGGATGGCGGTGTTGCCGACGAACGTGCCGAGCTGGCTGGCCGTGTCGCCGGCCCAGAGCCGCCTGAAGTCGGCGTGGAAGAAGAGTGATGACCCCCTGGACATGGGGTCGAGTCTGGCGCGAGTGATTGGAAAGTGTCAATCACTGTTCGCTCTAGGCTGTGCGCGTGTCCTCTGAGAAACGACGTGTCGCGACCGAAGCCGAGGCTGCCGCCCTGGCCTCCGGAATACGGCTGCGCATCATCCGGTTGACCTTCTCGGAGGCGCTCACGAACAAGGAGCTCGCCGGGCGGCTCGGGCGGGACCCCGCGACGACCCTGCACCACGTGCGCAAGCTCGTCGAGACCGGTTTCCTCGCCGCGCAGCCGCCGCGCCGCGGAGCCCGGGGCGCGAAGGAAATTCCGTATCTTTCGACGGGGCTCTCGTGGACACTCGACTCATGCGGTGATCAGGGTGTGAAACAGGCGGTGCTCGAGGCCTATCTGGCCGAGATCGCCGAAACCGGGTTCGAGGACGTGCAGCAGACGCGCCTCGTCGTCCAGGTGGCCCCTGAGGAGCGCGAGGAGCTGGAAAACCGGCTCGAATCGCTGCTCGAGGAGTTCCGCGCGCGCCCCCGTCGTCCCGGCGCGAAGCGCACCGCGATCTACCTCGCCACCTATCCCAGCACGTAAAAGTTCGGTTCCCGCGGCGAATCGTGGGACCATGGAGGCACGATGACAGAACTGACACACACCGAAGACCACGACGACGACCTGTACGACGGAGACCCGTCGACAGGCGAAATGGAGCTCGAGGACCGGGCGTCGCTGCGCCGGGTCGCGGGGCTGTCCACCGAGCTCGACGACGTCACCGAAGTCGAGTACCGGCAACTGCGGCTCGAGCGGGTCGTGCTGGTCGGCGTGTGGACCGAGGGCACCGCCCTGCAGTCCGAGGCGTCGCTGGCCGAGCTGGCGCGCCTGGCCGAGACCGCGGGTTCGGAAGTCCTCGAAGGTCTCATCCAGCGGCGGACCAAGCCGGACCCGGCCACCTACATCGGCTCGGGCAAGGTGCGGGAGGTACGCGACATCGTCGGGTCCACCGGCGCCGACACCGTGATCTGCGACGGCGAGCTCTCGCCGGGCCAGCTGCGGCAGCTCGAGGAGAAGGTCAAGGTCAAGGTCATCGACCGGACCGCCCTGATCCTCGACATCTTCGCCCAGCACGCCCGGTCCAAGGAGGGCAAGGCCCAGGTCGAGCTGGCCCAGCTGCAGTACCTGATCCCGCGCCTGCGCGGGTGGGGTGCGTCGCTGTCCCGGCAGGCCGGTGGCCGCGCGGGTGGCGCGAACGGCGGCGTGGGCCTGCGTGGTCCCGGTGAGACCAAGCTCGAGACCGACCGGCGGCGGATCAACAAGCGCGTGGCGAAGCTGCGCCGGGAGATTGCCGCCATGGACACGATCCGCGAGACCAAGCGCGGGCGGCGGCTGGCCAACGAGGTGCCCAGCGTGGCGATCGTCGGCTACACCAACGCCGGCAAGTCGAGCCTGCTCAACGCGCTGACCGGGGCCGGGGTGCTGGTGGAGGACGCGCTGTTCGCCACCCTCGACCCGACCACGCGGCGCACGCAGACCGCGGACGGGCGCACCTACACGCTGACCGACACCGTCGGGTTCGTGCGGCACCTGCCGCACCAGCTGGTGGACGCGTTCCGCTCGACGCTGGAAGAGGCCGCGGACGCGGACCTGCTGGTGCACGTGGTCGACGGGTCCGACCCGGCGCCGGAGGAGCAGGTCAGCGCCGTGCGCGAGGTGCTCGGCGAGATCACGCGCAAGCGCAAGGAGCCGCTCCCGCCGGAGCTGCTGGTGATCAACAAGATCGACGCGTCCGACGAGGTCAGCCTCGCCCGGCTGCGGCACGCGCTGGCCGGCTCGGTGCCGGTCTCGGCGCGGACCGGGGCGGGCATCGCGGAGCTCGTCGAGGTGATCACCGAGCGGCTGCCGCGGCCGGAGGTCACGGTCGAGGTCCTCGTGCCGTACACGCGCGGCGAGCTCGTCGCGCGGGCGCACGCGGAGGGCGAGGTGCTCGAAGAGGAGCACGTCGAGGACGGCACGCGCCTGCTGGTGCGGGTCCGCCCGGACTTCGCCGCGGCTTTGCGCGAGTACGAGACCAACTCGACCAGGGCCTGAGACGTCTCCGTAGTGTGCGGTCCACGGGGACTGCACACTACGGAGGTGGCTGGGTGCGCTGGGTGGTCGCGTTTGCGGCGGTTTCTTTGGGCGTACTCGGCGGGCCGGTTCCGGCGTCCGCGGCTCCGGCCGCTCCGGAGCCGTTGTGCACGATGAAGGACTCGCGGATCGGCGAGCTGTCCGGCCTGGTCTCCGACGGATCGAAGCTATACGCGATCAATGACGGCGGCTCGAAGGTCCAGGTGTTCGTCCTGGGGCGGGACTGCAAGGTCCAGAAGGTCTTCACGGACAAGACGGACCCGTTCGACGTCGAGGACCTGGCCCGGACTCCCGACGGGACGCTCTGGCTGTCCGACACCGGTGACAACAAGAAGGGCCGGCTGACCGTCGCGCTGCTGGAAATGAGCCCGGCGGGCAAGGTGACCGTGCACCGGCTCACGTACCCGGACGGGCAGCACGACACCGAAGCGCTGATCATGGACAAGGCGGGGACGCCGTACCTGATCACCAAGGACATCCTCGGCGAAGCCCGTGTGTACCGGCCGTCGGGTCCGCTGGCCAGCCCCGGGCCGACCAACCTGGAGAAGGTCGGCACGGTGAAGATCTCGGAGACCGACACGCCGGGCGGCCCGGTGGGCTCGTTCGGCTCGGTGCTCGTGACGGGCGGCGCGTCTTCGGCCGACGGAAGTGTCGTCGCGCTGCGGACCTACACCGACGCTTATGTCTACGCGGCCCCGGACGGCGATGTGCTCGCGGCGTTGCAGCGGACGCCGACCCGGATCCCGTTGCCGGGGGAGAAGCAGGGCGAGGCGATCGCGTTCGACCCCGACGGGACGTTGCTGTCGGGCAGCGAAGGCGTCGGCGAGCCGATCCGCGCGGTCCGCGGTGCGGCCGCGTCGGCTCCTCCGGTGTCGTCATCCTCGGACGGCAAGCCGGCTTCGAGCGCGAGCGGCGGATCGTCGGACGGCGGGGGAGTGCCGATCCTGCCGGCGGCGGGGATCGCGGTCGCGGTGGTGGGGCTCGGCTGGTTCGGGTTCAGCAAGCTGCGCCGCCGCCGCGGCTGAGAAACGCCTGGCGGGTCACCGGTTCCGGCGGGGAGGCCGTCCTTCGCGCGGTGCGGGGCGCGGCCGCTCGAGCCGCGCAGTCCTGCGCACCGCGCGAAGGAAACCTCAGCCGGCGCGGCGGCGGACGGGGCCGGGCTTCCCGTCCACCCACCGCACCGCGACCGGGTTGGCTCCCGGATCTCGGCTCCCCACGGCCAAGATCATCCGATCCGGTGAACCTCCGGGCCGTGCGATAGCCCGGAAGGCTTCCCTCAAAGGCGTCGCAGCACCGCCACCACCTTGCCGAGCACCGTCGCGTCGTCGCCGGGGATCGGCTCGTACGCCTCGTTGTGCGGCATCAGCCAGATGTGGCCGCCCTTGCGCTTGAACGTCTTGACCGTCGCCTCGCCGTCGATCATCGCCGCGACGATCTCGCCGTTGTCCGCGTCCGGCTGCTGCCGGACCACGACCCAGTCGCCGTCGGTGATGGCCGCGTCGATCATCGAGTCACCGGTGACCTTGAGCAGGAACAGCTCGCCCTCGCCGACGATCTCCCGCGGCAGCGGGAAGACGTCCTCGATGGCCTGCTCGGCCAGCACCGGGCCACCGGCGGCGATCCGGCCGACCAGCGGCACGTACGCCGCCTTCGGCATGACCGGCTGCTGGTCCATCTCGATGCCCATGGGGTTGTCGTCGGTCGCCGAGAGCACGCCGACCGCGCGGGGACGGTTCGCGTCCCGGCGCAGGTACCCCTTGCGCTGCAACGCCCGCAGCTGGTGCGAGACCGACGACGTCGACGTCAGCCCCACCGCCTCGCCGATCTCCCGGACGCTCGGCGGGTAGCCGAACCGGCTCACCCACGAGCGGATCACGTCGAGCACCTGCTGCTGGCGGACGGTGAGGGCGTCGTCCACGTCGTACACCTCGGGCATGGAGGCCACCTTTCCGGTGCCCCCGGGGGACCCACTGGTCCTGCCCGCCTTGTTCTCCTTCGCCACTGCGTCGCCTCCCAGACGTTCGCTGCACGTATGCGCGCCGGCCGCCGCCCGCCGGGTGCGGGCAGCCTCGCCGGCGGCATCTGCCCGGCAGATGCCCTGGTCACCGACGTTAGCCCCCGGGCACGCCGATTTCAAACATCTGTTCGATCGACACGCCGTGTCCGCTCGATTTTGTCGGTGGTAGGTGGTAGACCTTCGCACGGGCGTTCGATAGAACGCTTGTTCGACCTTGATCCACGGGCCGGCACCGGTCCCGGAAACAGGCGGACACCAGGGTTTCGAGGAGGTTCGGATGTCCATTCTGGCCGAACGCGGGCACGCCCGCCCGGCGACCCCGGTCCCGGCGCCACCCCGGCCCGTCCGCGTCCTGCGCGGGCGCCGCGGCGAGGTCCAGCGCCCGCCGACACGCGCGCGGGTCGTCGCGGGTCGCCGGCCGGCCGGCGACCCGTGCGCGGCGCCCCGCCGGGTGCCGGTGCGGTGGCCGTGGCTGGCCGGGCTCGCCGTCGCGAGCTGCCTCGTGGTCACCGGGCTGGGACTCTTCGGCGGCGGCGTCGCCGCGAACGCCCCGGTGCCGGCGCGGACCGCGACGGTGTCGGTCGGCCAGGGCGACACCCTTTCTTCGCTGGCCGAGCGGTTCGCGCCGGGCAGTGACGCGAGCGCGGTCGTCGCCCGGATCAAGGAGCTCAACCGCCTGGACGAAGCCGTTCTGGTGCCCGGGCTGCCGCTGACGGTCCCGGTCGCCGACGCCGTTCCCGCGCCGTGACCCCGCCCCGCGCATGAACCGCCCACCGAGAATCACCCGCTCCGGTGAAACCGCCGATCGCCCGGAGAGCGGTGTCCCGCCGGGCTCGCGGCTCCGGTTTCGAGGTGCTCGCCGCGGCGGTTCCACTGCTCCACCAGGGTGACGCCGCCCCGGCTGCCGTGTCGCGGCGGTCCGGTCCCGGGCGAAGCGCGGCCCGGCCTTCGCAAGCCGGCCTGCCGGACCTCACCCGGGCGAGTCCCGCTCCGGCCGTGTCGCTTGCGCACACCCCCTCCGAGTTCTACGCTCGCCCGCTATATGTAGTAGTTACACCGCTGTAGTTGGTCCACAGGTTGGGGTAGACTGGGCAGCAGTTGTCCACAGCTGGTCGGCTTTTACCCACCGGATGTCCACAAAACGATCACCAGGTGCAGGGGTGCATGGTGGCCGCGAGGACGTCGACCGGGGCGGCCGGCGATGAGGGGAAGGTGATCGGCGGATGAGGTGCCCGTTCTGCCGGCATGCGGACTCCCGGGTCGTCGACTCCCGAGAGGTGGATGAAGGCCAGGCGATCCGCAGGCGGCGCTCGTGCGCGTCCTGCGGACGGCGGTTCACGACGTCGGAGACGATGGTGCTCGCCGTCGTCAAGCGGTCCGGGGTCACCGAACAGTTCAGCCGGGACAAGGTGGTGAGCGGCGTCCGCCGCGCCTGCCAGGGCAGGCCGGTCGACGACGACGCGTTGCAGCAGCTCGCGCAGCGCGTGGAGGAGTCGATCCGCTCCGCCGGCTTGGCGGAGATCCCGAGTCACGAAGTCGGCCTGGCCATCCTGGGCCCGCTGCGTGAGCTCGACGGGGTCGCCTATCTCCGGTTCGCCAGCGTCTACCGCTCCTTCTCCTCGGTCGAGGACTTCGAGAAGGAGATAGCCGATCTTCGTGAGGCCATGGCGGGTACTGCTGCCCCGGAGGAGAGCGATCAGCGCGAAGACGGCGATTGACCGTCCCGCTGCGGGAGTGAGGGTTCGACCGATGACCGAAACCGTGGGAACCGGAGCCGGCACGGCCGCCGGCAAGAAGAGCAAGGCGGCCGGCGGGCTGAGCGTGAAGCGCGTCTTCACCACCGAGGGGAAGCATCCCTACGAGCAGGTGACCTGGGAACAGCGCGACGTCGTGATGACGAACTGGCGCGACGGCTCGGTCAACTTCGAACAGCGCGGCGTGGAGTTCCCGGCGTCCTGGTCGGTCAACGCCACCAACATCGTCACCAGCAAGTACTTCCGCGGCGCCGTCGGCAGCCCGCAGCGCGAGCGCAGCCTCAAGCAGCTCATCGACCGCGTCGTGAAGGCGTACGTCAAGGGCGCGCGCGACCACGGCTACTTCGCCACGCCGCAGGACCTCGAGATCTTCGAGCACGAGCTCACCTGGATGCTGCTGCACCAGGTCTTCAGCTTCAACTCCCCGGTCTGGTTCAACGTCGGCACGTCGTCGAAGCAGCAGGTCTCGGCGTGCTTCATCCTCGCCGTCGACGACACCATGGAGTCGATCCTCAACTGGTACCGCGAGGAGGGCCTGATCTTCAAGGGCGGCTCCGGTGCCGGCCTGAACCTCTCCCGCATCCGCTCCTCGAAGGAGCTGCTGACCTCCGGCGGCACCGCGTCCGGCCCGGTCTCGTTCATGCGCGGCGCCGACGCGTCCGCGGGCACCATCAAGTCCGGCGGCGCCACCCGGCGCGCGGCGAAGATGGTCGTGCTCGACATCGACCACCCGGACATCGAAGAGTTCGTCCAGACGAAGGCCCGCGAAGAGGAGAAGATCAAGGTCCTGCGCGACGCCGGGTTCGACATGGACCTCTCCGGCGCGGACATCTCCTCGGTGCAGTACCAGAACGCGAACAACTCGGTCCGCGTGACCGACGAGTTCATGCAGGCGGTCGAGAACGGCACCGAGTTCGGCCTGCGCGCCCGGCTCACCGGCGAGGTGCTCGACCGGACCGACGCGAAGAAGCTGTTCCGCAGCGTCGCCCAGGCCGCGTGGGAGTGCGCCGACCCCGGCATCCAGTACGACGGCACGATCAACGACTGGCACACCTGCCCGGAGTCCGGCCGGATCACCGCGTCGAACCCGTGCAGCGAGTACATGCACCTCGACAACTCGAGCTGCAACCTCGCCTCGCTGAACCTGCTCAAGTTCGTCACGCCCGAGGGCACGTTCGACGCGCCGCTGTTCGCGCGCGCCGTCGAGTTCGTCATCACGGCGATGGACGTCTCGATCTGCTTCGCGGACTTCCCGACCGAGCCGATCGCCGACACGACGCGGAAGTTCCGCCAGCTCGGCATCGGGTACGCGAACCTGGGCGCGCTGCTGATGGCGCTGGGCCACGCGTACGACTCCGACGGCGGCCGCGCGCTCGCGGCGGCGATCACGTCGCTGATGACCGGCGTCTCGTACCGCCGCTCGGCCGAGCTGGCCCAGGCGGTCGGCGCGTACGAGGGCTACGCGCGCAACGCCGAGTCGCACCAGCGCGTGATGCGGAAGCACGCGGCGGCGAACGAGCTCGTCCGCACCTACCACGCCAACGACGCCGCGGTCCGCAAGCTGGCGACGGAGGAGTGGAAGAAGGGCATCGACATCGGCACGAAGCACGGCTGGCGCAACGCGCAGGCGTCGGTGCTCGCGCCCACCGGCACCATCGGCTTCATGATGGACTGCGACACCACCGGGATCGAGCCGGACTTCTCGCTGGTGAAGTTCAAGAAGCTCGTCGGCGGCGGCTCGATGCAGATCGTCAACCAGACGGTGCCGCGCGCGCTCGAGGCGCTGGGTTACCAGGCCGAGCAGGTCGAGGCGATCGTCGAGTTCGTGGCGCAGAACGGCCACGTCGTCGACGCGCCCGGGCTGCGTCCCGAGCACTACGAGGTGTTCGACTGCGCGGTCGGCGAGCGCTCGATCGCGCCGATGGGCCACGTCCGGATGATGGCCGCGGTGCAGCCGTTCCTTTCCGGCGCCATCTCGAAGACGGTCAACATGCCGGAGTCGGCGACGGTCGAAGAGGTCGAGGAGATCTACTTCCAGGGCTGGAAGCTCGGTCTCAAGGCGCTGGCGATCTACCGCGACAACTGCAAGGTCGGCCAGCCGCTGTCGACGGCCAAGAAGGAGAAGGCGGTCGCGGAGCCGGAGAAGGTCGTCGAGTACCGGCCGGTGCGCAAGCGCCTGCCGAAGAAGCGCCCGAGCCAGACGGTGTCGTTCACCGTCGGCGGCGCGGAGGGCTACCTGACGGCGGGTTCGTACCCGGACGACGGCCTCGGCGAGATCTTCGTCAAGCTGGGTAAGCAGGGCTCGACGCTGGCCGGCGTGATGGACGCGTTCTCGATGTCGATCTCGGTGGGCCTGCAGCACGGCATCCCGCTCGAGTTCTACGTGTCGAAGTTCTCGAACCTGCGCTTCGAGCCGGCGGGCATGACCGACGACCCGGACATCCGCATCGCGACGAGCGTGATGGACTACTTGTTCCGCCGCCTGGCGCTGGACTACCTGCCGTACGAGAAGCGTTCGCAGCTGGGCATCCTGTCCGCGGACGAGCGTTCGGCGGAGGTGGAGGCCACCTACGGCGGCGGTGGCGTCGATCTCGAGGCGCTGAGCTCCACGGTGGATTCCTCGCCGGAGCCGCACGCGGAGGAGCCGGAACACCCGCACCGCGAAGCCCAGACGACGACGGAGCTGATGGAGCTGCGCCTCGGCAAGGCGGCGGACGCCCCGCTGTGCATGACGTGCGGAACGAAGATGCGCCCGGCAGGTTCGTGCTACGCGTGCGAAGGCTGCGGCGCGACGTCCGGTTGTAGCTGACGGCCGGAGCCGGGCGGGCGCCCCACGCGCCCGCCCGGCTTCCCGCGCTCATGGAGATCACTTCCGGCGGCACCGAGGGACCACGGCTCGGTGATGAGCTTGCCCTCTCGGATACCAACGTCTACGGACTCGTTCTCGGCGACGACGGTCCCGAAGAGCTCGCGCGAACCTTCGCGCGGGCGGGGTGGCGAGCCCGCAAGTCGTCCTACGACGAGTACGAAGTCGAACACACGTGGGCCCGGCTCCGGTTCTTCCGGGACCGAGGCGGTGCCGACGTGTTCGCCGGCACCGTCGACCCCGCTCACCTCGCCCGGCTCGCCGGTACCTTCACCGGTCTGGGCCTGACCGTCCGGATCGACGGGGGCTGACCGCCCGGGTCAGCCGAACGCCCGCTGCAGCTCGGAAATCGGCGGCAGGTCGCCGACGAAGCCGAACCGGCCCGCGCGCATCTCGCGGGCTCCGTCCATAAACGACTTCAACGCCAGCCGGGACAACGCCGCGCCGATGCTGATGCGGCGGACGCCGATCTCGGCCAGCTGCTCGAGCGTGATCGACGGGTCGGCGAACCCCATCACCACGTTGACCGGCTTGTCCACCGAGGACACCACTGCGCGCATCTCGTCGAGCGTCTTCAACCCCGGCGCGTACAGCACGTCCGCGCCCGCCTCGCCGAAGGCCTGCAGGCGCTTGATCGTGTCGGCGAAGTCGTTCGCGCCCCACAGCTGGTTCTCGGTGCGGGCCGTCAGCACCACCGATCGGGCGCGGGCCGTCTCCACCGCGGCGCGGACGCGGTCGACCGCCAGGCCGAAGTCGTAGATCGGCGCGTCCGGGTCGCTCGACTGGTCCTCGATGGACACCCCGGCCGCGCCGGCGTCGGCCGCCGCGTCGATCGTCTTCGCGGCTTCGGCCGGGTCGTCGGCGAAGCCGTTCTCGAGATCGGCGTTCACCGGCAGGGGCGTCGCCTCGGCGATCTCCCGGAGGTTGGCCAGGACCTCGGCCCGGGTCGCGCGGGTCCGGCCCACCACGTTGGCCACGCCGAGGCTCGTCGTGGCCAGGGCGTCGAAGCCGAGGCCGGCGAGCAGCCGGGCCGTCCCGGCGTCCCACGGGTTCGGCAGCAGGAAGGGCTCGGGCCGCTCGTGCAGCGCCCGGAACTCGTCGGCGGTCGTCATGTGTCCACCATCCTCCCGGGACGGCCGGCGGACAATGGTCAGCGAGCCAGAACGCGCGCCACCGCCCCGGCGGCCTCGTCCGGCCGCCCTCGCCACGCGATGAAGTGGTCCGGGCGCACCAGCACCGCGCCGCCGTCCGCGATTCCCGTGTCGCGCAGCCATTCCTCGTCCTCGACGACGTGGAAGTCGAAATCACCCGTCGGCGCCCCGGCGCCGGGACCGGTGAGCAGGGTCAGCCGGCGGCCGACGAGATCCAAAGTGGACACCTCGGCCGACACCCACGCGTGGGGGAGCCGTGACCCGGGTGTCCCGTCGAGCACGACGTCCTCGGTGGACGGCAGCTCGGCGCGGGCACCGAGCACCGCCGCCGAGTCGTAGCGGTAGCCGAGGTGGACGACCGGGGCGTTGACGACGCCGGCGGCCGCGCGGGCCGCCGCGGCGGACGGGCCCTGCTCCCAGTGCAGGCGGGGATCCTCGAGCCGCCGCAGTGCCTGGTCGAGCGCCAGTGCCGCCACCGGACGGCGTTCGGCTTCGTAGGTGTCCAGCAGCGCCGGGCCCGCGGCGCCGTCGAGCACCGCGGCCAGCTTCCAGGCCAGGTTGTGCGCGTCGGCCATGCCGGTGTTCGCCCCGAACGCCCCGAGCGGCGGCACCGCGTGCGCCGCGTCGCCGGCGAGGAACACGCGCCCGGCGCGGAACCGGTCGGCCAGCAGCCCGCGCACCCGCCACGGCAGCACGCTCAGCACCTCGACGGCCAGGTCGGGGACACCGACGGCGGCCCGGATCAGCGCGGCACAGCGCGACGGCGGGAACGCGTCCACCGGCTCGTCGCCCAGCTCGGTGTGGAAGATCCAGTCCTTCTCGGCGTCGACGGTCACCAGCATCCCGGGCGACTCGGGCGTCGTGATCGTGCAGTTCGCGAAGTGGTGGCCCTTCGTGTACGGCGTCAGGTCGGCGCGGAAGAGGATGTTGAGCAGGGGCTTCCCGAGCGCGCCCGGCCCGGTCGTGCCGATGCCGAGCGCGGCCCGCACCTCACTGCGGCCGCCGTCGGCCGCGACCAGGCAATCGGCGCGTTCCGTGCGCCGCCCGTCCGGGCCGTCGAGGACCGCCGTGACGCCGGTGTCGTCCTGCTCGAACGAGACGAGCGTGGTCGAGTACGCGACGGTCGCGCCGCGTTCGCGCGCCGCGGTGAGGAGCACCGAGTCGAGCCGGTCTTGCGGGCAGGTGCCGCGCAGCACGCTCGGGCTGTGCCGGGAAGCGGCGAGGTTCGGGGTGTTCGGCACGGCGGGCGGCGTGTCGGGCAGGTCGGCCGTGGCCAGTGTGGGGGCGTAGATCTTGCCGAGGGTGGCGGTGCGCCGGATGGCGACCGCTTCGACGGCGTCGGCGATCCCCGCCTGGCGGAGGAATTCCAGGGTGCGGAAGCTCAGGCCGGTGGCTCGCGGGTGCGCGGACGGGCCGTCGGCGCGTTCGACGACGAGCGCGCGCACGCCGTGGTGGGCGAGGAAGAGCGCGGTGGACAGGCCGACGGTGCCGCCGCCGGCGACGATCACGCGAGTCATGGTTACCCCCAAGTTATGGCTACAGTGTTCTCACTACGGATACACCGTAGCCAATCAGGTACGCTGTTCGCAACGAACCCGGGAGGACGACGATGGCGGAGGAGCCGGCGCTGGTCTGGGCGAAGGAGCGGCGCAGCCCGCGGCGCCAGGCCCCGAGCGTCGAGCAGATCGTGCGGACGGCGATCACGATCGCCGACACCGAGGGACTGCCCGCGCTGTCGATGCGCCGGGTCGCGGCCGACCTGGGCTCGGGCACGGCGTCGCTCTACCGCTACGTCGCGAGCCGCGACGACCTGCTGGACCTGATGATCGACGAGGTCAAGAGCGCCGAAACCACCGAGCTCACCGGCGACTGGCGCGTCGACCTGGCGAGCGTCGCCCGGCAGGTCCGCGCGACGCTGCTGCGGCACCCCTGGCTGAGCGGCGAGATCCCCGGCCGTCCGGCGCTGGGCGCGAACTCGCTGCGCCGCCACGAAGCCGCCCTCACGGCGGCGGCCCCGCTGACCGGCGACATCACGTTCGTCGCGGGGGCCGTGGACGTGGTGCTGGCGTACGTCTTCGGCACGGTGACGCAGGAGCTGGCCGAACTACAGGCCCAACGCCGGTCGGGGCTGACGAAGGAGCAGTGGCAGGCGAGCGTCGGCCCGTACATCCGCGAAGTCATCGAGAGCGGCGAGTACCCGCAGTTCTCGCGCCGGGTGATCGAGGGGGAGGACCGGAGCGCGGAAGAGGTCTTCGAGTTCGGCCTCGGCTGCGTGCTGGACGGCATCGCCGCCCGCGCCGGACGCTGAAAAGTCAGTCGGCGGCGGGCACCCGGCGGCCGCGGATCGCGGACAGGACCGCGGCGGCCAGCATGATCACCGTCAGGGTGTAGAAGGCCGTGCTCAATCCTTCGGTGAACACCGTCGCGAGTGGACCGTCCAGACCCGCCGAGCCGACGAAGATCGCGAACGCCGTGCCGCGCGGGATCGCCTGGGCCGCCACCAGGATCGCCGTGGTGAACGAGAAGACCATGCCGATGCTCGCGAACGTCCGCAGCACGCCCGAGGCGATCCCCAGCCGCTCGGGCGGGCAAGCCTTCATCACCGCCGAACTGTTGGCGGGGTAGAAGAAGCTGCCGCCGATCATGATCACGACGTTGCCGAGCGCGGGCAGCCACAGGCTGCTGGTCGTGGTCATCCGGGCGAAGAGCACGAGCGCGACGACCGAAAGACCCAGCCCGGCGGTCGCGGGGAGCACCGGGCCGAGGCGGTCGGCGAGCCGTCCCGCGTACGGCCCCGCCGCCGCGCCGAGCACGTAACCCGGCAGGAGCAGCAGCGACGCGTCGATCGGGCTCAGGCCGCGCGGGCCCTGCAGGTACATGATCACCAGGAACAGCACCGCGAAGCTGCCGAGCCCTTGGAGCAGCGACGCCAGCAGCGACGGCGCGACCGCGGGGATCCGGAACAGCGACAGGTCCACAGTCGGGTCCGGGTGCCGCAGTTCGATGACCACGAAGACGCCGAGCAGCACCAGACCGCCGGCCAGGTAGGCGAAGTGTGTCCAGTGCAGCGGTTCCGCGGCCAGCGACGTCATCGCCCACGAGATCCCGAACAGGCCCAGGCCGAGGGTGACCATGCCGGCGACGTCCAGCCGGCGGCGCTTCCGTTCGCCGCGGTCGCGCAGGACGCGCCCGGCCAGCACCAGCGCGGCCACGCCGATCGGCAGGTTGATCCAGAAGATCCAGCGCCACGACACCGACGTCACGATGACGCCGCCGAGCAGCACGCCGACCACCGAGCCGACGGAGTAGCCGAGGGCGTTGAACCCGTAGGCGCGGCCGCGCTCGGCCGGCGGGTACAGCTCGGAGATGATCGCGCCGCTGTTGGCGGCGATGAGCGCCGCGCCGAGGCCCTGCAGGAGCCGGAACGCGATGATCGTCGCCGCGTCCCAGGCCAGCGCGCACAGCACCGAGCCGGCGACGAACACCGCGAACCCGGCCCGGTACATCCGCACCCGGCCGAAGAGGTCGCCGAGCCGCCCGAGCTGCGTCGCGAGCACCGTGACGACCAGCAGGTAGCCGACGACCACCCAGGTGACCGCGGATAGGGAGATGCCGAGGTCGTCCTGGATGGCGGGCAGCGCGAGCACGACGATGGTGCCGTCGACGGCCGCGATGAGCACCCCGATCATCACGACGAGCATCCCCAGCGAGCGCTGCACGTCAGCTCCCGGCCTGGAGGATCCACTCCCGCCCGTCGGGATCGCGGACGGTCATCTCGCGGGTCCCGAAGTGGGTGTCCTCGAAGGGGGAGACGACCTCGACGTCGAGCGTCGCGTCGCTCGGGGTCTTCAGGACGAGCTTCATCCCGGTCGGGTGGCTCTCGGGCACCTCGGCGATGAACAGGTACGGCCCGTCGCCGTTGCGCAGCAGCCCCGAGTTGTGGTCGGTGGCGAAGTCGATTTCGTAGCCGAGGGTCTGGAAGAACTTGGCCGCCTTGCCCCAGTTGTGCGTCTCGAGGTACACGGCGTCGATCCCGCTGGTGGTCATCCCTGGTCTCCTTCGGTGGCGAGGTACTGGCGAAGCGCCTCGGTGACGAGCGCCGACAGCGACTGCCCGGTGTCGACGGCGTGGTGCTTGACCTCCCGGATGAGGTCCACGGGGAGGTACACGTTGAACTGCTTGACGTCCTTGTCCGCCATGACAGTATGCTAGCATCCTAACTTAGTAGCGCGTCAACCTTCACCGGATCTCCACCGTGGACGCTCGGGAAATCCACGACCGCGGGGGAGGATCGGGCCTGATGAACTGGTTGCGGGAATTCGAAGAGGAAGCCGAACGTCGACGCCGTCGCGAGGATCCGCCCTGGGCGCGAGGGGCCCGGCTGCACCCTGATGTTGCGCGGAGCATCCAACGGTTCCAGGTCGGCGAAGCCGGGGACGGCGCGAACCTCATCGCGAAGGCCGGTGACGGCGACTACCTCGACGCCGTGAAGCTCTTCGTTGCCGAGGAGCAGAACCATGCCCGGATGCTCGCCGAACTCCTCGCGGCCGCCGGGGTGCCCACCATCGCGACGCACTGGTCCGACACCGTGTTCGTCCGGCTGCGGCGGGCGCTCGGGCTGCGGCTGGAGCTGATGGTGCTGCTGATCGCCGAGGTGGTCGCGCTGCGGTACTACCGCGCCCTGCGCGACGGCGCTGAGGACCCGCTAGTCACGCAGGTCGCCGCCCGGATCCTCGCCGACGAGGAACGGCACGTGCCCTTCCACTGCCACCGGCTGCGGATCGGGTTCGCGGGCTTCTCGAGGCCGGTGCGCGCCGCGGTGTTCGGCGCCTGGCGGGTGCTGCTACTCGGCGTCGCGGTCACGGTCGCCGCCGACCACGGTCCGGCGCTGCACCGCCTCGGCGTCGGACGGCTCGTCTTCGTCGCCGACGTCCTCACCGCCTTCGAGGCCGCCCTCGCGCGGATCCGCGGTGAAGAGCCGAAACCGAAGCCGCGGTACATCCCGAAGCGCGCCCGGCCACGCGGGCTCGTCTAGAGGAGACCGGAAAGCTCCTTCAGTGACGCCGTGATGCGCTCCGGTGTCACGCCCTGCGCGCGCTGGTGCAGGTACAGCTCCGGCGCGAGCGGTGCCAGCAGGACGTCGGCCAGGACGTCGGGGTCGGCGGTGCCTGCCGCCAGGACGCGGACGTGCATGCGCCAGAAGCCGTACGCGCCCGTCGTGAAGCGGGAATGGCCGACCTCCGTGCCCAGCACCAGGTGCGCGTGCCGCTCCAGCAGTTCCACCATCGCCGCGTAGAACGCCGCCAGCCGCTCGGCCGGCGGCGCGCCCGGACCCAGGGGCGGGTCGCCGCGCAGCAGCGACTCCTGCAGCTGGCGTTCGTGCTCGTCCAGGAGGGCGACGGCGATCGCCGCGCGGTCGGGGTAGCGGCGGTAGAGCGTGCCGCGGCCGACGCCGGCCGCTCGGGCGATGTCCTCCATCGTCACGTCGGCCGCGCCGTGGGCGGTGAACAGCTCGTCGGCCGCCGCGAGGATCTTCGCGCGGTTGCGGGCCGCGTCGGCGCGTTCGGGCATGGCGGCAGCCTAGGGAATAAGCGGACGGGGCGTCCAGTTGACGTCAAGTGGACACCGCGTCCACTTGAGGAGGAACCGTGAGCCACCTGCTGCACCTCGACTCCAGTGCCCGCCGCACGTCGTTCTCGCGCGAGCTGTCCGCGCGGTACGCCGACGCCTGGACGGGCACCCGCACCTACCGCGACCTCGCCGCCGACCCGGTCCCGGTGATCGGCGAGGCGTGGACCGAGATCTGCGACGCGCTCCTGACCGCGGGCATCACCGACCCCGCGCACTACGCCGACGTCGTCGAGACGCCGGAGCGGCGGAAAGCCTGGGCGACCGTCGAACCGCTGCTGGCCGAGCTGCTCGAAGCCGACGTCGTCCTGATCGGCGCGCCGATGTACAACTTCTCGATCCCGGCCGCGCTCAAGACGTGGATCGACCAGGTGACGTTCCCGCGGATGTCCTTGCGGGGCAAGGCTTTCGTCATCGCCGGCGCCCGGGGCGGGACATACGCGCCGGGGACGCCGCGAGCGCCGTTCGACCACCACGAGCGGTACCTGCGGGACTTCATCGCCGGGCACTACGACGTCGACGACGTCCGGTTCGTGCACGCCGAGCTGACCAACGCCCTGGTCGACCCGCACCTCGCCGCGCGCGAAGGCGACCGTGCGGCTTCTCGTCGTCAGGCCCTTGAGAGTATCTGATGGGGTGGGCGACACTGATCTGCGCCGGACTCGTCGAGATCGCCTGGTCGCAGAGCATCAAGCCGACGGAGAACTTCACGAAGCCGTGGCCGACGCTCCTGTGTTTCGTGCTCGGCGCGGCCGCGGTGTACCTGCTGTCACGTGCGATGGACACCGTCCCGGTGGGCACCGCCTACGCGGTGTTCACCGGGATCGGCGCCGTCGGCGCGATCGTGCTCGGCGTCGTCGTGACCAAGGATCCGCTCAGCGTCGGCCGGGTGGCCGCGCTGGCCCTGATCGTCGGCGGCGTCGTGCTCGCGCGCGTCACTTCGTGAGCTGCTCCCACAGGAACTCGAACACCAGCGCCCACTTGAACGCCAGCTGCTCGTTGTCGGCTGCGGCGCCGTGGCCGCCTTCGATGTTCTCGTGGTAGCGGACGTCGTGCCCCTGCTCACGCATGCGCGCCACCATCTTGCGGGCGTGGGCGGGGTGCACGCGGTCGTCGCGCGTGGACGTGACGAACAGCGACGGCGGATAGGCGCGTCCACTGTGGACGTTCTGGTACGGCGAGTACTTCGAGATGAACTCCCATTCCGCGCCTTCGTCCGGGTCGCCGTACTCCGCCATCCACGACGCGCCGGCCAGCAGCAGGTGGTAACGGCGCATGTCCAGCAGCGGCACCTGGCTGACGATCGCGCCGAACTGGTCCGGGTAGCGCGTCAGCATGACGCCCATCAGCAGGCCGCCGTTGCTGCCGCCCTGGATCCCGAGCTTTTCCGGCGTCGTGATGCCGCGCTCGACCAGATCCGCGGCCACGGCGGCGAAGTCCTCGTACACGCGGTGGCGCCGCGCCTTGATCGCCTGCGTGTGCCAGCTCGGCCCGTACTCGCCGCCGCCGCGGATGTTCGCGACGACGTACGTGCCGCCGCGCGTGAGCCAGCCGCGGCCGATCATCCCGCTGTAGGACGGGGTCAGCGACACCTCGAAGCCGCCGTAGCCGGTCAGCAGCGTCGGCCCGCCTTCGGCGCCGGCGGGCCGGACGACGAAGTACGGGATCTTCGTGCCGTCTTCCGACGTCGCGAAGTACTGCGCGACGTTCATGCCCGAAGCGTCGAAGAACGCCGGCGCCTGCTTCAGCACCTCGACCTCTTCGCCGACGTGGCCGTAGCTCAGCGTCGACGGCTGGAGGAAGCCGCTGGAGTTGATCAGGTACTCGTCGCTGACGTCGGGATCGGTGTCGAAGATGTCCGCGCTGCCGAACTCCGGCCCGCCGGACAGCGGTTCCTCCTGCCAGCCGTCCGGGCCCGGCGTGAGCGTGCGCAGCTCGGTGCGGACGTCGCGCAGCAGGCCGAGCAGCAGGTGGTGGCGCGTCCAGGCCCAGTAGTCGAGCGAGGTGTGCTCGTCGGGCGTGAAGAGCGTGGTGAACGCCCGGTCGCCGGCCATGAAGTCGTCGAACCGGATGCCGATCAGCGACCCCGCCGGGTGGTCCACGCCGCCGACGGTCCACCCCGTGCGCGGGCGCACCAGCAGCCATTCGCGGTGGATGGACGCGCTCGCGTCGTCCGGAACGTCGATCTTGACCAGCGCTTCGGGCGTGCGCAGGTACAGCTCGGAGCGGTAGAAGTCGATCGCGCGGCTGACGAAGTCGCGCTCGAAACCCTCGGTCGGGTCGTGGGACGCGCCGATCGAGACGTCGTCGGGCTTGCCCTCGTACACCGTGGTCGCGGCCTCGATCGGCGTGCCGCGGCGCCACTCCTTGCTCAGCCGCGGGTAGCCGGAGCTGGTCAGCGTGCCCGGGCCGAAGTCGGTGCCGACGTAGACGCGGTCTTCGTCGATCCAGCCGATCCGGGTCTTCGCCTCCGGCAGCGTGAAGCCGTCTTCGACGAACTCGTGCGCGTCGAGGTCGAACTCGCGCACGACCGTGGCGTCGGCGCCGCCGCGGGACAGCTCGACCAGGCCGCGCCGGTAGTCCGGCCGCAGCACGGTCGCGCCCTGCCAGACCCAGTTCTCGCCCTCGGCCTCGGCCAGCGCGTCGACGTCGAGCAGCAGCTCCCACTCGGGTTCGGCCCGCCGGTAGGACTCCAGCGTCGTTCGCCGCCACAGGCCGCGCGGGTGGCTCGCGTCCTGCCAGAAGTTGTAGAGGAGCTCGCCGCGGCGGCGCACGTACGGGATCCGGTCGTCGGCGTCGAGCACCTCGCGCAGCTCGTCACGCAGCTCGGCGAACCGGGCGCCGGTGGTCAGCTCCGCCAGCGTCTCGTCGTTGCGGGTGCGCACCCAGCCGAGCGCGTCATCGCCGGTCACGTCTTCCAGCCACAGGTACGGGTCCTCGACACTCATCCCGACAGTGAACCTTATTCAGCCGTCGCCCGGCGCAACAGTCACCGCAAGTGCGCCAGTTACGGCCCGTAGCGCCGGTCTAACCAGAATAAGGTTCAGTTTCGCCTGTTCGCGGTCCTGGTGGCCACCGGGCGGCGTTTTCGTTTCGTGATCCTTCCCTCTTCGGGCGTCCGTATGCTGGTGCCATTGAGCAGGGGGAGAACGTGACCGACACCGACGGACCGGCTCCGCCGGGGCGCTCCGGACCGCCATCACCGCCGCCGATGGTGGCCCGGGCCCCCGAACCCGCGTGGGTGCCCGAGCCGAACCCGTGGGCGCCGAACTGGGCCGCCGCGCCGCCGGTGCCGATCGCCCCGCCGCGCAGCCGGCTCTGGGGCGCCGTCGCCGGGGTCATGATCGTCGTGCTGGCGATCTCGCTGATCGCGGCCACCATCCCGCGCCGGGTCGACGGGCACGCGGTCGTGGCGCAGGGCGTCGACACCGGCCGCGCGTACGGCGGCGGCACGGACGGGAAGCCCGCGCAGCCCGTGCCGGAGCTGGCCCGCAACCCGCTGCTCTCCGACGCCATCACGCCCGGGCCCGCCACCTGCTCGCTGCCCGACCTCGGCCGGCCCGCCGCGCAGCTCAAGGCCTACTACAACGCGCTCGTCGGCTGCCTGGAGCAGTCCTGGCGCCCGGCGCTGCAGAAGGCGAACGAGCCGACGCTGACCGCGACCGTCTCGGTGACCCTGCCCGAGCACAGCGCGTGCGGCGAAGCGCCGACGGAGAACGAAGCCGTCGCCTACTACTGCGGCGGCGACACCACGATCTACGCCCCGACCGACTGGATGCTGTCCGACGCCGGGCTCAACAAGGCCCGGCACATCGCGACGATCGCCCACGAGTACGGCCACCACGTCCAGCGCGAGAGCGGCATCCTGTCCGCGGCGGCCGACAAGATGACCTCGCCGGACGAGAACAGCGCGGCCGACAAGGAGGTCGTCCGCCGGATCGAGCTGCAGGCGAACTGCTTCGGCGCGCTGTTCCTGGCCGCGGTCGCCGGCTCGGGCTCGATCAGCCGGTCGCTGGCGAACGCCGCCGTCGCCGACTACGGCCGCGCCAACGACAGCGACACCCACGGCTCGCGCGAGCACCAGCTGTCCTGGGCCAAGGCCGGCTACGACGTCAAGACGACGAAGGCGTGCGACACGTGGAGCGCCGCGCCCGCCGACATCAGCTGACGGTCCACGCCGGGTCACGGCCGAGGAGGGCGAGGAACCGGTCGAGTTCGCTCGCGTCCGCTTCGGTCTCGACGCGGTGCGCGAACGAGCCGTTCTTCTCGCGGCCTTCGTCCGGGATGTGCTCGGCCAGCTGCAGCGCGGCGTGCACGGCTTCGGTGTCCGGCTCGTAGGGCAGGCCGAGCGTGCGGGCCAGGTCCCAGCCGTGCGCGACGGTGTCGACGAGGTGCATGTGCGCGGCGATCGTCCCGGGGAACGTGCCGAAGTGGTTGATGGTGAGCTGCCGGTCCAGCACGGCGTCGTCGGCCATGGCGTCGAGGAAGTCGTCGACCGATGCCTGGTACGCGGCTCGCGCGTCGTCGCCGAGGTCGCCGGCGTCCCAGTCCGGCGCCGAGCCTTCGCGGGCCGCGGTCGCGAAGGCGTGGTTCTCGCTGACCTGGTGACGCAGGAGGTCGGCCAGGGTCCAGCCGGCGCACGGGGTCGGGCGGGCGAGGTCGGCGGGCGTGGCGGTGGCGACGATCTTGTCGAGGACGAGCAGGCTGCGGCGGTCGAGTTCGCGGAGATCCATGCTTCGCACGCTAGGCGGGCCAGCGGACCACGAACAGTGCCAAATTCGGGCCACTTCAGGTGTGCCAATCTGGAGTGGTGGACGTGCACATCGACCTGACCGGGACGCGCGGGCACCGCGACGCGATCTACCGGCAGCTGCGCGCGGCGATCCTGGACGGCCGGATCCGGCCCGGCGAGGCGCTGCCGCCCACACGGGAGCTGGCGCAGCGGCTGGCGGTCTCGCGGACGACGGTCAGCGCGGCCTACGACCGGCTCACCGCCGAGGGGTTCCTCGCCGGGCGCGTCGGCGCGGGCACGTTCGTCACGGCTTCCGCTTTGACGCGCCCCGAGCCGTCCGCGGTTTCGGGCGTGCGGCCGCTGCCTGAGTGGGACGCGCTGCCGTCGCCGCCCGCCCCGTTCGCCCCGGCGCCGGAGTTCGACTTCCGCCCCGGCGTCCCGGACCTGACGCGGTTCCCGTTCGACACCTGGCGCCGGCTCGTCACGCAGCGGCTGCGCGCGGGCCAGGCCGACCTGATGACCTACGGCGACCCGCAGGGTCTCGCTTCGCTGCGCGCCGAGATCGCGAGGCACGTCGGGGTGTCGCGCGACGTGCGGGCGAGCGCGGATCAAGTCGTCGTCACCGCCGGGGCCCAGCAGACGACGGACCTGGTCGGGCGCGTGCTGCTGCGCGCGGGGGACGTGGCCGCCGTCGAGGACCCCGGCTACCCGCCGCCGCGGCTGGTGCTGGCCGCCCGCGGCGTGCGGGTCGCGCCGGTGCCGGTGGACGCGTCCGGGATCGTCGTCAGTGCCATTCCGGCCGGGACGCGGCTGGTGTACGTGACGCCGTCGCACCAGTACCCGCTGGGGCTGTCGATGTCGCTGGAGCGGCGTCTCGAGCTGCTGGACTGGGCCGAGCGCAACGACGCCGTGCTCGTCGAGGACGACTACGACACCGAGTTCCGCTACACCGGCCGGCCGCTGGAACCGTTGCACAGCTTGGATTCCCGCGGGCGGGTCGTGTACGTCGGCTCGTTTTCGAAGGTGCTTTCGCCCGCGCTGCGGCTGGGGTTCCTCATCGCGCCGCCGTCGCTGGTGCCGGCGTTGGTGAAGGCCCGGTACCTGACCGACTGGCACGCGCCGAACGTCGAGCAGGCGGCGCTGGCGGCGTTCATGGCCGAGGGCGGTTTCGCGCGGCACGTCCGGCGGATGCGGAAGGTCTACCGCGAGCGGCACGAGCTGCTGTCGGGATTGCTCGCTGCTTCGTTCGCGGATTTCCTGACGCCGTTGCCGTCTTCCGCGGGCCTGCACCTGAGCGCCACTTCTTCGTCGGATCTTTCGTCCTTGGTTCGCCGCGCCCGGCACGACGGTGTCCGGCTGTATTCGCTGGGGGACTTCGCCGTGGGGGAGCGGCGGCACGGGCTGGTGTTCGGTTACGGTGCGGTCGCGGCCGAGCGGATCGGGCCGGGGCTGGCCCGGCTGCGGGCGCTGGCGGACGAGGGAGCGGCATGACCGACGAGGTGCTGGTGGCGATCGACGCGGGTCTGCGGCAGCACATCGGCGGCGACCGCGCGGGCGCGTACGCGACGTTCACGGCGTTGTGGGCGTCGATCGGACCGGACGGCGACCCACTGCACCGCGTCGCGCTGGCGCACCACATGGCCGACGTCTGCGACGACCCGGCGCAGGAGCTGGAGTGGGACTTGCGCGCCCTGGCGGCGGCGGGCGCGATGACCGACTCGGCGACCGCGCGTGGTTTCTACCCGTCGTTGCACCTCAACCTGGGTGAGGACTACCGCAAACTGGGTGACATGGCGGCGGCGCGCGAGCAGCTGTCCCTGGCCCGCGCCCGCCTCGACGCCCTGTGCGACGACGACTACGCGGCCGGTATCCGCCTGGCACTGGACGGCCTGGCCGAACGGCTTGGCTGAATCGGTACGAATACCACGAACAAGCCCCGTTTGCCGGACTTTCGCGCACGTCCCGGCGCCCTTACCCTGTGGTGATCCAGCTCACCGACGGGAAGGATCGCCATGCGGATTGCGGATCTGCTGCGCAAGAAGGGGTCGGCGGTCGCAACGGTCACCCCGGAGACCACGGTGACCGCGCTGCTGGCCGGCTTGGCCGAGAACAACGTGGGCGCGATGGTCGTGGTGTCCCCGGAGGGATCGATAGCGGGCATCGTGTCCGAGCGCGACGTGGTACGCCGCTTGAACGAGCACGGCCCCGGTCTGCTGGACGGGCCGGTGTCGGAGATCATGACGAAGCTGGTGGCGAGCTGCGGTCCGGAGGACTCGGTGGACCAGCTGTCGGTCCTGATGACGGAGCGCCGAATCCGGCACGTCCCGGTCCTGGTGGACGGCCGGCTGGCGGGGATCATTTCCATCGGGGATGTGGTGAAGAACCGGATGGAGCAGCTGGAACAGAGCCAGGAACAGCTGGAGGCGTACATCTCGCAGGGCTGAAGGACGGCGGCGGTCCCGTCGGGGCCGCCGCCGCGCAGCGCGGTTATTCCCGCCAGCCCGACAGTTCCACGCCCTTCGCGACATCCACCCGATAAGACAACGTCACCGTCTTGGTCTCACCCGCCGCCAAGGTCAGCTTCCACGTAACCTCACCCAACTCAGACGTCTCCACCGGCTCCGGCGACGTCTTCACGTCCTTCACCGTGACCGCGTCATCCCGCGAAACCGGCGCTTGGTCCAACACGGTCACCACAGCCTCCCGAGGCCCATGGTTGGCAACGGAAATCCGATACTCCGCCTCACGCCGCTTCTGCCCCGACAAAGTCGCCTTCGAAGCCGTCCGCCGAACCAGCTCCCGCTCGATCCGGATCCGGTCGTCCACCCCCAAAGCCAACTCGAGCTCCTCCCCAGGAGCCCACGGCTCGAGCACAGTAGTCCCGACGAACTCGGCGTCATGGAACACCGAAGCCCGCCCCGGCCTCAAGGCAAAAGAAGACGTATTGACGACGACCGCCCGCAGATAAGCCTCCTCGGCCAACACCGGCGCCGTCACGTAACCCAAAACAGCCGTGAGCGAAAGCTGAGCCAACGTCGTCCGATGCCCCTGAGCCCCGGAAGGCACCGCCACCGGACGCGAAGGCCGGTACGTCACCGCCGTCGTCCCCTGCTCGGCCGAAGCCAGTTTCGGCGCCATCGGAGCAGGAGCGGAAGCAGCGAAACGCGCCATCCGCGCGCCCTCCGGAATGCCGCCACCGGAACCGCCGTAAGCCGCCGCCGGAGCCGCCGGGACCGGGTGGACGCGGTCCAAGTACCACGGCGACAACTCCGGTACCACCACCGAAACCGCCGGCCGCGCCGTCGACAAAGCCAGCTCGCACTCCGGCCAGTCCTCGCCCGTGTGCTGGCTGACCAGCCCGTACGACGTCACGCTGACCTCGGTCCCGCGCACCCGGACGTCGTAGCCCGGCTCCCAGCTCGCGCCCTGGACCACATAGGACAGTTCCAGCTCCGCCGACCCCGACGGATCCGCGATCTCCAGCTCCACGACCACCGTCGTACTGTCCTGATAGGACTGTCCGCGGTGGGACTCGATCCGCCGGTCGAGCGCCGCGAGGTCTTCGCGCAACCGGGTGATCCGGTCAGCGAAAAACCGCCGGGACTTCAACGCCGAAGCCAGCCGCGAGCTCAGCGCGTCGGTCACCTCGGCGACGCGCGACGGCTCTGCGGTCCCGGCCGCCAGCGCCTTCGCGAAGCTGCCGCCACTGCGCTTCGCGAGCGAAGTCAGCAGATCCACCTTCATGGTTTCGGCCGCTTCGTCGTCGACGACGCCGTCGAGCGTCGCCTGGTCGGTACGCCGTTGTTCGACGAGCGTGTGCAGGACGGCATCGGCCGGCGAAGCGTGCTGCTCGGTGCGCACGTCGACGCCGGTGATCAGGGCGGGACCGGTGCCGGTGACGCGCACGGACGCCGGATCGAGGGCCGGGGAGAGCCCGGCGAAGGTCAGGCGCGGCCCGCCGTCGAGCGGGGCCTTGCCCCGGCGGGTGATCCGGGCCTGCTGCGGGTAGACGGTCACGGCGGCGATCGGCGCTTCCACGGTCGGCATGACCCCGACGTTAGTCTCTTGACACTCCCGAGGCCGGAGCGGAAGTCTCGACACTCGTCCGCTTCGCCCGGCTTGGGGGTTTGAGTGAAAGCCGCACGAACCGCAGTCCTGCTCCTCGCACTGGCCACCCTGCCGCTCACGGCGGTCACCGCCGAAGCCGCCGCCCCGCCCGGCCCGGTCTTCACCGGCGGCCAGGCGCAGCCGGTGTTCGACCCGGCCGACGTCGTCCGCGAGGACGTCTGGGTCACCGCGCCCGTCGACAGCGACCACGACGGCCAGGACGACCTCGTGCACGCCCAGGTCGTGCGCCCGCGCGCGACGCAGCAGGGCCTGAAGGTCCCCGTCGTCTACCAGGCCAGCCCGTACTACGCCGGCGGCAACGACATCGCGAACCACGACGTCGACGTCGAGCTCTACGCCCCCGGGTACGCCCGCGGCCCGGAAGGCCCGCGCGTCGCGGCGCACGGCGTCGGCCCGGCCGCCCCGATCACCTGGCGCTACCAGGACTACTTCACCGCGCGCGGGTTCGCGGTCGTGTACGGCGAGTCGCTCGGCTCCGGTCTCTCCACCGGGTGCCCGACCACCGGTGACGTCAACGAGACGATCGGCGCGCGCTCGGTCGTCGACTGGCTCAACGGCCGGACGCCCGCTCGTGACGCCGCCGGCGCCGCGGCGAAGGCCGACTGGAGCACCGGCAAGACCGGCATGATGGGCGTCTCCTACAACGGGACGCTGCCCAACGCCGTCGCGAGCACCGGCGTCGAAGGTCTCGAGACGATCGTGCCGATCGCCGCGATCTCCAGCTGGTACCAGTACTACCGCAACGACGGCGCCGTCGTCGCGGCCGGCGGGTACCAGGGCGAGGACGCCGACGTGCTCGCCGAGTACGTCTACACCCGCGAAGACCGGCAGGTCTGCCGCCCGGTGATCGACGGGCTGGCCCGCGACCAGGACCGCGTGACCGGCGACTACACGCCGTTCTGGGACGTCCGCAACTACCGCAACGACGTCGCGAAGGTGCACGCATCGGTGCTCGCGGTGCACGGCCTCAACGACTGGAACGTCAAGACCGACCAGGTCGCCGAGTGGTACGAAGCGCTGAAGGCGCACGGCGTCGAGCACAAGATCTGGCTGCACCAGTCCGGTCACGCCGACCCGTACTCGCTGCGGCGCGACGTCTGGCTCGCGACGCTGAACAAGTGGATGTCGCACTACCTCTACGGCATCGACAACGGGATCCAGAACGAGCCGAAGGCGACCATCCAGCGCGAAGACCTCTCGTGGGTCGACGAAGCCGACTGGCCGGCGCCCACGACGTCCGACGTGCGCGTCTACCCGTGGCCCGGCGGCAAGGCGAAGGGCACCATCGACACGCGCAACCCGGTGCCGGGCAGGGCGGCCGTCGAAACCCTCGCCGACGACTCGTCGAAGACGATCGAGCAGCTGGCCGGCCTGGCATCGTCGGGCAACCGGCTGCTGTACGCGACTTCGGCGGCGAAGCAGTCCGTACGTCTCTCGGGCACCGCACGGGCCGACCTGGCACTGGCGTTCGACCGGCCCGCGGCGAACGTCTCCGCGATCCTGCTCGACCGTGCCCCGGACGGCACGTCCCACGTGATCAGCCGCGGCTGGACCGACCCGCAGAACCGCACGTCACCGGCCCGCACCGAGCCGATCACGCCCGGGCAGACGTACAAGATCACCGTCGAACTGATGCCGAAGGACTACATCCTGGCCGCGGGTCACCGGCTGGAGTTCCTGCTGGCGTCCAGCGACCACGACTACACGTTGCGGCCGAAGCCGGGCGCGGGACTGGCGCTCGACCTGACCAAGACGTCGGTGACGCTCCCGGTCACGGGCGGCAAGCCGGCCCTGCGAGCCGCGTTCGGCTGATGCTGCCGGAGCGTCTCCACGCCGACGTCCGCACGCTGTGGGACTACCACGACCTGCGGCACGAGCCACGGCGCTGCGACGCCGGGATCGGGCTGGGCAGCCGCGATCCCGGCGTCGCCGTCCACGCGGCGGAACTGTTCCACGCCGGACGGTTCCCGCTGGTCGTGTTCACCGGGGCCAACGCGCCGACGACGGTGGAGCGCTTCCCGCGTGGCGAAGCGGTCCACTACCGCGAGATCGCACTGGAGCTCGGCGTGCCCGACGAGGTGATCCTGGTCGAACCCGAGGCGCGCAACACGGGGGAGAACGTCGAATTCACCCGCCGGCTGCTCGCCGGGCGGGAGATCCGGTCCGTGACGCTGGTGACGCGGCCGTACCAGCAACGACGGGCCTACGCCACGGCGAAGCGGCTCTGGCCCGGCGTCGACATCGTGTGCGCGTCGAAAGCGGTGTCGTTCGAGGAGCACCTGACCGGCGAAGAGGACGTCGACCGGGTGATCAGCATGCTCGTCGGCGAGACGCAGCGGATCACCGCGTACGCGGCGCGGGGCTTCGCGATCCCGCAGCACGTCCCGGACGGGGTCGAGCGGGCGTTCGGCAGGCTGGCCGCGGCCGGGTTCACGCAACGGATGCTGCGGTGAGTCAGTCCGCGATGCCCGTCCGGTAGGCGAAGGCGACCGCCTGCGCGCGGTCCCGCAGCCGGGCCTTGGTGAACAGGTGGTTCACGTGGGTCTTCACGGTCGCCTCGCTCACCACGAGCGTGCGCGCGATCTCCGTGTTCGACAGGCCCGCCGCGATCAGCCGCAGCACCTCGATTTCGCGCGCGGTCAGGCCTTCGATCTCCTTGACGCGCTGGGGCGTGCTGCGCGTGGCGGCCTCGACGAGCCGGCGTTGCAGCTCCCCGTCCACTGTGGACTGGCCGGCGGCCGCCGAGCGAAGCGCCCTCGCGATCGCTTCGGCGTCGGCGTCCTTCGTGAGGAACCCGCGGGCGCCGGCGCGCAACGCGGCCAGCAGCGACTCGTCGTCGGCGTACGTGGTCAGCACGACGACCTCGGTGCCCGGGTGCTCGGCGCGGATCCGCTCGGTGGTCTCCACGCCGTCGCAGCGTGGCATCCGCAGGTCCACGAGCACGACGTCGGGGTGGTGCTCGGCGACGAGGTCGAGGGCGGCCAGGCCGTCGGCGGCGGCGCCGACCACCTCGACGCCGGGCAGCAGCCCGAGCAGCGTGACCAGGCCCTCCCGGACCACCGCCTGGTCGTCGGCCAGCACGACGCGCAGCGTCACGCCGGCACCGTCAGGTGAATCCGCCATCCGTCCTCCCCCGGCCCGCTCTCGAAGCGCCCGTCGAGCAGCGCGACCCGTTCGCTCATCCCGCGCAAACCGTAGCCTGCCGCCGGCGCGTCCGGCGGGCGCCTGCCCTGCCGGTCGGCGACGGTCAGCGCGACCCTTCCGGAGCCGTAGTCCAGGGTGACGTCGACCTCGGCCTGCGCCGCGTGCTTGCGCGTGTTGGCCAGGGCTTCCTGCACCGCGCGGACCAGCGCGGTGCCGACCGCCGGGTCGAGCTCGCGCGGTTCGCCCTCGATCGTCAGGTCCGCCCGGGCCCCGCTGTCCAGCCGGTAGGCGGCGAGGAGGTCGGCGATCGTGCGTTCGACCGGGACGGCGTCCTCGCGTAGCGCGGCGACGGCCTTGCGGGCTTCGGCGAGGCCGTCCGACGCCAGTTTCTGCGCCCGTTCGATCTGCGCGACGGCGTCCGGGCTCGCCCCGTCGCGCACCAGCATGAGCCGCGCGCCCTGCAGGTTGAGCGACAGCCCGGCCAGCGAGTGCGCCAGGACGTCGTGCAGCTCGCGGGCGATGCGGGTGCGTTCGGCGAGCGCCGCCGCGCGGGCGTGCTCCTCGGTCGCCGTCTGCGCGCGGGCCAGCGCCAGCTCGGTCTGCTCGATCCGGGCCAGCCGGGTCCGCCGGTTCAGCCCGAGCAGCACGATCACGGCGACGATCGCGTACGTCGGCAGCGCGCCTTCCCAGGCGTGGTGGTAGCCCGCCCAGAAGGAGATCGCGGCCAGGTCGATGCCCACCGCGAGGATGATCGGCAGCTTCGGCTGCCAGAGCACGACGAAGAACGTGGTGCTGAACATCGTCACCGACGCCCAGCTGTTCGGCACGATCGCCCACAGCGTGCCCGCGGCCGTGATCACGGTGATGCTGAAGACCGGCAGGAAGCGGCTGGCGCCGGTGTCGAAGATCCAGAGCAGCGGGAGCGACAGGGCCAGGGTGATCCCGATCAGGATCCACGAGAGCGTGTTCGCCCGGGGCATCGCGGCGAACATCGGCACCGCGACGAACCCCCAGCGCACCCAGTCCTGGGCCTGGGGGAGCCCGGGTCGTGTGGCGATCATCTTCAGAGTCCTCCGCGGGGTGCTTGTACGGAAAATGTACCGACGAGGGCTTCGCTGTGCGGTGTCGAGATGTCCGCTTCGTCAGGAGGTTTCCCCATGTCCAGGTTGCGACGGCTCGCCGTGTTCGCCGCCGCCGCGGCGCTGCCCGCGCTCGGCCTCACCCTCGCCGGCTCGGCGACCGCGTCGGCCGCGCCGAACTTCCAGGTGCCGTTCAAGTGCGGGGTCACCGTGACCGCGGCGACATTCAGCGGGCACAGCCCGGAGTACTCGGTCGACTTCCAGAAGTCGGGCATCACGGGCATGCCGGTGCTGGCCGCGTCGTCCGGCACGGTGACGCGGGTCGCCGACGAGGGCAGCACGAGCTACGGCAAGTGGATCGAGGTGGACCACGGCAGCGGCTGGCGCACCCGGTACGCGCACCTGTCGGCCCAGGAGGTCTCGGTCGGGCAGTCGGTCGCCGGCGGCAAGGAGATCGGCAAGGCGGGCGCGACCGGCGGAGTCACCGGCCCGCACCTGCACTTCGAAGAGCGGCTGAACGGCGTGGTGCAGAAGGCGAAGCTGAACGGTGTCGCCGTGCCGTACTACGGGCACACGGACTTCACGAGCAAGAACAACTGCGGCGGCAACCCCTACTCCGCCGAAGAGGTCTGCGGCTCCGGCTTCTCCGTCGTCGACCAGCAGGCGCTGGCGAGTTCGTCCGGCACGACGTACCTGCTGTACAACGCGTCCACCAAGGCGAACTGCGTGACGACGCTGAAGGCGACGTCGCTGGGCACGGCGAGCGCGGTCTCGGCGTTCCTCGAGGTCCAGGGTTCGGCGCGGGTGACCGACTCCGGCAGCTTCACCTACTACGCCGGACCGGTGAAGAAGACCGCCGACGCGACCTGCGTGAAGTGGGGCGGCTCGGTCGGCAGCAACACCTACGAAAGCGGCTTCGAGCACTGCGGCTGAGCCGGGCCGGTCGGTGGGGCCGGGCAGCATAGCCCGCCCCACCGACAAGAATCCGCCGTCCGGCCGCCTCCCGGCCGGATCCGTCCACATCGGCCCCGCCCATCCACAGATTTGCCGCCACCGCCCCATCCGGCCCCGGCTTGCCCCACCGTGGAGGCATGACCACTGCCACCCCGGCCGGCCGCTCGCCGGTCGACCTCCGAAGCCCCGCGCAGCTGCTGGCCGCGCTCCCCTACCTGATCGGGTTCCGGCCCGCGAACTCCGTCCTCCTGCTCGGCCACCGGGCTCCCATGGGCGACCGGCTGGGCCTGGTGCTGCGCGGCGACCTCCCGCGCCGCGAAGACCGGGCCCACCAGGCCCGGGCGCTCGCCCCGAGGTTCGCCTTGGCCCCGCACACGGGCGTGACGCTGGTGGTGGTCGGCGGCCGGCGAAGACCCGGCAGCCCGCCGCCGCACGCGGGCTTCGTCAACCTGCTGGGTGACGCGCTGGGCGAGCTCGGCCTCCCGGTGCTGCACGCGATGTGGGCACCGGACATCGACGAAGGGGCACCGTGGGGGTGTTACGCGGACCCGGACTGCGGCGGTTCGCTGCCGGACCCTCGCGCGACCGTGGCGGCGGCGGTCGCGACGGGCGACGGCTCGGTGGCCTTCGACAGCCGCGCCGAGCTGGAATCGCTGCTCGCCCCACGGTCGCCGGAAGCACTCGCCCGCCGGGCTGAATCGCTAGCTCGGCTGTCGTCCCTGCTCTGGCCGGAGGCGACGTGTGTCTTCGAAGCGGCGTCGGCAATCCGAGCGGCGTTCGAGCGCCAGCTGCGCGGCTCAGGGCCACCGACGGACGAGGAAGCGGTCGCGCTCGCGAGCGCCCTGACGCTCCCGGAGATCCGGGACGCGTGCCTGGGAATGGCGGTCCCACCCCACACTCCGGCCGCGCGTGAAGCGGAGCGCTTGTGGCTGACGTTGGTCCAGGAGCTCCCGGCCCCGGAGCGCGCGGAAGCGGCGACCTTGCTGGGGTACACGGCATTCATGCGCGGCGACGGCACGTTCGCGCGCATGGCACTGGAGAACGCGTTGGCGGCGAAGCCGGACCACGTACTGGCCGGGCTGTTGAAGACGGTGCTGGACCAGGGCATGGCGCCTGGGCAGCTGTTGGGCTTGGCGCTGACGGCGGACCCGGTGGGCTTGTCGGGCTTCGGCCTGGCTCCGGAGGATTTCGGGGAGCCCGGTCCGCGCCTGCCGCTGGGTGTCGTGTGTGGACGTTCGGAGTTCGTCGTCGAGCCGGGGTGAACGGCGCGCGTGCCCCTGGCCGGTTCAGCTTCGCACTTGCCGCGCCAGGTAGTGGACTGTCACTGCCTGGCGCGGCCGGCAGCCTCATCTCTGCCGGTCCTGGTGACGGGGCAGCTCGGTACGACCCCAGCCCTCGCGCCGCCGCGCAGCGGAATACTGCCGCGCGGCGGAGGCCCGAAGCGGCGCGCGGTCTCAGCCCTGCCGGGCCTGGGTGAACTCCCAAGCGTCCCGCACGATGCCGGTCAGCTCGGTGCGCTCCGGCTTCCAGCCCAGCTCTTCCCGGGCCCGGTCACTGGCCGCCACGAGCACCGACGGGTCGCCCGCCCGCCGCGGCGCCACCTCGGCCGGGATCGGGTGGCCGGTGACCTCGCGGCACGCCTCGATCACCTCGAGAACGGAGAACCCCGTGCCACTGCCCAGGTTGTAGATGCGGTGCGTACCCGCCGTCGCGTGCTTCAGCGCCAGCAGGTGCGCGTCGGCGAGGTCCACGACGTGGATGTAGTCGCGGATCGCCGTGTGGTCCGGCGTCGGGTAGTCGTCGCCGAAGATCTTGATCTGTTCACGGTCGCCCGTGGCGACCTGGAGGACGAGGGGAATCAGATGGGTTTCCGTGGTGTGGCGCTCCCCGAACGCGCCGTACGCGCCCGCGACGTTGAAGTACCGCAGGCTCACCGCGGCCAGCCCGTGCGCGACGGCGAAGCTGGTGATCGCGTGGTCGATGGCGAGCTTCGTCGCGCCGTAGGTGTTGGTCGGCCGGGCCGGCGCGGACTCCGGGATCGGCGACTGCTCCGGCTCGCCGTAGGTCGCCGCGGTCGAGGAGAACACCAGGCGCGGCGTGCCGTGCTCGCGCATGGCCTCGAGCAGCCGCAGCGACGTGACGACGTTGCCTTCCCAGTACTTCGCCGGCTCCGTCATCGACTCGCCGACCAGCGACTTGGCCGCGAAGTGCAGCACGCCGTCGAAGCCCTCGCGCAGCAGGCTGCCCGCCACCTCCGCCGCGTCACCCTCGACGAACCGCGCGTCCGGGTGGACGGCGTCGGCGTGGCCGGTGGACAGGTCGTCGACGACGGTGACCTGGTGCCCGGCCTCGATCAGCCGGGCGGCGCAGACACTGCCGACGTACCCGGCTCCGCCCGTCACGACCAGTTTCAGGGCGTTGCTCTGCTCCGACACGTCCAGGCCTTCCTGCCGAGGGTGGTGACTGTGCGCCACAGTTTCCTCCCATGGCGACGCGCGGGTCCGCGCGGGGGTTGCCCCGGACGGACCCGCGCGGCCTCAGCGCTCGTCGCGCCCGGCGCCGCGGGAGGGCACCGCGGTGAACATCCGCGGCCGCCGGTAACCGGCCTTCTCGTACGCCGCTTCGACGGCCGCCTTGACCCCGTCCAGGTCGGCGTCGCGGACCAGCGCGATCGCCGAGCCGCCGAAACCGCCGCCGGTCATCCGGGAGCCCAGGGCGCCGGCCCCCCGCGCCGAGTCGACCGCGAGGTCCAGCTCGGCCGTGGAGATCCGGTAGTCGTCGCGCATGCTGACGTGCGAGGCGTCCAGGTACGGGCCGATGTCGGCCAGCCGGCCGGCGCGCAGCAGTTCGACCACTTCGAGGACCCGCTGGTTCTCGGTGACGACGTGCCGCACCAGCGGCACCAGGTCGTCGGGCAGCCGGTCGAGGGCCGCGGAGAGCCCTTCGACGGTGATGTCGCGCAGCGCCTTGACGCCGAGCAGCTCGGCGGCCCGCTCGGTGCCGCGGCGGCGCTCGCCGTACCCGCCCTCGGCGTGCGAGTGCTTCGTGCGGGTGTCCATGATCAGCACCTGCAGCCCGGCCTCGGCCAGGCCGAACGGCACCTGCTCCTGCTCGCCCGACCGGACGTCGAGGAACAGCACGTGCGATTCGGTGCAGCAGAGGGACGCCGTCTGGTCGAGCAGGCCGGTGGGCGCGCCGACGAAGTCGTTCTCCGAACGCTGGACCCACCGGGCGACCTCGGGCCGCGTCGGGACGCGGTCGCCGGACGCGCCCAGCTCCAGCCCGGCCAGGCCCAGCAACGCCAGCGAGACCGCGCACTCGAGCGCGTGGGAGGAGGACAGCCCCGCCCCCGACGGCACGTCCCCGGCGATGACCAGGTCGGCGCCGGCCGGAAAGCCCTGGTCGCGCAGCACCCAGGCGACGCCTGCCGGGTACGCGGCCCACCCGTCGACGGTGCCCGGCGCCAGGTCGGCGATCTTGAGCTCGCCGGAGCGCTGGAGCTGGCCGTCGTCGCCCAGGGTCGCCACGGACAGGACGCCGTCCTCGCGGGGCGACGCCGCCGCGGCCAGGCGGTGCGGCAGGGCGAACGGCAGCACGAAGCCGTCGTTGTAGTCGGTGTGCTCGCCGATCAGGTTGACGCGCCCCGGCGCGGACCACACGCCGGCGGGCTCGCCGCCGTGCACCGTGCGGAACGCCGCCGCGGCCTCCGAGGCCGGGCTCACCTGGCCAGCGCCAGGACGGCGTGCAGCGCGGAGCTGGCGACCTGGGCGGTGGTGTCCCCGCCGGTGACCTCGACGGTGCCGCCGTTGGCCCGGCCGATGGTGACCGTGCCGCCCGGCACGATGCCGACGGACTTGAGCTCGGTCATCAGCGACTCGTCCAGCTGGACGTGCTCGGCGATGCGCCGGATCTCGACGCGGCCGCCGCCGGTGCGGGCGAACTCGTCGAGCCGGACGAGGTCGGCCTCGGCGGGCGGTGCCGGGTCGCCGTCGCCCAGCTTGTCCAGACCGGGGATCGGGTTGCCGTAGGGGGAGGTGGTCGGGTGGTCGAGGAGCTTGACCAGCTTGCGCTCGACGGCCTCGCTCATCACGTGCTCCCACCGGCACGCCTCGTTGTGCACGTGCTCCCACTCGAGGCCGATGACGTCGACGAGGAGGCGCTCGGCCAAGCGGTGCTTGCGCATGACGGCGATGGCCAGTTCGCGGCCGTGGTCGGTCAGCTGGAGGTGCCGGTCGTCGGCCACCACGACCAGCCCGTCGCGCTCCATCCGGGCGACGGTCTGGCTCACGGTCGGGCCGCTCTGCTGCAGGCGCTCGGCGATGCGGGCGCGCAGCGGGACGACACCTTCTTCTTCGAGTTCGTAGATCGTACGCAAGTACATCTCGGTGGTGTCGATGAGATCGTTCACGCTGTCCCCTTCGTCCGCGTTGCTCATCGTAGTCGTTGACCCCGACAGCGGCGGGGGGCCTTGCGGATAACAACTCGCCGGTGACGGATATGTCCGCACCCCGGCGCGGCCGGGCCGGCGGCCGCTGGAAGATGGGAGGCATGCGTCCGCTGATCAGCACCACCGACCTCGCCGCCGCGCTGGCCGGCCCGGCGGGGGACCGGCCCGTCGTCCTCGACGTCCGCTGGCGGCTCGCCGGCCCGCCCGGCGCCGATTCGTACCGCGAGGGCCACGTGCCCGGCGCGGTGTTCACCGACCTCGACCGCGTGCTCGCGGGCGAGCCGGGCGAGGGCGGCCGGCACCCGCTGCCCGCCCCGGCCGACCTCCAGCGCGACCTGCGCGCGGCCGGCGTGCGTGCGGCCGCGCCGGTGGTGGTCTACGACGACGCCGACGGCTCGGTGGCGGCGCGGGCGTGGTGGCTGCTGCGCTGGGCCGGCCACGACGAGGTAGCGGTGCTCGACGGCGGTTACGCTGCGTGGACTAGCGGCGGTCACCCGGTGAGCACGGAACCGGCGCGGCCGGAGCCCGGGGACATCACGGTCCGCCCGGGCGGCATGCCGGTGCTCGACGCAGACGAAGCGGCGGCGCTGGCCCGCGACGGCCTCCTGCTCGACGCCCGCGCGACACCGCGCTACACGGGCGAGACCGAGCCGGTCGACCCACGGGCCGGCCACATCCCGGGCGCGGTGAACGCCCCGTTCGCGGCCCACACAGCCGACGACGGCCACTGGCGCGCGCCCGAGGAGCTGGCGGCCCGGTTCGCGGACCTGGGCCTGCGCCCGGGCGAGCCGGTCGCGGCGTACTGCGGCTCGGGGGTCACGGCGAGCTCGGTGGTGCTGGCCCTGGAGCTGGCGGGCCACCCGGGCGCAGGGCTGTACGCGGGCTCGTGGTCCCACTGGTCCCGCAACCCGGACCGCCCAGCGGCGACGGGCACCCTCCCCGGCTGAGCGGAGCCTTCACGAGATCGGCGATGCCGGGCGCTGCCCGCGCCCGGCTAAGCGCTGCCCGCGGCTCCAGCCCGACTCGTTCGGGCCGGGCCGGGCAGGCTGGGGGCTCCCCGCGGCCCGACGTGGCTTGTCCGCCGAGGCCGGGCTCGGCTGGGCGCTGCCCGCGGACCTGGCGTGGTTTGTCCGGCGCGGCCGGGCCGAACAAACCGCTACCTGCAGCACGGCATGGCTCCCCACAGCCCGATGCCTGGCTGAGCGCTGCCTGCGACTCAGCGCGGCTCTCCCGCGGCTCGGGCCGGGCGCCGCGCTGCCCGGCGTCCGCTCGCACCCGGCGTGAGCGGCAACCGCCGCGGGCCGGGGAGCTCCGCCGCCGGTTCGCCCAGGGCACAGATTCCTCCGATCGGCACTACAGTCGACCGCATGGCGCCGGCTGTTGTTTGGGACTCCGCTCTGCTCGGCTATGACCTGGGCGGGGACCACCCGTTCAACCCCGTCCGGCTGGAGCTCACCGTCCGGCTGGCCACCGAGCTCGGCGTGCTCGACGACGTCCCCCTCCTCGTCCCCACCAGCGCCGGGGACGAAGAACTGCTCCGCATCCACGCCCCCGAATACATCGCCGCTGTGCGGGAGGCGCCGCTTGTCGGGTGGGATGTCGGGCATGGGCTCGGGACCTCCGACAACCCCGTCTTCTCCGACATGCACGATGCCTCCGCGCTCGTCGTCGGCTCGACGCTGCTCGCCGCCCGGAAGATCGCCGAAGGCGAAGCCACCCGGGCCGTCAACATCGCCGGGGGCCTGCACCACGCCATGCGCGACCAGGCTTCCGGCTTCTGCGTCTACAACGACTGTGCTGTCGCCATAAGCTGGCTGCTCGACCACGGCTTCGAGCGCATCGCCTACATCGACACCGACGTCCACCACGGCGACGGCGTCCAAGCCGCCTTCTACGACGACCCGCGCGTCCTCACCATCTCGATGCACCAGCACCCCTTCACGCTCTGGCCGGGCACCGGCTACTCCGGCGAGACCGGCCGCGGGAAGGCCGACGGCACCTCCGTCAACGTCCCGCTGCCGCCGCGGACCCGGGATCCCGGGTGGCTGCGCGCCTTCAACGCCGTCGTCCCCTCGCTGCTCGCCGACTTCGAGCCGCAGCTGCTGTTCACCCAGTGCGGCGTCGACTCGCACGAGGAAGACCCGCTGGCCGACCTCTCGCTGTCCGTCGACGGGCACCGCACCATCTACGCCACCCTCCGCGACCTCGCCGAGACGTACGCCGGCGGCAAGTGGATCGCCGTCGGCGGGGGCGGGTACCAGCTGATCCGGGTCGTCCCGCGGTCGTGGACGCACCTGATCGCCACCGTCCTCGACCGGGACGTCGCCCCGGCCACGCCGCTGCCGCCCGGCTGGGTCTCCACCGTCACCAAGGCCGCGCCGCACGCCGAGCTGCCGACGGCGATGACCGACGACCGCGAGACCCAGTTCAAGCCGTGGGGCGACGGCGAAGACGACCCGGTCGACGTCGCCGTCCGGGACACCCGCCGGGCCGTTTTCCCGTTGCACGGTCTCGACCCGGACGACCCCAGGGACTGACGATGGCCGGCCGGGACCCCTTCGACTACCCCCGCGACTGGGAGGCCGACGTCGTGCTGTCCGACGGCGGCACCGTCCACCTGCGCCCGGTCGTCCCCACCGACGCCGACGGCCTCGTCGCCTTCCACGGCAAGCTGTCCGAGCGCACCCGCTACTTCCGCTACTTCGGCGCCTACCCGCGGATCCCCGAGAAGGACCTGAAGCGCTTCTCGACCGTCGACCACCACGACCGCGTCGCGTTCGCCGCCTTCCTGGGCGACGACATCGTCGCGGTCGGCCGGTACGAACGGCTCGACCACGGTCCCTCGGCCGAAGTCGCCTTCGTCGTCAGCGACGCCCATCAGGGCCGCGGTCTCGGCTCGATCCTCCTGGAACACCTCGCCGCGGCCGCCTCCGAATGCGGGCTGCGCCGGTTCGTCGCCGAGGTGCTCGCCGAGAACGCCGCCATGGTGCGGGTCTTCCGCGACGCCGGTTACCAGGTCAGCCGCGAGATCGAGGAAGGCGTGCTGCACCTGGAGTTCGACATCGACCCGACCGAGGAGTCCCTCGCCGTCGCGCGCTCCCGGGAACAAGCCGCCGAAGCACGCAGCGTGCACAACCTGCTGCATCCCACCTCGGTCGCGGTGATCGGCGCGTCCGCGGAGCCGGGCAAGGTCGGGCACGTCGCCTTCGCGAACCTCCTGGCCGCCGCGTTCACCGGCACCGTCTACCCGGTCAACCCGGAGCACCACTCGGTCCGCGGCGTCCGCGCGTACGCGTCGGTGCTCGACATCCCGGACCAGGTCGACCTGGCCGTCGTCGCGGTGCCAGCCGAGGCCGTCGAGTCCGTTTTGGACGCTTGCCTCGCGAAAGGCGTCAAGACGCTGCTGATCCTCTCCAGCGGCTTCGCCGAAGCCGGGCCGCACGGCCTGCACGCCGAGCTGCGGCTGGTCGGGGAGGCGCGGGCGCACGGCATGCGCGTCGTCGGCCCGAACGCGCTCGGCGTGCTGAACACCGCGCCCGGCATCCGGCTCAACGCCACCCTCGCGCCGCGCCTGCCCGTGCGCGGGCGCACCGGGTTCTTCTGCCAGTCCGGCGCGCTGGGCACCGCGATCCTCGCCGACGCCGAGTCGCGCGGGCTCGGGCTCTCGACGTTCGTCTCGGCCGGCAACCGCGCCGACGTCTCGGGCAACGACCTGCTCCAGTACTGGGAAACCGACCCGGACACCGACCTCGTCCTGCTGTACCTCGAGTCCTTCGGCAACCCGCGCAAGTTCGCGCGCCTGGCCAGGAGGCTCGCGCGGACGAAGCCGATCGTCGCGGTGAAGTCGGGGCGGCACGCCGTCCGCCCGCAGCTCGCCGCGACGTCGACCGAGATCGACGAAGCCAGCGTCCAGGCCCTGTTCGAGCAGGCCGGTGTCGTGCGCGTCGAGTCGCTGGCGCAGCTGTTCGACACCGCGCTCGTGTTCGCCCACCAGCCGCTGCCCGCCGGGCCGCGGGTCGCGATCGTCGGCAACTCCAGCGCGATCGGGCTGCTGGCCGCCGACACCGCGCGGATGCAGGGACTGCGGCTGGCGTTCGACCCGGTGGACGTCGGCCCGCAGGCCGGGCCGGACGACTTCGCCAAGGCAGTCGGCGAAGCGCTCACCTCGCCGGACACCGACGCGCTGGTCGTCGTGTTCGCGCCGCCGGTGGCCATTCCCGGCACGGCGTACGCACGCGCTCTGCGCGAAACCGTCGTCGAACTGGGGCAGCGCAAGCCGATCGTCTCGACGTTCCTGGCCGCCGAAGGCGTCCCGGACGAACTTGCCGTCCTGACCGAGGACGGGACGCCGACGCGCGGCTCGATCCCGTCGTACCCGAGCCCCGAACGCGCGGTGACCGCCCTCGCCCGGGTCATCCGGTACGCCGCGTGGCGGCAGCGCCCGCAGGGCACGCTCGTGACGCCGTCCGGGATCCACACCGAGCAGGCGCAGGTGATCGTGCGCGAGCTCCTGGAAAGCGAGAGCGGCCGGACGACGCTGCTGTCCGACACCGACGTCGTGCGGTTGCTGGGCTGCTACGGCATCGACGTCGTCCCGTTCCGCGTCGCGTCCACAGTGGACGAAGCCGTCGCGGCGGCGGCCGAGCTGGGCTACCCGGTGACGCTCAAGGCCGTCGACGAGCGGCTGCGCGGCCGCCCCGACCTGGCCGGGGTGCGGCTCGACCTCGCCTCCGAAGAAGCCGTGCGCACCGCCTACGAAACGCTGCGCGAGATCTCCGATGACGACGACGTGTACGTCCAGCGGATGGCCCCGAAGGGCCTGTCGTGCGTGATCGGGCTGCAGGACGACCCGTCGTTCGGCACGCTCGTGTCGTTCGGGCTGTCCGGGCTGGTCAGCACGCTGCTGGGCGACCGCGCCTACCGGGCGGTGCCGCTCACCGACGTCGACGCGGCCACGCTGCTGCGCGAGCCGCGGACGGCGCCGCTGCTCACCGGCTACCGCGGCGACGAGCCCGCCGACCTCGCCGCCCTGCAGGACATGGTGCTGCGCGTCGCCGCGCTGGCCGAGGACAACCCGGAGGTGCGGTCCCTGGTGCTCGACCCGATCCTGGCGTCGCCGGACGGCGCCTTCGTCGCCAACGCCCGCCTCGTGCTGGGGCCGCCGCCGTCCCGGCCCGACACCGGCCCGCGGCGCCTGCGTGCCATCAACCCCCTGGACTGAGTCGTGCTGACCGAACTGCTGAAGCAGCACGCCGCGGACGTGCCCGGCGCGGTGGCCCTCGTCGCGCACGGCGACCAGGTCGAGGCGGCGGCGGTGGGCTCGGCCGACGCCGGCGGCACCGTGCCGATGGCGCGGGACTCGCTGTTCCGCGTCGCGTCGCTGACCAAGCCGATCGTCGCGGCGGCCGTCATGCTGCTCGTCGACGACGGCGAGCTCGCGCTGGACGACCCGATCGCGCGGTGGCTGCCGGAGCTGGCGTCGCCGGTGGTCGTGCGGACGCCGGCCGGGCCGGTCGACGACGTCGTGCCCGCGGCCCGTCCGATCACGGTGGCCGACCTGCTGACGTTCCGGTGCGGCTACGGCCTCGCGGCGGACATGACGCTGCCCGCGGTCGACCTGCTGCTGCAGGTGCTGGGCCACCCGGCGGCGGCGTCGCGGGCGTTGGCGCCGGACGCGTGGACGGCCGCGCTGGCGCAGGTGCCGCTGCTGCACCAGCCGGGGGAGGCGTGGCTCTACGACACCGGTTCGGACATCCAGGGCGTGCTGGTCGCGCGGGTGTCGGGCCGGCCGCTGCCGGAGTTCCTGGCGGAGCGGCTGTTCGAGCCGCTGGGCATGGCCGACACCGGGTTCTTCGTGCCGACGGCGGCGCTGGGCCGGTTCACCAGCGCGTACCGGCGGGGCGAGGCGGGGCTGCGGCTGATCGACTCGCCGGAGGGGCGGTGGAGCGCGGCGCCGCCGTTCCCGTCCGGCTCGGCGGGCCTGGTTTCGACGGCGGACGACCTGCTCGCGTTCGGCCGGTTCCTGCTGGCCGAGGGGAGGGCAGGCGACCACCGGCTGCTGACGCCGGAGTCGGTGCGCCGGATGACCACCGATCACCTGACCCCGGCCCAGCGCGAGGCCGGGCGGGTGTTCCTGCACGGCCAGGGCTGGGGATACGGCGGCGCGGTCGACGTCGAGGCGAAGCAGCTGTGGCAGGTCCCCGGCCGCTACGGCTGGGTCGGCGGCGCGGGCACGGCCTGGCACCTGCTCCCGGCGACGGGCACGGTGACGGTGCTGCTCACGCAGGTGGAGATGACGAGCCCGGAACCGACCCGCCTGATGCGCGAGTTCTGGACCTACGCGGCTTCGAGCTGACTCGGGCCCAAGCCATGAGGGGCACCTTCATGGCTTTTAGGTCCATGAGGGTGCCCCTCATGGACTTCAGGCGTCCGCGGCCAGCTCGGTGCCCAGGGCGAGGAGCTGCGAGGTCGACCCGCCCAGCAGGAACTCCAGGCGCTTCGCCGCCGTGAAGTAGCGGTGGACCTCGTGGTCCACGTCGATGCCGACGCCGCCGTGGATGTGGACCGTCGTGTGGGCCACCCGGTGGCCCGCCTCCGACGCCCAGAACTTGGCGGTCGCCACCGCTTCCGCCGAGGGCAGGTCCGACGCCAGCCGCCAGGCCGCCTGCAGCGACGTCAGCCGCACCGCCTCCACGTCCACGTACGCGTCCGCCAGCCGCTGGCGGACCGCCTGGAACCCGCCGATCACGTGGTCGAACTGCTTGCGCTCGGCCGCGTAGGCCGCTGTCAGCTCCAGCGCCCGCTCGACCACGCCGAGCTGCTGCGCGCACACCCCGGCCGTCCCGCGCAGGCGCAGCCATTCGCCGATGTCGCCCAGCGAAATCCCCGGCACTCCGGACAATTCGAGCAGACAAGCGTCCGCGTGGTCGGTCGTCTGCTGCGGCCGCACCGTCACGCCGGGCGCCGCGGCGTCGACCAGGAAGACCTCGCCGGAAGCCGCCACGAGGAAGCCGTTCGCGAACGCGCCGAAGTGCACCGCGGACTGCGAGCCCGAAAGCACTCCGTCAGAAGCGGTGAAACCGGTCAGCGCCACCGCTAGAACGCGTTCTCCTCGCAGCACCGGCAGCACCCAGCGGTCCACCAGCTCCGGCGTGCCGAACTCGGCCAGCGCCGACGCCGCCATCGTGATCGATGGCAGGTAGGGGACCGCCGCCACCGCGCGGCCGATCTCGGTCAGCACCGCGCACTGCTCCAGCAGGCCGAAACCGCCGCCGCCCAGCGACGACGGCAGTGCCGCGTCGAGCACGCCCGCCTGGCCCAGGGCCGTCCACAGTGGAGCGTCGAAGCCGCCGGTGCCGTGCGGGTCGTGGGTGACCTTGTCGGCGAGGATCCGCCGGGTCAGCGCCGCCAGGTCGGCCGACGCCTCGGAAGGGGTGAAGTCCATGGGACGCTCCTAGCGCGTGACGGGCAGGCCGAGGGCGGTCGCGGCGATCATGTCCCGCTGGATCTCGTTGGTGCCGCCGCCGAAGGTGAGGATCAGCGCCGAGCGGTGCAGCCGCTCGATCCGCCCGGCCAGCAGCGCGCCCGGCGAGCCGTCGCGGACGACAGCCGCCGCGCCGAGCACCTCCATCAGCAGCCGGTAGGCCTCGATCGCGAACTCCGTGCCGTACACCTTCGTCGCCGACGCGTCCGCCGGGCCGAGCTCGCTCGCCGCGGCCGCCCAGGCGATCCGCCAGTTCCGCAGCTTCAGGTACTCCGCGCCGGCGTGCACCCGCGCGAGGTGCACCCGCACCCACTCCTGGTCGATGGCGCCGGTCTCCTTCGCCCACGCCAGCACGTCGGCGAGGGCCTTGCGGACCGGCGCCGACGACGTCAGCGCGACGCGCTCGTGGTTGAGCTGGTTGGTGATCAGCGGCCAGCCCGCGTTCTCCTCGGCGACGCGCGCCGACACCGGCACGCGCACGCCGTCGTAGTACGTCGCGCTCGTCCCGGCGCCCGCGACCGTGCGCACCTTGGTCCAGGAGAACCCCTCCGACGACGTCGGCACGATCAGCATCGACAGGCCGCGGTGCTTCTTCGCGTCGGGGTCGGTCCGGACGGCGAGCCACACGTAGTCGGCGTACTCGATCAGGCTGGTCCACATCTTCTGCCCGGTGACGACGTACTCGTCGCCGTCGCGCACCGCGCGCGTCCGCAGCGACGCCAGGTCGGTGCCGGCCTCCGGTTCGGAGTAGCCGATCGAGAAGTGCAGCTCGCCGGCGGCGATCTTCGGCAGGTAGAACGCCTTCTGCTCGTCGGTGCCGTAGCGCATGATGGTCGGCCCGACGGTGTTCACCGTCAGGAACGGGACCGGCACCCCGGCGACGGCCGCTTCATCGGTGAAGATGAGCTGGTCGAGCATCGGCCGGCCCTGGCCGCCGTACTCCGCCGGCCAGCCGAGCGCGAGCCAGCCGTCCTTGCCCAGCTGCCGGACGATCTCCTTGTACGCCACGCCGTCGCCGTACTCGTCGCCCGCGCGGAGGCTTTCCCGCCGCTCGGGCGTCATCAGCTCGGCGAAGTACTCCCGGAGCTCCGCGGCCAGCGCCCGCTGCTCCGGTGTGTAGTCGATCCGCACCCGTCACCTCGATCCGGCGTTATAGTAGAACCTGTTCTAGTTGTACCAGGACTCACGCGGCGGAGGAAGCATGGAGATCGGCGTCGATCGTTCGCTCTGCGAGGCGAACGCGGTGTGCGTGGGGTTCGCGCCGGACGTCTTCGACCTGGACGACGACGAGGAACTCGTCATCCAGTCGGGGCCGGTACCGGAAGGTCGGATAGAACAGGTTACAGATGCTGTGAAGGGTTGTCCTAAGAACGCCCTGTTCATCACCAGTTAGCGGTGTTCACTCAAGGGCTTGCCCTCGACAAGAACAGATTCTAATGTAGGCCCGATCACCGGACTCGACGAGGAGGCCTCGCGTGACCCTGACCGGCAGGACAGCCATCGTCACCGGCGCCGCCGCGGGCCTGGGGCGGGCCGAAGCGCTCGCCCTGGCCGGGCAGGGCGCCACCGTCGTCGTCAACGACATCGGTGAGCCGAAGGACGTCGTCGAAGAAATCGAAGCGGCCGGCGGCAAGGCCGTCGCGGTCGCCGGCGACGTCGGGGAGCGGGCCACCGCGGACGCCCTCGTGGCCGCCGCGCTCGACCTCGGCGGGCTCGACATCGTCGTGAACAACGCGGGCGTGCTGCGCGACAAGATGCTCTTCTCGATGTCCGACGACGACTGGGACACCGTGCTGCGCGTCCACCTGCGCGGCCACTTCCTGTTGTCCCGCAACGCCACCAAGTACTGGCGGGACAAGTCCAAAGAAGACGGACAGCCGGTGTACGGGCGGCTGATCAACACCGCGTCCGAAGCCTTCCTCATCGGCTCGCCCGGCCAGCCCAACTACGCCGCGGCGAAGGCCGGCATCACCGCGCTCACCATGTCGGCCGCCCGCGGCCTGGCCAAGTACGGCGTCCGCGCCAACGCGATCTGCCCTCGCGCGCGGACGGCGATGACCGAGGGCGTGTTCGGTGCTCCTCCCGCCGAGGGTGCCGATCCGCTCTCGGTCGAACACGTCGCACCTTTCGTCGCCTACCTCGCCTCGCCCGCGGCCGAGCACGTCAACGGCCAGGTGTTCGTCGTCCACGGCGGCACGGTCGCCCTGGTCGAGGCCCCGCGGATCGAGCAGCGCTGGTCCCTCGACGAGCTCGACACGTCGGTCAGCGCGTTCTTCGCCGAGCGCGACCCCGGCCGCATGTTCGCCGCCACCGAGATCCTGGGAGAGTCATGAGGCTGGACGGGAAGATCGCCCTGATCACCGGCGCCGCGCGCGGCCAGGGCGCGGCCGCCGCGCGCGCGTTCGTCGCCGAAGGCGCGAAGGTGCTGATCGCCGACATCCTCGACGACGAGGGCAAGCAGCTCGCCGCCGAGCTCGGCGAGCAGGCCGTCTACCAGCACCTCGACGTCGGCGACGAGGACGGCTGGGTCACCGCCCTCGAGCGCGTGACCACCGAGTTCGGCGCGCCGAACGTGCTGGTCAACAACGCGGGGATCCTCCATTTCTCGGAACTGGGCAAGACGAAGCTGGCCGATTACGAGCGCGTGATCCGGGTGAACCAGATCGGGGCGTTTCTCGGGATGCGCTCGGTCGTTGAACCGATGACCGCCGCCGGCGGTGGCTCCATCGTCAACGTGTCCTCTGTGGAGGGTCTGGCCGGGATGCCGTACCTCGTCGCCTACACCGCGAGCAAGTTCGCCATCCGCGGGATGACCAAGGTCGCGGCGATGGAGCTCGGCAAGAAGCACATCCGGGTCAACTCGGTCCACCCCGGCGCGATCGACACGCAGATGGTCGAGACCGCCGCCGGCGGGCAGAAAGTCGACATGTCGTACGTCGGGAAGAAGGTCGCGCTCGGGCGCGTCGGACAGCCCGAGGACGTGGCGAAACTGGTGCTGTTCCTCGCCAGTGACGAAAGCGCGTACTGCACGGGAGCGGAGTTCGTCGCGGACGGTGGCGCCACGGCGTCGCACGCCCTCAACCTCAGCTTCTGAAGTTTCCGACAGAGATCAGTTAACACCGCTAACGAAAATCGGGCACCGGGTATGGAGAACACTCGGAGGTCAGCGACGACCTACTGGGAGGTGTGGTGAGCGAGAGCACGGGCACGCTCCCGGGAACCGCGGCCCTGACCCAGGTCGGGCGCCTCGCGACGCTGTCCTGGGAAGTCCTGCGCGCGATCTTCAAGCGCCCCTTCCAGACCCGCGAGTGGATCCAGCAGTGCTGGTTCTTCGCCAGCGTCACGATCCTGCCGACCGCGCTCGTCGCCATCCCGTTCGGCGCCGTCATCGCGTTGCAGCTCGGTTCGCTGACCGCGCAGATCGGCGCGCAGTCGTTCACCGGCGCGGCCAGCGCGCTGGCCATTGTGCAGCAGGCGAGCCCGCTGATCACCGCGTTGCTCGTGGCCGGTGCCGGCGGCAGCGCGGTCTGCGCGGACATCGGCGCGCGCAAGATCCGCGAAGAGATCGACGCCATGGAGGTCCTCGGCGTCAACCCGATCCAGCGCCTCATCGTGCCGCGCGTGCTCGCCGCGATGGTCGTTTCGGTGCTGCTCAACGGCTTGGTCAGCGTCGTCGGCGTCCTCGGCGGCTACTTCTTCAACGTCGTCCTCCAAGGCGGCACGCCCGGTGCGTACCTGGCCAGCTTCAACGCCCTGGCGCAGGTGCCGGACCTCTGGGTCAGCGAGATCAAGGCGCTGCTGTACGGCTTCGTCGCCGGGGTCGTCGCCGCGTTCCGCGGGCTGAACCCGCCGCCCGGGCCGAAGGGCGTCGGCGACGCGGTCAACCAGGCCGTCGTCATCACGTTCCTGCTGCTGTTCCTGATCAACGTCGTGCTGACCGCGATCTACCTGCGGATCGTCCCGCCGAAGGCCATGTGATGACGGCGGAGCCCCTCGACCAGGACCGGACGCTCGAGTACATCGCGCGCCCGGGCCAGAGCCTGGAAGGTCTGGGCAAGCAGCTCGCCTTCGCCGCGAAGGCGCTCGCCTGGTCGCCGCGCACGATCCGCCGCTACAGCCGGGAAACACTGCGGCTGCTGACCGAGGTCTGCTTCGGCACGGGCGGCCTCGCCGTCATCGGCGGCACGCTCGGCGTGATGATCGGGATGACGTTGTTCACCGGTCTCATCGTCGGCCTGCAGGGCTACTCCGCGCTGAACCAGCTCGGCACGGCCGCGCTCACCGGCTTCATCTCCGCTTACTTCAACACTCGCGAGGTCGCGCCGCTCTCGGCCGGGCTCGCGCTGAGCGCGACCGTCGGCTGCGGCTTCACCGCGCAGCTCGGCGCGATGCGGATCTCCGAGGAGATCGACGCGCTCGAAGTCATGGGCGTGCCGAGCATGCCGTACCTGGTGACGACGCGGGTGCTCGCCGGTGTCGCCGCGGTGATCCCGCTGTACGCGGTCGGCCTGCTCTCGAGCTACCTCGCGTCCCGGCAGATCACCATCTGGCTCTACGGCCAGTCCGCGGGCACCTACGACCACTACTTCACGCTCTTCTTGCCTCCCGGGGACGTCCTCTGGTCGTTCGGGAAGGTGATCGTGTTCAGCGTGCTCGTGATCCTTTCCCATTGCTACTACGGCTTCAACGCGAGCGGCGGCCCGGCCGGGGTCGGCGTGGCGGTCGGCCGCGCGGTGCGGACGTCGATCGTGCTGATCTCGGTGCTGGACTTCTTCCTCAGCCTGGCGATCTGGGGCGCGAACACCACGGTGAGGATCTCGGGATGAGGCGCGAGCTCTGGCAGCGGCTCCGGTACCAGGTGCTGGGGCTGGCCTTCCTGCTCGTGGCCGCGCTGTTCATCGCGTTCACACTCGCCGTCTACAACAAGGCCTTCACGCCGGTGACGCTGGTGAAGCTGGAGACCGACCGCGTCGGCAGCCAGCTGCGCACGGGCGGCGACGTCAAGGTCCGCGGCATGCTCGTCGGCGAAGTCCGGTCGGTGCTGGCGAAGGGCGACCACGCCGAGCTGGAGCTGGCCCTCGACCCGGACAAGACGCACGTGATCCCGAAAAACGTCTCGGCGCGGCTGCTGCCCAAGACGCTCTTCGGTGAGCGGTACGTCGCCCTGCAGCTGCCCGAGGCTTCCGTGTCTTCGCAAGGCCCGATCAAGGCCGGTGACGTCATCCCGCAGGACCGCAGCAGCACCGCGATCGAGCTGCAGAAGGTGCTCGACGACGTGATGCCGCTGCTGCAGGCCGTCCAGCCGGAGAAGCTGTCGAGCACGCTGACGGCGGTGTCGACCGCGCTCGAGGGCCGCGGCAAGCAGCTCGGCCAGACCCTCGTGCAGCTGAGCGACTACCTCGGCAAGCTCAACCCGTCGCTGCCGGACGTCAAGGCCGACATCACCGGGCTCGCGAACGTCGCGGACACCTACGACAAGGCGGCGCCGGACCTGCTGCAGGCGCTGTCCGACCTGACGACGACGAGCCGGACGATCGTCGACCAGCGCGCCCAGCTGACCGACCTCTACGCCACCGTCACCGCGGCTTCGGTGGACCTGACGAGCTTCCTGCAGGTCAACAAGGACAACCTGATCCGGCTCACCACGGCGGTCCAGCCGACGCTGGACGTGCTCGCCAAGTACGCGCCCGAGTACCCGTGCCTGCTCGAACAGCTCGCCGGTGAGGTCGGGCCGGCCGAGCTGGCATTCGGCAAGGGCACCGCGCACCCCGAGGTCAGCCGGGTCACCATCGAGTTCGCCGCCAGCCGCGGCAAGTACCTGCCCGGCGTCGACGAGCCGAAGTACGAGGACAAGCGCGGGCCGCGCTGCTACCCGCAGGTCCCGAAACCGGGCGTCTGGCCGCAGTACCCGCCCGACGGCGCGATCAAGGACGGCTCCAGCAAGCCCGCGCCGCCGAAGTCGCCGTCCGGTGAGCTGCCCGCCGGTGGTGGTGCCGTCGGCGGCGACGGGTCGATCGTGGGCTCGTCCTACGAGCGGGACCTGATCGACCTGCTCGCCTCGCCCGCGCTCGGGACGTCGCCCGGCGACGTGCCCGGCTGGGCCGGCCTGCTCGTGGGGCCGCTCTACCGCGGGGCGGAGGTGGAGCTGAAGTGAGGAGTTTCGTCCCGTCCCTGGTGAAGCTCGCGGTGTTCGCCGTCGTCACCGTGCTGTTCACCGGCGTCCTCGCAGCCACCATCGCGAACACCAACTTCGGCGAGACGTCGGGCTACCTGGCGAAGTTCACCGACGCGTCCGGCCTCAAGGAAGGCGACGACGTCCGCATCGCCGGGGTCAAGGTCGGCCAGGTCGACACGATCGAGGTCGTCGGTGCAACCACAGCTGGCGAGCAGAACCTCGCCCAGGTGCGGTTCGACGTCGAGCACACCTACCGGCTGCCGGAGACGGTGACCGCGACGATCAAGTACCGCAACCTCGTCGGCCAGCGCTACCTCGCGCTCGGCACCGACGTCCCGGGCGCCAAGGCGCTGGCCGACGGCGGCACGATCCCGCCCGAGCGCACCAAGCCCGCGTTGAACCTCACCGTGCTGTTCAACGGCTTCAAGCCGCTGTTCAAGGCGTTGAGCCCCAAGGACGTCAACCAGCTTTCGGCCGAGATCATCAGCGTCTTCCAGGGCGAGGGCGGCACGATCACCAGCCTGCTGCAGCACACCGCGTCGCTCACCACCGCGATCGCGAGCAAGGACCAGGTGATCGGGCAGGTCATCGCGAACCTCAACACCGTGCTCGGCACGGTCAACGCCCACGGCCCGCAGCTCGGCGACCTCATCGAGCAGACCCAGAAGCTCGTCAGCGGGCTGGCCGAGCAGCGCAAGCCGATCGGCGACGCGGTCAGCGCGCTCGGCGACCTCGCGGTGTCCACGACCGGACTGCTCGCCGACGCGCGCCCGGCGCTGAAGGACGACGTCGCGCAGCTCGGCGTCCTGTCGCAGAACCTCGGCGACTCCGGTGAGCTGGTCAACCACCTGCTCGAGGTGCTGCCGGGCAACCTGCAGAAGTTCACCCGGACCCTGAGCTACGGCAGCTGGTTCAACTACTACCTGTGCGGGATCACCGGCACCATCGGCATTTCCTCGCTCGACATCACCCTGCCGATCATCCCCATTCCCGGCACGCAACGCGCGGAGAGGTGTGGTCCGTGAAACGGCTGAAGGATCGCAACCAGGCCGCCGTCGGCGCGGTCGCGCTCGTGCTGATCGTGCTCGTCACGGCCACGACGTACTTCTCCGACCAGCTCCCGTTCTTCGGCAACGGCACGACGTACTCGGCCTACTTCGGCGAGTCCGCCGGGCTGGCGCCGGACAACGAGGTCGAGGTCGCCGGCGTGAAGGTCGGCACGGTGTCGTCGGTGACGCTGGCCGGCAAGCAGGTGCTGGTTCGCTTCCGAGTCAAGGACGTCCGCGTCGGCGACGCGACGACCGCGTCCATCGAGATCAAGACGCTGCTGGGGGAGAAGTACCTCGCGCTCGACCCGAAGGGCGGCGGCGCGCAGGAACCGGACGCGACGATCCCGCAGGCCCGCACGCGCACGCCGTTCCAGCTGCAGGACGCGTTCGAGCAGCTGTCGACGACGGTCGGCGACATCGACACGAAACAGCTCGCGGACAGCTTCAACGCGCTGTCCGACAGCCTCAAGGACAGCCCGCAGTACCTGAAGGACACGCTGACCGGCTTGTCGTCGCTGGCCAAGACCGTGTCCTCGCGCGACAACGACCTGCACACGCTGCTGGCCAACACGAGCCAGGTGTCGAAGACGCTGTCCGACCGCAACGCCCAGCTGCAACGCGTGATCAGCGACGGCAACCTGCTGCTCACCGAGCTGCAGAACCGCAAGACCGCGATCCACGCGCTGCTCACCGGCACCCAGCAGCTCTCGCAGCAGCTGTCCGGGCTCGTCGCGGACAACCGCGCGCAGCTCAAGCCGACGCTGGACAAGCTCGGGAAGGTGACCGACATCCTGCAGCGCAACCAGGGCAACCTCGACCAGAGCCTCAAGCTGATGGCGCCGTTCGCCCGCGTCGGCGCGAACGCCACCGGCAACGGCCGCTGGTTCGAGGGCTACCTGTGCGGGCTGCTGCCGCCGACGATCACCGCCGGCGGGCTGCACATCAACCCCGAGGGCTGCACCCCGCCGATCGCGGCGCCGAACCAGGGGGTGGGCGGCCGATGACCATCCGGACCTACCGCGGGCGGAGCCTGGTGACGTGGCTGGCCTTCGCCTGCATCGTCGCGCTGGTCGTCATCGCCGGGCTGTGGCTGGTGTTCCGCGCCTCCACCGGCACGACGCTCTCGGCGTACTTCGGCAAGACCGTCGGGCTCTACGCGGGCTCGTCGGTGCGGGTGCTGGGCGTGCCGGTCGGGCAGGTCACCGACGTCACGCCGCAGGGCGACGCGGTGCGCGTGGACATGCGGGTCGACGACGTGCAGCTGCCGGCCGACGTCGGCGCGGTCGTCGTCGCGCCGAGCCTGGTCAGCGACCGGTACGTCCAGCTGACCCCGGCCTACGACAGCGGCCCGACCCTGGCCACCGGCACGGTGCTGGCGAAGGACCGCACGGCGACGCCGGTGGAGCTGGACGACCTGTACTCCAGCCTGGACAAGCTGTCGACGGCACTGGGGCCCAACGGCGCCAACAAGGACGGCGCGCTGTCCGGCGTCCTGGACACCGCCGCCGACGCGTTGAAGGGCAACGGTGCTTCGCTGAACTCGACGGTCGGGCAGCTGGCCGACCTCGCGAAGACCCTGGACGGCTCGAAGGACGACCTGTTCTCGACCGTGCAGAACCTGAACTCCTTCACCGGCGCCCTGGCCCAGAGTGACCAGCAGCTCAACGAGTTCTACGGGCGCGTCGCCGACGTCAGCCAGTTCCTCGCCGCCGACTCCTCCGACGTCGGTGCGGCACTGCAGTCGCTCGGTGGCGCGCTCGGCGACGTCCAGCAGTTCGTCAACGACAACAAGGGCGCCCTGGAGTCCAATGTGGACAAGCTGGCGTCGCTGTCGAAGGTCCTGGTCGACCAGCGCGCGTCGCTCGCCGAGGTCCTCGACATCGCCCCGACCGGCGCCACCAACTTCATCAACTCCTACGACGCCGCGTCGGGCACGATCGCCGTCCGCGACAACCTCAACGAGCTCACCAACCCGCCGATCCTCACCGTGTGCCGGCTGATCAGCGCGGGCACGCCCAAGGAAATCCCGGACACGCTGGGGAACATCTGCAAGCAGCTCGCGCCGGTGCTCGACGGCGTGCTGAAGCTGCCGACGATCCCGCAGGTGCTCAACTCCTTGCAGAACGGCACCCTCCCGCCGTTGCCGCTCCCGCTCGTCGACGTGATGGAGCAGCTTGCGGGGGGTGCGAAGTGAAGCGGCTCGCGGGAGTGCTCGCCGGGGTGCTCGTGCTGGCGGCCTGCAGCGACGGCGGGTTCAACGGCCTCTACGGCACGCCGCTGCCGGGCGGCGCCGATGTCGGCGACCACCCCTACCGCGTCACCGCGTTGTTCACCGATGTGCTCGACCTGGTGCCGCAGTCCAGCGTCAAGGTCAACGACGTCGCGGTCGGGCGGGTCGACAAGATCAGCCTGACGCCGGACACCCGGTCCGCGCTGGTCGCGATGACCGTCAACGGCGACATCGCACTGCCCGCCAACGCCCACGCCGAGCTGAAGCAGTCTTCACTTCTGGGAGAGAAGTTCGTCGAGCTGAGCGTGCCGACGGCGGAGCCCGCGTCTGGGAAACTGAGTGAGGGCGCGCAGATCCCGCTCGGGCGCACCAACCGCAACCCCGAAGTCGAGGAGGTGCTCGGCGCGCTTTCCCTGCTGCTCAACGGCGGCGGCGTCGAGCAGATCCAGAAGATCAGCCACGAGCTGAACGACGCGCTGTCGGGCAACGAGCCGGAGATCCGCGCGCTGCTGTCGCGAGTGGACGAACTGGCGACCCAGCTCGACGGGCACCGGACCGAGATCCTCCGCGCGATCGACGGGCTCGGGAAGCTGTCCCACACCTTGACCGGGCAGACGCAGAATCTCTCCAACGCGCTCGACAACCTCGCGCCGGGCCTGAAGATCGTCACCGACCAGCGTGACCAGCTCGTCGGCATGCTCAACGCGTTGAACACGCTCTCCGGCGTCGCTACCGACACGGTCACGAAGAGCCGTGACCAGCTCGTCGCGAACCTCAAGGCGTTGCAGCCGACGCTGACCAAGCTCGGCGAGGCCGGTTCCGACCTGCCGAACGCGCTGCAGATCCTGCTCACGTACCCGTTCCCGGACTACGCGGGCAACGTGATCAAGGGCGACTACGCGAACGTCGAGGCGAACGTGAACCTCGACCTGGACACGCTGATCCAGAACTTCACGAACTCGTCGCAGCCGCCGATCGCGCTGCCTTCCGGACAGCCTTCCGCCGTCGCGCCGCCCTTGCCGTTGCCGGATCTCGGGTCGTCCGGGCAGACCGGCGGCACCGGGCTCCTGGGCGGCCTGCTCGGCCTGATCGGGGGCGGCAAGTGACCACGCGCAAGATCCGGATCCAGCTGGTGGCGTTCGTCGTCATCGCGGTGGTGTCGGTCGTCTACGCCGGCGGCCGGTACGCCGGGCTGGACCGGCTCTTCGGCAACCGCGGCTACGTCGTCACCGCGCAGCTGACCGACTCCGGCGGCATCTTCGTCAACTCCGAGGTCGCCTACCGCGGGGTCACGGTCGGGCGGGTGACCGGGATGACGCTGACCGAGCACGGCGTCGACGTCGCGCTGGACATCGACTCCGGCGCCCCGGACATCCCGGCCGACGCGCACGCGCAGGTGGCGAACCGGTCGGCGGTGGGGGAGCAGTTCGTCGACCTGCTGCCGCAGCACAACGGCGGTCCGTACTTGACGGACGGGTCCGTGATCACGGCGGACAAGACGTCGCTGCCGCCGTCGCCGGACACCGTGCTGACCCACCTCGACGACCTGGTCGCGAGCGTGCACCCGGATTCGCTGCGGACGGTCGTCGACGAGACGTACAACGCGTTCGCCGGCGCGGGCCCGGAGCTGCAGCAGCTCCTGGACAGCACCAAGTCGCTGACGTCCGTGGCCACGCAGTACATCCCGGAAACGCAAGGCCTGCTGGCGAATTCGCGAGTCGTGCTGGACACGCAGGAACGCCAGGCCGCGAACATCACCGACTTCGCTTCCGGTTTGAAGACGATCGCGGGTCAGCTCAAGACGTCCGATCCGGACCTCCGGCGGGTGATCGCGCAGGCCCCGCAGCTGAGCCGCCAGATCAGCGACGTGCTCGCGGCTTCGGGGACCGACCTGGGCGTGCTGTTCGCGAACCTGCTGACCACCGCGCAGATCACGACGTCGCGCAAGGACGCGATCGAGGAACTGCTGGTGGCGTACCCGATCATCTCGGCGTTCTCGCCGTCGACGTCCCCGGACGGCACCGGGCACCTGGGCGTGGTGCTGAACTTCTTCGACCCGGCTTCGTGCACGAAGGGCTACGAAGGGACGAAGCAGCGTCCGGCGAACGACGAGTCCGAGGCGCCGGTGAACATGAACGCGTACTGCGCCGAGCCGCCGGGCAGCCCGACGGGGGTGCGCGGGTCGCAGAACGCGCCCTACGCGGGCAAGCCGCCGGCGATCCCGGCCGCGCCTTCGCAGACCGCGTCGGCGCCCGCGCAGGCCCAGCTGCCGGGGATGCTGAGCCTGCTGACCGGGCCGTCGGCGGGTGGGCTGGGCAAGCTGCTGGGCGCGCCGTGAAGGTCCTGGTCGTCGCCGCGGTGCTTTCCGTGCTGGCGGCTTTGGGCGCGGGTTATGCGTGGTGGCGGGCCGCTTCGGACGACTCCGCGGCGCGTGGCCGGGAGCGCGACGCGGTGCTGGCGGCGGCGGGCCCGGAGCTGGTCACGCTGAACACGATCGACTACCGCTCGGCGGGCGCGGCCGTGGACCGCTGGATCGGGGCTTCGACGGGCCAGTACGGCAAGGACCTCGCGGGCGACCGTCAGGTGCAGATCGACCGGGCCACGACGGCTCGCACGGTGTCCTCCGCCTCGCTGGTCCAGGCAGCGGTGACGGAGATCGATGTCTCGAAGGGAACGGCGCGGCTCTTGGCGGTGCTGGACGTCCGGGTTTCGACCGGCGGCGCGGCGGTCACTCCACGCTTGAACCGGCTCACGGTGGACGTTTCGCGCGCTCCGGATGGCTGGAAGATCGCGGGCGTCCAGGCGGCGGGCTCATGACGCGGGTGCTGGCTTTGGTCGTGGCGGTGGCCCTGGGCTGCGCGGTGTGGTTCGGCATCGAGACGGCTTCGCTGTCCCCGGGCGACAACCAGGCATTGGTGGACCCGGCGGCGACTGCTGCTGTTTCTTCCGAGGTGAGCGACGCGGTGAAGTCGGTGTTCTCGTACGACTACGCGAACCTGGCTCGTACCGAGCGGGCGGCGTCGGAGGTGCTGACGGGCGAGGCGGTCGGCCAGTACCGCGCCCAGTTCGCCTCGGCACGGACCCGGGCCACTTCGGAGAAGCTGGTCCGGACGACGACTGTGCGGGCGGTCGGGGTGCGGACGTTGGTGGGTGATGATGCTTCGCTGTTGTTGTTCCTGGACCAGCAGACGGTGACCCAGGGCGGGGGAGCGCCGTCGTCTTCCGTGGCTCAGCTGGCGGTGACGGCGAAGCGGATCGACGGTCACTGGAAACTTGCGACGCTCACGGCGCTTTAGGACGTTCAGGTTCCTCGGTTTTCAAGATACGGCTTCGCCGGGGCGCGGGAAATCGGCGCTTCGTGTTGTTGCTTACCGCTCGGTGCGGGAGCGCCGATTCCCCACGCAACGGTGCCCCTGCCGCGCCGCCGCTTCCACCTGATCGTGTGATGAACATGCGTGCGACTGCCGGTAATCTTGTTGTGTGGACAGCGAAACGGTGTGGAAAGCAGATGCGGTGGCCCTGGCCGACCGCATCTCCGCGCTGCTCACTGTTGTGCGGTCTGCCGAGGCTGAGATCGGTTCTCTGCTTGTGGAGATCGAGTCTCGCGGTGTGATGGAACTCTTCGGATATCGCTCTGTTGCTCGGCTTTTCGAGCACCTCGCCGACGTTCCCAAGTCTGCCGCGGAGAACGTGGTCAAACGAGCCCGAGCCCTCACTCCTGGCCGCAACCTAGACGGAACCCCCATCCCCGCTGTTGCTCCCGCCACCGGCGCTGCTGCCCTGGATGGCCGGTTGAGCACGCCGATGATCGACACCATTGTTGGTGTAGTGACTCAACTTCCGCCCGCGCACCGCGACGAAGCCGAGCAGCACCTGCTGTCGTTCGCCGAGGATGCCGGGCACAAGCAGGTCGCGGCGTTGGGTGCCCGGATCGTGGCCCATCTCGACCCCGACGGTGCCGAACCCGACGAGGCTGAACCGGCCACTCCCAGCCGTGAACTGTCGTTGCGGCGCAAGAGAACCGGGTTCTGGGAGCTGAACGGCCGGTTCGACGACGAGACCGGCGCTCGCGCCAGCGCTCTGCTCGACTCACTCGCGCAACGTCGCACCAGTGACGAGGGCCCGGACTTGCGCTCCCCGCTGGAACGCTACGGCGACGCCTTCTCCGACGCGATCGACCTGGCCCTCAACTCCCCGGAGTTGCCGCTGCAGGCCGGCGAACGAGCCCACGTGATGATCGCGGTGTCGCTGGAGGACTTGAAGTCCGGCATCGGCACGACAATCCTCGGCAACACCGGCACCACGCCCAAGGCCGGTGCCGGCCGGGCCATGTTCGGCGAATCCGAGGCCATGGCCAAGGCTGGTGCCGGCCGGGCCACCCTCGGCGACCCCCAGACCACGTCCAAGCCCAGCTTCGGCACGGCCGCCCTCGGCAGCACCGGCACCATGCCCAAGACCGGTACCGGTTGGGCCACCCTCGGCGACCTCGGCACCATCTCCGCAGCCGAAGCCCGCATCCACGCCTGCGACTGCATGCTCATCCCCGCAGTCCTCGGCACCAACAGCGAACCCCTCGACCTCGGTCGCCAACGCCGCCTCATCTCCACCCCACTCCGCCGCGCCCTCTACCTCCGCGACCGCGGCTGCGCCTTCCCCGGCTGCCACCGCCCACCCCGCCACTGTCACGGCGACCACGTCCGGCATTGGGCCGACGGCGGCCCCACCGAGCTGGGCAACCTGGTCCTGATGTGCGCCCACCACCACCGACTCCTGCACCGCTCCGGCTGGCAAGTCCGCATCGCCACCGACGGCCTACCCGAATTCCTCCCACCGGCATTCCTGGACAAACGCCGAAAACCCAGGCGTAACAACCTCCACCAACCCCTGCCATTCGCAGCATGAAACGGGAAAGGCCCGCAGCCCACCGGCTACGGGCCTATACCCACGTCCGGATCCGCGGCAGGCAAGTCTGCCAACGCATTGGTCCAGATCGCGCCGTTGCGGTGCCCGACCTGATCGGCAGGCTCAGGGGATCGCCCTGGAGGAGCAGGCCACGGCGCCGCCCACCCGGTCGGGCCGGGTGCGAGCGGGCCGGCAGGGCGACCCGGCTGGATGAGCTGAGGGAACATCGGTGCTGGGTCGGGTGGAACGAACACCTCGTCGACCGGGACGGCCCAGACGATCCGCCCGGGCGTGTCCGCGGTGGTCAGCGGGCGTTGCCGCACGGAGTCATCAGCCGTCCCAGACCGCCGCGCCCTGCCTCAGCACCTCGACGTCCGACTCCGACGCGACCGGCCACATCTCCACCACGTACCGGTAGTGCTCCCCGTACTCATGGTCGTTCCAGTCGACCGGCGGCGGCCCGGCCGGTACGTACGAAACCCGCGCCCGGTACCGCCCCGGCAGCACCGAAAAGAACTTTTCCTGCGACGGATAGTCCGCAGGCCCGGAAATCACGACCTTCCCGCTCGGAACCGGAAGATCCGCTTCCACGACGTGCTCGGCGTCGGCCGCCAACACCGGTGGCGACGGAAGCAGCGTGATCGACGACTCCACCAGGTCCGAACGCGCCGTGGCGATCGCCAGGCCGCCCGGTTCCGCCCCGATCCGGTGGGATTCCACGGCGCTCGCGGTCCAGCCGCTGCCGTCCAGCCGGGAACCGGAGTCGCGCAACGAGAACTGACGCTGGTCGGCGTGGACTACCAAGTGCATTCCAACCACCCTAGCCAGGCCCCGCCCCGAAATGGTATCGACGCCGGGTTTAGCGTTGACGCCATGACCACTGCTTCCGTCGACGTCGACACGGCCCGCCGCGACTACGCGGCCCTGGTCGACCGCGGCCTCTCCCTCGACATCACCCGCGGCAAGCCCTCCCCGGAGCAGCTCGACCTCGCGAACGGCCTGCTGACCCTCCCCGGCGACGGCACCTTCAAGGCCGAGGACGGCACCGACGTCCGCAACTACGGCGGCCTCAAGGGCCTGCCGGAGCTGCGCCGCATCTTCGCCGGCGCCCTGCAGGTCCCGGCCGAGCAGCTGCTCGCCGCGGGCAACTCCAGCCTCGAACTGATGCACGACGCCGTCGTCCAGGCGCTGCTGTCGAAGCTCCCCGGCGCCGAGCGCCGCTGGGCCGACGAGCCGACCCTGAAGTTCCTCGCCCCCGTCCCGGGCTACGACCGCCACTTCGCGCTCACCGAGCGCTTCGGCGTCGAGCTGGTCCCGGTGCCGATGGCCGACGACGGCCCCGACATGGACGTCGTCGAGCGGCTGGTCGCCGAGGACAGCGCCGTCAAGGGCATCTGGTGCGTGCCGAAGTACAGCAACCCGACCGGCGTCACGTTCAGTGACGACGTCGTCCGGCGGCTCGCCACCATGACCACCGCGGCGCCCGACTTCCGGATCTTCTGGGACAACGCCTACGCCGTGCACCACCTGACCGACGACGAGCCGGCGCTGGCCGACGTCCTCGCGCTGGCCACCGGGGCCGGCCACGCCGACCGCGTCTTCGTCTTCGGCTCGACCTCGAAGATCACCTACGCCGGTGCCGGCGTCGGCTTCTTCGGCGCGTCCGAGGCCAACCTCGCCTGGTGGGTCGGCAACATCGGCAAGCGCACCATCGGCCCGGACAAGGTCAACCAGCTGCGCCACGCCCACTTCCTGAAGGACGAGGACGGCGTCCGCGCGCACATGCGCAAGCACGCCGAGGTCATCGGCCCGAAGTTCGCGGCCGTCGACCGCATCCTCACCGAAGAGCTCAGTGACCTCGCCTCCTGGACCAAGCCGACCGGCGGGTACTTCGTGTCGCTGACCGTGCCCGAGGGCACCGCGAAGGAGGTCGTGCGGCTGGCGAAGGAAGCCGGTGTCGCGCTGACCCCCGCCGGGGCGACCCACCCGCACGGCGACGACCCGGCCGACGCGGTCATCCGCATCGCGCCGACCTTCCCGGTGCTCGCCGACGTCGAGGAGGCCGTCCGCGCGCTCGCCGTCTGCGTCCGGCTCGCCGCGGCCGAACAAGCCTGACCTGCGGAAACGAAATCGGGAAGAACTTTTTTCCGATTTGACCGAGCCGGGGGCCGTCCAGGTACGTATGACCGTTGGGTGAGGTGGACGAACTCGTCACGAGAGGACGTCCCCCGGTGTTCGGAAAATGCTACACACAGCAGCTCGTCGAGCGCAGCGCGGAGAACGCGACCGACCGCCGCCGCTTCCTCAAGGCTGCGGGAGCGGCGGGGCTCGGCGTCGCGGGTGCCGGCGCGCTCGGTACCGCGCTCTCGCTGGGCCTCGGCTCGGCGGGCGCGACTTCGCAGTACCCGGAACAGAACGCGCAGGACGCCGCCGCCAGCGACGCCGCGGTGCTGAACTTCGCGCTCAACCTGGAGTACCTCGAGGCGAACCTGTACTCGTTCGCCGTCTACGGCTACGGGCTGAACGAGAAGTACGTCAACGGCGTCGGCAACCTCGGCAAGGTCTCCGGCGGGCACGCCGTGAAGTTCAAGAGCGAGCACACCAAGCAGATCGTCCAGGAGATCGCCGGCGACGAGGTCGCCCACGTCACCTTCCTGCGCAAGGCGCTCGACAAAGCCGCCGTCGCGCAGCCCGAGATCGACTTCCAGAACAGCTTCACCGCCGCCATGCAGGCCGCGGGCGTGATCAAGGAAGGCCAGACCTTCGACCCGTTCGCGAGCGAGAACAACTTCCTGCTCGCCGCGTTCCTGTTCGAAGACGTCGGCGTGTCCGCCTACAAGGGCGCGGCGCCGCTGGTGAACAACAAGACGTTCCTCGACGCGGCGGCGGGCATCCTCGCGGTCGAGGCCTACCACGCGGGCATCGTGCGCGGGCAGCTGTTCGAACGCGGCCTCGGTGACATCACGAACAAGATCTCCGACGCCCGTGACAGCCTCGATGGCAAGGCCGACGACGACGAAGGCGTGCTCAAGGACGGCAAGGCGAACCTCGTCCCGGCGGACGCCAACGGCATCGCGTTCGGCCGGTCCGCCGACCGCGTGCTCAACATCGCCTACCTCAACCCGGACAAGGTCTCCTCCGGCGGGTTCTACCCCCGCGGCCTCAACGGCGACATCGCCACCAGTGGCGCCAAGGAGTGAGCGCCGCGTGCCGCCGTCACGGTAACGTCGGGGACGGCGGCACGCGGAGTTCACGAGGGGGCACGGGGTGCGAGTTCTGGTCGCGGGTGGCGGCATTTCCGGCACGGTCACGGCGATGGCGCTGAAGCTGGCCGGACACGATCCGGTGGTCTTCGAGGCCTACCCGGCCGGCGGGGACGACATCGGCGCGTTCCTCACGATCATGCACAACGGCATGGACGCCCTGCGCGCGATCGGCGCCGACCGGCCGGTGATCGACAGTTCGTTCGCCGCCCACGGCGTCGAGCTGGTCCTCCCGACCGGGGAGACCGCCGGAAGCCGTGAGTTCGGCACCGAAGGCCTCGACGGGCCCCGCACGATGACCCGAGCGGCGCTCTACCGCGTCCTGCAAGCCGAATCCGCGCGCCGGGGTGTTCCGATCGAACGCGGCAAGCGCTTGGTCGGCGCGAAGCCGGACGGTACCGGCGTTGCCGTCGAATTCGCCGATGGCACCGCCGAAACGGGTGACGTGGTGGTCGGCGCGGACGGGTTGCACTCGGTGGTCCGGAAGCTGATCGACCCGGACGCCGACGCACCGCGCTACACCGGCCAGACCGTCGTCTGGGGTTACACACGTGCGCCGGGGCTGCCGTCGGCGGCCGGGATCTACCGCATGGTCCGCGGGAGCAAAGCGGCCTTCGGGTTCACGACCGCCCCGGACGGCGCGACGTTCTGGTTCGCCCGCATCCCCGACGCCGAGCGCTCCCGCGAGGCGATCGCGGCGGTGACCCCCGAGGGGTGGCGCGAGTTCGCGCACGCGGCGTTCGCCGGGGAACCGTTGCCCTGCGCGGACATCATCGCCGCCACCGGCGACGAGGTGTTCGGAGGCCACTCCTACGACGTCCCGCGGACGCGAATCTGGTCGACGCCGGAAATGGTGCTCGCCGGCGACGCCGCGCACGCCGCGGCCCCGGCCGACGCGCAGGGTGCGTCGATGGCGATCGAAGACAGCGTCGTCCTCGCGCAGTGCCTGCGCGACCTGCCGGACCCGGCATCGGCGTTTGCGGCGTACGAAGGACTTCGGCGCGAGCGCGTCGAGAAGCTGGTCGCATCGAGTTCGGGCCAGGACGTCGGCGAAAAGCCGGGCTGGATCTACTTGCACCACATCGACTGGAACGCGAAGGTCACCGCCTAGCGCTGGGTGCCGCACGAGTCGCGGACGACCAGTTTCGTCGGCAGGCGCACCGGGTCCGGCGCCGTCCCGGTTTCGATCATCGCCAGCAGCGCGCCCGCCGCCGCGGTGCCGAAGCCCGGCTTGTCCTGGGCCACCGTCGTCAGCGCCGGGTCGACCAGGGAGGCCACCTCGATGTCGTCGAACCCCACCACGGCCAGGTCGGCCGGTACCCGCAGCCCGGCGACGCGGGCCGCCAGCAGGGCGCCGACCGCCATCTCGTCGCTGGCGGCGAACACCGCCGTCGGCGGGTCCTTGCGGGCCAGCAGCCGCCGCATGCCGACGAACCCGCTCTCGCGGTAGAAGTCCCCGGTGACCACGAAATCCTCGCGCGGCGGCAGCCCGGCCTCGGCCAGCCCGCGCCGGTAGCCCTCGGTGCGGGCCACGGCGGGCGCGTTGCCGCGCGGGCCGGTGATCGTCGCGATCCGGTCGTGGCCGAGCGCGGCCAGGTGCCGGACGGCTTCCGCCGCGCCCGCCGCGTTGTCCGAGGTCACGTAGGTCGCCCGTGGCCCCGACAACGCCACGTCCAGTGCGACGCACGGCAGCCCGGACTGGGCGAACGCGGTGAACGCCTCGGCGTCGGTGCCGCTGTCGATCAGCACCAGCCCGGCCAGGTGGTGGCGCCGGGTCATGCTCACGTACGCGATCGGGTCGGCCAGCGACACGCCGGGGTTGCGGTCGCGGGCGTCGTCGCTCGTCGCGAGCATCAGCAGGTGGTAGCCGTGCGAGCTGAGCGCGGACTTGAGGCCCAGCAACAGGTCCTGCAGGAACGGGTGCCGCCAGCCGGGCCGCCGGTGGTCGGTGTCCCAGACCAGCCCGACCATCGCCGATCGCTGCCGCGACAGGGCCCGCGCCGACTCGTTCGGCGAGAAGTCGAGCTCCCGCGCGACGCGCTCGACGTTCTCGCGGGTCGCCGGGCTGACCGTCGCGGGGCGGTTGAAGACGCGCGACACCGTCGCGACCGAAACCCCGCAGAGCTGGGCGATCTCGCGCGCGGTGACCATGGGGACCTCCGATGCTGTAACCGGTTACATTCCTAGCACATGATCTCTGGCTGGGAAAACCTGTAAGTACGTTATCTTTTCGTTACTTGACGAAACCCTACTGGGAGCGCTCTCATAGGTCCCGCGTTTTCCGATCGGCCCGCAGAACAACGGAGATCTCATGCGCCCGAAAACGACAACCCGCCGTTTCCGCCTGATCGCCGGGGCGGTGTGCGCCGGCTTGGCCGCGGTCACCGCGTTGAGCGCCTGCGGGAGCGGCGACGCCGGCGCCGGCGGCAAGGTCAAGCTCAGCCTCGGCCTGTTCGGCAACTTCGGCTACACCGACCTGATCAAGGAGTACCAGGCGGCGCACCCGGACATCGAGATCACCGAGCGCACCGCGGCCTACTCCGACCACCACAAGAACCTCGCCGCGCACCTGGCCACCGGAGGCGGCGCCGCGGACATCGAAGCGATCGACACGGGGTACGTCGCCCAGTTCAAGGCGACGCCGGACAAGTTCGTCGACCTGAACACCGTCGGCGGCGACAAGCTCAAGGACCGCTGGCTGGGCTGGAAGTGGTCGGCCTCGCTCGCCAAGGGCGGGCAGCAGATCGGCTACGGCACCGACGTCGGCGGCCTGGCCATCTGCTACCGCCGTGACCTGCTCCAGGACGCCGGCCTGCCCGCCGACCGCGACGCCGTCTCCGCGCTCTGGCCGACCTGGCAGGCGTACTTCGAGGCGGGCAAGCGCTTCCAGGCCAAGGCGCCGAACGGCGTCAAGTGGATGGACGGCGGCCCGACCGTGCTCAACGCGATCTTCGGCCAGGCACCGGTCGGCTACTACGACCAGAGCGACCAGCTCGTCGTCGACAGCAACCCGGCGCTGCGCACCGGCTGGGACCAGGTCGTCGACGCCGTCAAGGCGAACCTCTCCGCGGGCCTGCTCTACAGCACGCCCACCTGGAACACCGGCTTCACCCAGGGCCAGTTCGCCACCGTCACCTGCCCCGCCTGGATGATGACCAAGATCAAGGACCAGGCGCCGGACACCTCGGGCAAGTGGGACGTCGCGAGCGTGCCCGGCGGGGGCGGCAACTGGGGCGGCTCGTACCTGACCGTGCCCAAGCAGGGCAAGCACACCAAGGAAGCCGCCGAGCTCGCCGCCTGGCTGACCGCGCCCGAGCAGCAGGCGAAGGTCTTCACCAGCGAGGGCCTGCTGCCCTCGACGCCGTCGCTCTACACCGACCCGAAGATCACCGCCTACACCAACCCGTTCTTCAACAACGCGCCGGTCGGCAAGCTCTTCACCGACGCCGCCAAGAAGCTGAACCCGCAGTACCAGGGCCCGAAGGCGGGCGACGTCCAGACGGAGTTCGGCAACGCGATGCAGCGCGTCGAGCAGGGCAAGCAGGACGGCGCGGCGGCCTGGCAGCAGCTGGTCGGTGACGTCGCGAAGATCAAGTGATGGCAGCGGTCAAAACGCTGTCCTTCGCCGACCGGCGGCACAAGTGGGACGTCAAGCTGTCGCCGTTCGGCTTCATCAGCCCGTACTTCCTGATCTTCGGCGTCTTCGGGTTGTTCCCGCTGCTCTACACGGCTTTCGTGTCGCTGCAGAAGCGCAACCTGCTCGACGCCGAGGGCGCGACGTTCATCGGGTTCGGCAACTACGAGCAGTTGCTGTTCCACGACCCGTACTTCTGGAACGCGATGGGGAACACGGTCAGCCTGTGGCTGCTGACCACGATCCCGCAGATCCTGTTCGCGCTCGGCATCGCGCACCTGCTCAACCGCAGGCTGCGCGGGCGGACGCTGTTCCGGATGGGGATGATCCTGCCGAACATCACCTCGGTGGCGGCGGTGACGATCATCTTCGCGCAACTGTTCGGCCGGGACTTCGGGCTGGTGAACTGGGCGCTGAGCTGGTTCGGCGGCGGGCACGTCGACTGGCAGGCCGGCACGGCCAGCTCGCACACCGCCATCGCGGCGATGGTGGTGTGGCGCTGGACCGGCTACCACGCGCTGATCTTCCTGGCGTCGATGCAGGCGATCCCGTCGACCATGTACGAGGCCGCCACCCTCGACGGCGCGCGCGGGTGGCAGCAGTTCTGGCGGATCACCGTGCCGTTGCTGCGGCCGCAGATCATCTTCTCGACGGTGATCGCGACGACCGGGAACATGCGGCTGCTCGCCGAGCCGCTGCTGTTCAACCCCGGCACGGCCGCGGCCACCGGCGGCTCGGACCGGCAGTTCCAGACCGCCGCGCTCTACCTCTACGAGCAGGGCTTCACCAAGTACGACTTCGGCTACAGCTCGGCGATCGCGCTGATCCTGGCCGTGGTCACGATGCTCGTCGCGGGCCTGTCGTACCTGGTGACCCGGCGCATCCAAACGGACTGAGGAGCGGACATGACCACCGTGCTGACCCCGGCCGCACCCGCGCCGCCGGCGGCCCCCGGGCGGGCGCGGCGCATCGCGCGCCGGGTCGCGAGCCCGTGGACCTACGCCGCGCTGATCGCGATCCTGGCCGGCTCGGCGTTCCCCGTGTACTGGTCGTTCGTCGTGTCTTCGCAGACGACGGAAGCGGTCGGCAGCGTGCCCCCGGTGCTCGTGCCCGGCGGGCACCTGTTCGAGAACATCGCCCGCGTCTTCGACGAGTCGGAGTTCGCGCTGGCGCTGGGGAACTCGATGATCGTCGCGGGCACGATCACCGTGTCCGTGGTGCTGTTCTCGACGCTGGCCGGGTTCGCCTTCGCCAAGCTGCGCTTCCGCGGGCGGACCGTGCTGCTGCTCGTCGTGGTCGCCACCCAGGCGATCCCGACCGAGCTGGGCGTCGTGCCGCTCTACATGATGATGGCCGACTTCGGCTGGGCCGGGCAGCTGCAGGCCGTGATCGTGCCCGGCCTGGTCACCGCGTTCGGCGTGTTCTTCATGCGCCAGTACTTCGAGCGGGCGCTGCCGCTGGAACTGCTGGAAGCCGGGCGGATGGACGGCTGCAACTCGCTGCGGCTGTTCTGGCACGTCGCGCTGCCGGCCGCCCGCCCGGCCGCGGCGGTGCTCGGGCTGTTCACGTTCATGCAGGCGTGGAACGACTTCTTCTGGCCGCTGGTCGTGCTGGTGCCGGAGAACCCCACCGTCCAAACCGCACTGTCCACCCTGGCCAGTGGCTACACCACCGACTACACCCTCGTGCTCACCGCCGCCACCATCGGCACCGTCCCCGTCCTGCTCGTGTTCCTGCTGTTCGGCCGCCAGATCGTCGGCGGCATCATGCAGGGCGCGCTCAAGGGCTGACCCCCGGAGTTGACCGTGACCACCAGTTTCCCGCCCGGCTTCCGCTGGGGCGTCGCCACCTCGGCGTTCCAGATCGAAGGAGCGACCACCGCCGACGGCCGTGGACCGTCCATTTGGGACACGTTCGCGGCGGTCCCCGGCGCGGTGGCCGGGGGTGACACCGGCGAGCCGGCGGCGGACCACTACCACCGCTGGCCCCGCGACGTCGCCCTGCTCGCCGCGCTCGGCGTCGACTCCTACCGGTTCTCGGTGTCTTGGCCGCGGATCCAGCCGTCCGGCCGCGGCGCCGTCTCCGCGAAGGGCATCGGCTTCTACCGGCAGCTGGTGGAAGCGGTGCGGGAGCAGGGGATCGAGCCGTTCCTGACGCTGTACCACTGGGACCTGCCGCAGGCCCTGGAGGACGACGGCGGCTGGCGGTCCCGCGATACGGCAGCGCGCTTCGCCGAGTACGCGGCGCTGGTGCACGAGGAGCTCGGCGACGTCGTCGACAACTGGACGACGCTGAACGAGCCGTACCCGTGCGCGGTCGCGGGCTACGGCGAAGGTCGCCACGCGCCCGGCGCGAGGGAGGGACACGGCGCCCTCGCCGCCGCCCACCACCTGCTGCTCGGGCACGGCCTGGCGGTGCGGGCGATGCGCGAGCAGGCACCGCCGCAGCACCAGTTCGGGATCGTGCTCAACCAGTCGCCGGCGGTGCCGGTGACGGACTCGGCCGCGGACGCCGCGGCCGCGGCCCGCCAGGACACGCTGCTGCGGCGCCAGTTCACCGACCCGCTGTTCGGCGGCCGGTACGCGCCGGGCCTGGCGGCGATGTTCGACGGCGTCTCGGACTTCTCGTTCCGCCACGACGGCGACCTGGAGACGATCGGCGCGCCGCTGGACTACCTGGGCGTGAACTACTACTACCGGATCCACGTCGCGGACGCGCCCCACCGCGAGCCGGACCCGGCGCTGCGCACGGTGACCGACATCGGCGTGGACACTTCACGGCTGCCGGCCGTCCCGCGCACGGGCATGGGCTGGCCGGTGGAGCCGGAGGGTCTCACGGAAGCCCTGGTGAGCCTGCACAACCGCTACCCGGCGCTGCCACCGCTGTACCTCACCGAGAACGGCTGCGTGTACGCGGACCGGAGCGATTTCGCCGACTACGAGCGCATCTCGTTCCTGAGCGAGCACATCGAGGCGGCGCGCACCGCCGCGGCGGCGGGGGTGGACCTGCGGGGGTACTTCTGCTGGTCACTGCTGGACAACTTCGAGTGGGCCCACGGGTACAAGCACCGGTTCGGCCTGGTGCACGTGGACTACGCGACGCAGGAGCGCACGCCGAGAGCGAGCTTCCGTTGGTACCGCGACCACATCGCCACCCAGCGGTCCGGCTGACAGACTCTCCCCATGGACGGCGTGCTGACCGGCGTGATCGCGATCTCCGGAACCTTGGCCGGCTCGAGCCTCACCTACCTGTTCGGGCTGCTGGCCACCCGGCGAACGGAGCGCGTGGCTCGTGAGGAGCGGCTTCGCCAGGAGCGGATCAGCGCGTACGTGGCCTTCGCGGGAGCGATGACCGAACTTCGGCAGTCCGTGATCGCGAAGTGGTTCCTCAAGCAACGAGACGACGAGGAGAAGAAGCGGGCGGCGTACACGGAGTCGGACAAGCGCGGTGCCGCGGCCGATCACGCGCGGCTCAGGATGCAGATGCTCACCGACGACGCCGAGCTTCTCCGGCTCACCGACGACGCCGAGCTTCTCCGGCTCGCCGACGTCGCCTTCCGACCGATCAAAGACCTCCACGATTCTCCGGACGTCACCACCCTGCGCGAGCACGAAGAGCACAGCCAAGAGGTCCTGTCCGCGTTCATCCAGGCCGCGGGTCGGCAGGTCCGGGCACTGCCGGGCCGAGCGCCGGCGAGCGGCCGGCCCGAAACGCCGTGAGGGGCACCTTCCGGGCTGCAAAGTCCCTGAAGGTGCCCCTCACGGCATTCGGCTACTTCTTGTACAGGCCTTCGATGTCGTTGGCGTAGTTCTTCGACACCACGTTGCGCTTCAGCTTCAAGCTCGGCGTGATCTCGCCACCGGCTTCGGTGAAGTCGTTGGACAGCACCGTGAACTTCTTGATCGCCTCGGCCTTCGACACCTGCTTGTTCGCCTCGTCGACCGCCGCCTGGATCTCGGCCAGCAGGTCGGGGTCGGCGGCAAGCTCGGCCACCGAAGCGCCGGCGGGCTTGTTGTGCTGGGACTTCCAGGACGGGAAGTACTCCTCGTCCACCGTCACCAGGGCCGCGATGAACGGGCGCTGGTCGCCGACCACCATCGCCTGGCTCACCAGCGGGGCCGCCTTGATCGTGTCCTCGAGGCCGGACGGGGCGACGTTCTTGCCGCCCGCCGTGACGATGATCTCCTTCTTGCGGCCGGTGATCTTGAGGAAGCCGTCGGCGTCGAGCTCGCCCAGGTCGCCGGTGTGGAACCAGCCGTCGGTGAGGGACTCGGCCGTCGCCTGGGGGTTGTTGTAGTACGCCCCGAACACGACGTCGCCCTTGAGCATGACCTCGCCGTCGTCGGCGATGCGGACCGACGTGCCGTTGACCGGCTTGCCGACCGTGCCGACGCGGAACGCCGTCTGCGTGTTGACGTTCGCCGCCGCGGACGTCTCGGTCAGGCCGTAGCCCTCGAACACCGGGACGCCGATGCCGCGGAAGAAGTGCGCCAGCCGCGCGCCGAGCGGGGCACCGCCGGACACCGCCGCCACGCAGCGGCCGCCGAGGGCCGCGCGCAGCTTGCCGTAGACCAGCTTGTCGAACACCAGGTGCTTGAGCTTCAGGGCAACGCCGGCGCCACCCTTGTCCTGCGCCTGGCTGTACTCGACGGCGACCGCCTCGGCGGCGTCGAAGATCTTGCCCTTGCCGTCGCCGTGGGCCTTCTGCTTCGCCGAGTTGTAGACCTTCTCGAACACGCGCGGCACCGCGACCACGAACGTCGGCCGGAAGGTACCCAGGTCGGCGACGAGGTTCTTGACGTCCGGGGTGTGCCCGAGGGTGACGCGGGCGGTCAGCGCGGTGACGGCGATCGCGCGGGCCAGCACGTGCGCCAGCGGCAGGAAGCACAGCAGCGAGTTGCCCTGCTCCATGAGCTGCGGGAACGCCTCGATGTCGGCGCGGATCTCGGCCAGCAGGTTGCGGTGGGTCAGCTCGACGCCCTTGGGGCGGCCGGTGGTGCCCGAGGTGTAGACGATCGTGGCGAGCTCGCCCGCGCTCACCTCGCGGCGGCGTTCGTGCAGCTCGTCGTCCGACAGCGAAGCGCCGATCGCGGCCAGCTCTTCGACGGCGGGGGAATCACCCTCGATCTGCCAGGTGTGGTCCAGCTCGGTGAGCCGGTCCCGGATCTCGTCGACCGCCGCGGCGTGGCCGTTCGTCTCGACGAAGATGCCTTTGGCGGCCGAGTCGGAGAGGATCCAGTACACCTGCTCGGGGGAGGAGGTGTCGTAGATCGGCACCGTGACCGCGCCCGCCGCCCAGATCGCGAAGTCGATCAGCGTCCACTCGTAGCGGGTCTTGGACATGATGGCGACGCGGTCGCCGCGGCCGATGCCGGCCTGGGCCAGGCCCTTGGCCACCGCCAGCACCTGGCCGGCGAACTCCTTGGCCGTGACGTCCAGCCAGGTCCCGTCGACCTGGCGGCGGAAGCTCACCACGTCGGAGAACCGCTCGGCGTTCGCCCAGACGACATCGGACATGTTCTCGTCGTCGGCCACCGGCTTGCCGGCGGGAGCGCTGTATTCGCGCACGTGGACCTCCGTGTTCAACGCGTGCGGCGGGCGACACCGCTGTTACCCGCCAGTCAACTTAGCGTGGTGAGCACCTTAAGACCATGCTGATCGCCGTCGCACGGCGAGGGCGTGACATTCTTCGCACGTGAACGCGCCACCCTCACTCGACATCGTCGACGAGACGTTCCTCGCCGTTCCGCCGGCCACCGTGGCCGCGGTCTTCGCCGCACCGGCGTCCTGGCGGCGCTACTGGCCCGACCTGGTCCTCGAGGTCTACACCGACCGGGGGGACAAGGGCCTGCGCTGGACCGTGCGGGGCGCGCTCGTCGGTACGATGGAGGTCTGGCTCGAGCCGGTGCTCGACGGCACCCTGCTGCACTACTTCCTGCGGGCGACCCCCGCCGACGCGGCCGGGACGCCCCGGGAACTGGCACCACGCGGCCTGCGCCGGGAGTTCGACCGGCGGGCCCGCGCGGCGAAGGAGATCGCGCTCGGGCTCAAGGAGATCCTGGAGGACGGGCGCGAGCCCGGTGTTCCTCCGCGCGAGGGCTAGAAGGGGGTCAGGGGTGCGGGTACACGTCGTCTCGGACGTGCACGGCAACGCGGACGCGCTGAAGCGGGCGGGGGACGGGGCCGACGCGCTGGTCGTGCTCGGCGACCTGCTGGACTTCGTCGACTACCGGGAGCACGACAAGGGCATCATGGGCGCCCTGTTCGGCGCCGAGAAGGTGGGCGAGTTCGCCCGCCTGCGCCGTGAAGGCACCCGTGACGAAACCGTTGCCTACTCGCGGACGCTCTGGGCGAGCCTCGACGACCCCGTCGGCGCCGTCGACGAGGCCATCCGCACCCAGTACGCGGCGCTCTTCGCGGCGATGACCGCGCCCACCTACGCCACCCCCGGCAACGTCGACACCCCGGCGCTGTGGCCCGAGTTCGCCGGCGAGGGCATCCGGGTGCTCGACGGCGAGGTGGCCGAGATCGGCGGCCTGCGGTTCGGGTTCGTCGGCGGCGCGCTGCTGCCCGACGGCGTCGTCCCGCGCCGCCGCAAGGGTGCTGCCTGGCGCCCCTACCTGCGGGATCGCGAGGACTACGACCGCAGTGTGGCGGCGCTCACCGAGGTCGACGTCCTCTGCACGCACGGCCCGCCCGCGCTGCCGGAGCTGACCTACGACGTCGTGGCGCGCCGCAGCGAGATCGGCTCGGCGGCGCTGCTGGAGCTGATCCGCGCCCAGCGGCCGCGCTGGTCGGTGTTCGGGCACGTGCACCAGCCCCTGGCGCCCCGCGCCCGGGTCGGCCTGACCGAGTGCCGTAACGTCGGTCACTTCAAGGAGACCGGGCAGCCGTACGTGCTGCGCTGGTGACCGACTGCGGCGGCTACGCTTCGTCCCATGGCCGAGCAGTCCACACAGTCCATCGAGGTCGACGCCGAGCCCAGCCGGGTGATGGCTGTGATCGCCGACTTCCCCGCGTACCCGGAATGGGCCAAGGCCGTCCGGCAGACCGAGGTCCTCGACACCGACGGTGACGGGCGCGCCAAGCAGGTCAAGCTCACCCTCGACGCGGGCCCGATCAAGGACGTCTACACCCTCGAGTACGACTGGGACGGCGACGGCCTGGGCGTCAGCTGGCACCTGGTCAAGGGGCAGATGCAGAAGGCGCAGAACGGCCGGTACGCGCTGGAGGACCTCGGCGGCCGCACCCGCGTCACCTACACGCTGTCGGTCGAGCTGGCGCTGCCGATGATCGGCCTGCTGCGCCGCAAGGCCGAGAAGATGGTCATGGACACCGCGCTCAAGGAGCTCAAGAAGCGGGCCGAGGGGTAACCGGGTGCGGATCCTGCTGTTCACCGGCAAGGGGGGTGTCGGGAAGACCACGCTGGCCGCGGCGACCGGCGCCGCCCTGGCCGCCCGCGGCAGGAAGACCCTCGTCGTGTCCACCGACCCGGCGCACTCGCTCGGCGACGCCTTCGGCCACACCCTTGGCGCCGAGCCGTCCGAAGTGGACGCTCTCCTGTCCGCCGTGCAGATCGACTCGCGCACCCTGGTCGACACCTCCTGGCACCGGCTGCGGGCCGAGCTGCAGAGTGCCCTGGCCGGCGCGGGACTCGACACCCTGGACGCCGAAGAGCTCACCGTGCTGCCCGGCGTCGACGAGCTGCTCGCCCTCACCGAGGTCCGCCGGCTGGCCGAAGACGGGCCGTGGGAGACCATCGTCGTCGACTGCGGGCCGACGGCCGAGACACTGCGGCTGCTCGCCCTGCCCGAAGCCTTCTCCGGCTACCTGACCCGCTTGTTCAGTCGCCGGGTCACGGAGTCCGTGCGCCGCCTCGGCACGCACCTCGACGGCCTGCGCGCGCTGCTGACCGAGCCGTCGGTCACCACGGTCCGGCTGGTGCTGACACCGGAGCGGGTGGTCGTCGCCGAAGCGCGGCGCACGCTCAGTTCCCTGGCCCTGCGCGGGATCGCCGTCGACGGCCTGATCGCCAACCGGCTGATGCCCGCGCCCGGGTTCTGGCGCGGCGGCGCCGGGTCGTGGCTGCGCACCCGCCGGACGCAGCAGGACGCCGTGCTGGCCGAACTTTCCGCCGCCGGGTTCACGGCGGTCTCGTGCGTCGAGCACCGCGCCGTCGAGCCGGTCGGGCTGCCCGCGCTGCTGGAGATCGCCGACGGGCTCTACCGCGACGGCGACCCCCTCGACGGCAACGGCACCCCGGTCACCCCGCTGCTGCGGGTCCGCCCGGCGCCGGACGGGTACACGCTGCGCATCGCGATCCCGCTCACCCGGGACGCCGAGGTCGACCTCGCCCGCGTCGACGACGACCTGGCGATCACCGTGGACGGCTTCCGCAGGCTCATCGCCCTGCCGGAGTCGCTGCGGCCGTGCCGGATCACCGGCGCGGAATCCGACGCCGACGGCCTGGTCGTGAGCCTGGCCGGGAACCGGGGACGCGGGTGAGCGAAGAGGACGAGGCGGCCGGGCCGAAGCTCGTGGAGGAGATCCGCCTGCTCCTGGAGATGGTCGTGGAGAAGGCGGCGCCGTGGCTCGAAGGGGTCGTCGCCGCCGGGCACGGGGACCCTGACCAGGCGAAACCGGACGCCTCGGCGTGCGGCTGGTGCCCGCTGTGTGCGATCGTCGCCGTTGTGCGAGGTGAGCGCCCTGAATTCGTGGCCCGCTTGCTGGAACAGCTGGCACAGCTCGTGGCGTTGCTCCGGGCGGTGCTCGCGGACCGCTGGGAGCCGGACGAGGGCGTGCACATGCCCGGGTTCCGGCCCGCGCCGCGGCCACCGGCGGACGCTTCGGTGTCGGTGCGGGTGCAGCACATCGCCGTCCGCCGGCGCGACGAGTGGGAGAGCTGAGTGCGGACGATAGGGGTGGACGTCGGCGGGACGAGCGTCCGGGCCGGCGTGGTGGACGAGCGCGGTTCCCTGCTCGACACGGCACGCGTCGCGACGCCGAGCGAGGAGGGCGCCCTCGAGGACGCCATCGCCGGTGTCGTCGAGGGCCTGCGCAACCGGCACGAGGTGGCGGGCGTCGGGCTGGCCGTGGCCGGGTTCGTGGCGCGCGACCGCCGGTCGGTGATGTTCGCGCCGCACCTGGCGTGGCGCGGCGCGCCGGTCGCCGACCGGATCGAGAAGCGCGTCGGCCTGCCGGTGCTGCTGGAGCACGACGTCAACTCGGCGATCGTGGGCGAGCACCGCTTCGGCGCGGCCCGCGGCGCCCAGGTCGCGGCGCTGGTGGCCCTGGGCACCGGCATCGGCGCGGGCCTGCTGCTGGACGGCAAGCTGTTCCGCGGCGCGTACGGCGTGGCGCCGGAGCTGGGGCACCTGACGGTGGTCCGCGGCGGGCGGCCGTGCCCGTGCGGCAAGTACGGCTGCTGGGAGCGCTACTGCAGCGGAACGGCTTTGGCGGCGACGGCGGTGGAGCTGCTGGCGCGCCACCCGGGACGCTCGACGGTGCTGGCCCAGCAGGTGGCGGGCGACCCGGGCTCGGTGACGGGCAGGCGAGTGGCCGGCGCGGCCCGCGACGGCGACCCGATCGCCCAGCTGGCGATGGCGGAGCTGGCCAAGTGGCTCGGCGAAGGCCTGGCGCTGGTGGCGGACGTGTTCGACCCGGAGATCATCGTGATCGGCGGGGGAGTGTCGGAGTCGGCACCACTGTTCCTGGACGAGGCCCGCGAGCACTACGCGGGCGCGATCACGGGGGCCCGGCACCGCCCGCTGGCCCGGATCCGCACGGCCCACCTGGGCGACGACACGGCGATCGTCGGCGCGGCGGCCCTGGCGTTGGAAGCGGCGAAGACCCCGGTCTGACTCACTCCTCCGGGAAGCTCCCCGACGGCACCAGCCCCTCGAGGAACGCCCGGAACGTCGGCGCCAGGGCCAGCTCGGACTCCAGCTCCACGTCGAACCACGTGACCGACGGCTCCGCCGACCGGCGGTAGTCCAGCGCGACCCACGTGTGGCCGTCGCCGGACAGCACCACCACCCGCGGCGGCAGGTCCCACTCCGTGCTCAGGTACGGCGAATCCAGGATCGACAACCGGCCGCCGACGCCGAGCAGCTGGTCGAACGGCACGTGCGTGTCGCTGTACGACGTCGGCGCGCTCGTCGGGAACGCGTCGCAGTGGTCGGCGACCGTGCCGCCGTTGCGCAGGCCCAGCAGTTCTCCCAGCTCGATGGGCAGCCGGACGCCCAGCTCGCGGCCGGCGTGGGCGAACTCGCGGCCGGACAGCGGCTCACCCGGGCCGTGGTCCCAGAACGTGGGCTTGAGCTGATCGAACCGGGTCACGCCGGAGAGTGTGACAGGCTGGCCGGGTGAGTGCCCTCTCCGCGAGCGTCTTCGTCAAATGTTCCTGCGGGCACCTGCACTGGGGCCGTTACGGCGCCGCCGGCCTGCTGCTCGTCGACCCCGCGCGCGGGGTCCTCCTGCAGCGCCGGGCCTGGTGGGTGCACCACGGCCGCACCTGGGCGCTGCCCGGCGGAGCCATCGAAGCCGGGGAGACCGCCGTGACAGCGGCCGCGCGCGAAGCGTTCGAAGAGGCCTCCGTCCCCGCCGAGTCCTTCCGCGCGGTATCGGCGTCCGTGGTGGACCATGGGGACTGGAGCTACACGACCGTCCTCGCGCTGGCCGCCAGTGTGGAAGCGAAGGTCGCCAACACCGAAAGTGCGGAGGTGCGCTGGGTGGACCCCGAGGACGTGCCCACCTACCGGCTGCACCGCGACTTCGCCGCAGCCTGGCCGGACCTGCGCGACCGCGTCGGGCAGGAGCTGGTGCTCGTCGTCGACGCCGCCAACGTCGTCGGCTCGCGGCCGGACGGCTGGTGGCGCGACCGGCACGGCGCCGGCGAGCGCCTGCGCGACCAGCTCGCGAAGCTCGCCGAAGCCGGCGTGCCGGACCCCGGCGACACCACCGTGACCTGGTGGCCGCGGATCGTCCTGGTCGTCGAAGGCAAGGCCAAGCACGTCGCCGGCGTCCCGGGCGTGGAGGTCGTCGCGGCCGACACCGACGGCGACTCGAAGATCGTCGAGGTCGTCGCGCAGCAGCAGGCGCGGGTCCTGGTGGCGACGGCCGACCGCGAACTGCGCGGCCGGGTGACCGCGCTCGGCGCGTCGATCCTCGGCCCGGGCACGCTGCGCAGCCGGCTCGACGAGCTCTAACCCCTCGGGATCCCGTCGCGCATCTCGGCGACCAGCGACGCCATCACGGCCTTGAGGCTGCCCTTGTGCCGCTGCGCGACCGCGCGCTGGCGCTGGTAGCTCGGCCCGTACCGCAGGATCGTCTCGACGTCGCGCAGCTCGGCGACGCAGTCCAGGCGCCGCGCCACCGGTTCGAGCCGGTCCAGCAGGTCGGCGATGTCGTCGGTGACGAGCCGCTCGCGCCCGGCCGCGTCCAGGATGACGATCGCGTCCGTGCCGTAGCGGGCCGCGCGCCACTTGTTCTCCTGGACGTGCCACGGCGGCAGCGTCGGCAGGATCTCGCCGTCGTCGAGGCGCTCGCTGAAGTCGTCGACCAGGCACTGCGTCAGCGCCGAGATCGCGCCGACCTCCTCCAGCGTCGGCAGCCCGTCGCAGACGCGCATCTCGATCGTGCCCAGGTGCGGCGCCGGCCGGATGTCCCAGCGGATCTCCGAGAAGTGGTCGATCACGCCGGTGGTGAACATGTCCTCGGTGTAGCTCTCCAGCTCGGCCCACTTCCGGAACTGGAACGGCAGCCCGGCCGTCGGCAGCTGCTGGAACATCAGCGCCCGGTTCGACGCGTACCCGGTGTCCTCGGCGCCCCAGTACGGCGACGACGCCGAGAGCGCCTGCAGGTGCGGCGCGTAGTTCAGGAGCGCGTCGAGGATCGGCAGGACTTTGTCGCGGTGGTCGACCCCGACGTGGACGTGCACGCCGTAGATCAGCATCTGCCCGGCCCCACCACTGGGTGCGGTCGATCAGCTTGGCGTAGCGCTCCTTGTCGGTGACCTTCTGCTGGTACCAGTTCGAGAAGGGGTGCGTGCCGGCCGAGAACATCTCGACGCCGAGCGGGTCGGCGACGCCGTGCACGACGTCGAGGGACTCCGCGAGGTCCGCCTTGACCTCGGCGATCGTGTCGCAGACGCCGGTGATGATCTCGATGGTGTTGAGCAGCAGCTCCTGCTTGATCTTCGGGTGCTCGCCCTGCCCGTCGGGCCGGACGGCCTCGAGGATCCGCTCGGCGACCGACGACAGCTCGCCGCTGCGCCGGTCGACCAGGCCGAGCTCCCATTCCGCGCCGACGGTCGACCGCCGCGAAGGGCTGAACTCGATGTTCATCGCGCTTGTGTCAGACCTGGGCGCCGTTGCTGGGGTCGGCGCCGGGCGGCGGGCCCTGCCGGACGCGCAGCAGCAGCAACGCGATCGACGTCGCGAGCGCGAGGATGCCCAGCGGCGTCGCCACCGTCGGCCCGACCCCGATCGCACCGGGCAGGATCAGCAGGAACAGCCCGGCCAGGAACAGCAGCAGGATGAGGAACGCGCCCATCTTCGGCCGCGGCAGCGGCGGCGGCTCGGGCGGGACGTAGTGCTCGTCGTCGCCGGCCGGGTCGTCGGAGAACATCGTCGTGTCCCACGACGTGCCCCCGGAGCGCCAGCCGGGTTCCGGCGGGGTTTCCGCGGCCGGCGGCTCGGCGGGCCGGTCCGGCGTCCGGCGCGACTCGCTCTCGACGCCGAAGCCGGTGCTGGAAGCATCTGCGGCGCCTGCCTTGTCGGCTTTGTCCGCGGTGTCCGCCGCGTCTTCTTCGGGGAGCCCGAATCCGTCGGCCCGCAGGTCGGCGACGATCTCGGCGAACGTCGCGTCGACGTCCTCCGGCCCGTCCTTCCCCCGGCTCATGCGGTCTCCTCAGGCTGTGCGGCGTGCGCCTTCGCGAACTCGACGCTACGCGTGAAGATGACCTCGGCGTCGTTGTCCTGCGTCGCGACGTGGTAGCTGTTCTCCAGCACCACCTCGGTGACGTCGGTGCTCGAGACGCCCTGCAGCACCAGCCGCGAGTTCTCCGGCTCCACGACGTGGTCGACCGACGAGTGCAGCAGCAGCACCGGCTGCGTCACCTTCGGCAGGTCCGCGCGCACGAGCGCCCAGAGCTTCGCCAGGCTCGCCGCGGCCCGCACCGGCGTGCGCGGATAGGCCAGCTCTGTCTCGCCCGGCTTCTTGATGTCGTTCGCGATCGCCGGCACCGAAGGCACGATCTTGCCCAGCACCGGCAGCAGCTTCGTGTCCCACTTCAGCCGCGTCACCGACGGGTTGACCAGGACGATCCCGGCGATCCGGTCGCCGAACTCCTCGGCCAGCCGCAGGGTGAGCGTGCCGCCCATCGAGAGACCGCCGACGAACACGGTCTTGCAGGTCGACAGCAGCGCGAGCAGCGCCTCGCGGACGGCGCCGTACCAGTCTTCCCACGTCGTGCGGTTGAGGTCCGGCCAGCGGGTGCCGTGCCCCGGCAGCAGCGGGCAGCGCACCGTGAACCCGGCCCCGGCCAGGTGGTCACCCCAGGCCCGCATGCTCGCCGGGGTACCGGTGAACCCGTGGCAGAGCAGGAACCCGGTCTCGGCCGAACCGGTGTGGCCGAACGGTTCCGCGCCGGCGAGCACGCCCATGCGATCGCCTTCCGTGTGAGCGGTGGATTCGTCCATGCTCTCACGGCTCGCGGACCTTGTGGGGCTCCGCCCGGACCCGGAATTCCCTGTGAGATCGATCGCTGCCGGGTGGTAACCGGGTGGTCTCCGTTGTGCGGCGGCCACCGGGCTTCGTAGGCTGGCCGTCGCGGGTGACAGGGGCTGAGCTGCGATGGAGGACTGAGGCACCGGTGCTGTACTGGCTCATGAAGTGGGTATTCATCGGACCGCTGCTCAAGACGCTGTGGCCGACCAAGGTCGTCGGCGCGGAGAACATCCCCGAGAGTGGCGGCGCGATCCTCGCCGGCAACCACCTGGCGGTCGCGGACTCGTTCTTCATGCCGCTGCGGGTCAAGCGCAAGGTCACCTTCCCGGCCAAGTCCGAGTACTTCACCGAACCCGGCTTCAAGGGCCTGCTCAAGAAGTGGTTCTTCACCGGCGTCGGCCAGTTCCCGATCGACCGCTCCGGCGGCAACGCCGCCCAGGCCGCGCTCGACACCGCGACCCGCCTGGTCAAGGACGGCCACCTGCTCGGCATCTACCCCGAGGGCACCCGCTCCCCGGACGGCCGCCTGTACAAGGGCAAGACCGGCGTCGCCCGGATCGCCCTGGACTCCGGCGGCGTCGTCGTCCCGGTGGCGATGATCGGCACGGACAAGGTCAACCCCATCGGCTCCAAGATGTGGTGGCCGCGCCGCCTCGAGGTCCGCTTCGGCAAGCCTCTCGACTTTTCGCGCTACGAAGGCCTTGCCGGTGACCGGTTCATCGAGCGGTCCATCACCGACGAGATCATGTACGCGCTGATGGAGCTGTCCGGCCAGGAGTACGTCGACATCTACGCGGCGAAGGCGAAGGAACTGCTGGCCGCCGAAGCCGCCGGGGTGAAGCCGAAGGTGCCTTCCCAGCCCTCGGCGCACGACGCGGCACGGGTGCCGGATTCGAAGGTCGGCTGACCCACTAGGGTTCACCGGTGCGTTTCTTCTACGACACCGAATTCATCGAAGACGGCGTGACCATCGACCTGGTGTCCATCGGTGTCGTCGACGAGCGGGGCCGCGAGTTCTACGCGGTTTCGACCGAGTTCGACCCGTCGAAAGCCGGCCAGTGGGTCCGGGACAACGTCCTGGACAAGCTGCCGTCACCGGCCGACCGGGCGTGGCGCAGCCGCGAGAAGATCCGCGCCGACCTGCTGGAGTTCTTCGGCAAGCCGCCGGGCGGGATCGAGCTGTGGGCGTGGTTCGCCGCGTACGACCACGTCGCGCTCGCCCAGCTGTGGGGCCCGATGCCGGCCTTGCCGCGGCAGCTGCCGCGCTTCACCCGCGACCTGCGTCAGCGGTGGGAGGACGCGGGCAAGCCGAAGCTCCCGTCGGCCCCCACCGACCAGCACGACGCCCTCGCGGACGCGAAGCACAACCTCGCCCGCTGGGAGATCATCGAGGAGTACTTCCGGCGCCGCTGACGCTCACGCGTCGGGCGCCACCGGCGTGACCACAGTCCGGCGGAAGTGGTTGAAGATCACCGAAGTCCGGACGTCGACGATCTCCTTGCGCTGGGTCAGCCGGTCGAGGACGAACCCGCTCAGGTGGTCGTTGTCGGCGACCGCGATGTGCAGCAGGAAGTCGTCGCTGCCGGACATCACGAACACCGACAGCACCTCGGGCAGCCCCGCCACGAAGGCCCGGAACGACTCGATCACGGCGCGGTCGGGCGGTCGCAGCCGCACCGCGACCATCGCCTGCACCGGCCGGCCGATCTTCTTCAGGTCGACCTCGACGTGGTGCCCGCGCACGATCCCGCGCCGGGTCAGCTCCCGCACCCGTTCGAGGCACGTCGACTGCGCGATGTGCAGCCGGCGGGCGAGCTCCTTGTTGGTCTGCTTGGCGTCCTCCTGCAGCAAGGTCAGCAGCGCCGAATCCAGTTCGTCCATCGAGGGGTCCCGCCTCCCGTCGGCGAGCAGAATTCGAGGTTCTGCCCGGGTTGCCGAATCTAACACGGCGTTCGCCGGGGTCTCTCCGCTCGCTGTTTAGGGTCGGGCCATGATCACGGAAACCCGTACCGGCCGCGGCTTTGCGGTGGCCGCCGTCCTGGCCGCCGCGCTGATCTGGAGCAGCTCGTTCGCGGTGACGAAGGTGGCGCTGGCGGAGATCCCGCCGATGACGCTCGGCGCGCTGCGGTTCGCCGTCGCCGCGGCCGTCCTCGGCGTGGTGGTGCACACGGGCCGGCATCGGCTCCCGTCCCCGAGGCAACGGCTGGCCATCGGGTTCGCCGGCCTGCTCGGGATCACGGCGTACTTCGCGCTGGAGAACGCCGGCGTCGACCTGGCCACGGCATCCGACGCGACGCTGATCGTCGCTGCCTACCCGATCATCACCCTGGCGCTCTCCGGCCGCGCCGCGTTCTCCCCGGTGCGCCTGACCGGCATGCTGGTGGCGGTCGCCGGGGTCTGGCTGGTGGTGCGAGGGCAGACCGGCGGCGCGAGCGACCACCGCCTGTGGGGTGACGTGCTCCTCGTCGCCGGCGGCGTCGCCTGGGCGGCCTACAACCTGGTCGTGCGGCGGGACGGCTCCGGCGCGTCGCCGATCGTGGTCACGTACTACCAGACGCTGGCGGGCGCGGGCGGTTTCGTCCTGCTGTCGCTGACGGAGGCCGACCGCTGGAGCGTCCCGGCCGGGGGAGACCTGCTGCGGATCGCGTTCCTCGCGGCTTTCTGTTCAGTGGCGGCGTTCCTGCTCTACAACTTCGGCCTTCGCGGGCTCGAGCCGAGTGTGGCGGTCACCCTGCTCACGATCGTCCCGGTGGCCGGGCTCGGCTGGGCGGTGGTGCTGGCGGGGGAGACGTTGACCGTCTCGCAGCTGCTCGGCGGGGCCATCGTGATCGCCGGCGTGTCGCTGGGCAGCCTCCGGAAGGAAGCGTGATGGCGGACAAGTGTGTGGTGGTGGTCGGCGACGAGCTGCCCACCGGCCTGGCGACCAACGCGACGGGCGTCCTCTCGGCGACCCTCGGGCACCGGATCGGCGGCCTCGTCGGCGCCGACGTCGAGGACGCCGACGGCGTCACGCACCCCGGAATCATCCACGTGCCGCTGCCGATCCTGACGGCCCCGCGCGAAGCGGTCACCGCCATCGTCCGGGCGGCCGCCGAAGACGACGAGATCTTCTTCGTCGCCTTCAGCGCGCTCGCCCAGAGCTGCCGGACCTACGCGGAGTACACGGCCAAGCTGGCGGCCACGGCCACCGCGGACCTCGACAGCGTCGGCGTCGCCCTGCACGGTCCGCGCAAGCGCGTCGACCGGCTGGTCGGGTCGCTGCCGCTGCTGCGCTGACCTCCGCGGCGCCCGAAACTGTCGGGGTCCCCCGGTAATGTGAAAACCGGGGGACCCCAGGCCGGGGACCTCTCAGCGGCGAGCCCGCACCGCCGAAGCCAGCTCGTCCAGCAGCGGGGCCGTGTCGTCCCAAGCGAGGCACGCGTCGGTGATCGACTGCCCGTACGTCAGCTTCTCCGGGTGCCCCAGGTCGAGGTCCTGCCGGCCGGCCGCCAGGAAGCTCTCCATCATCAGCCCGGAGATCCCGCGCTCACCGGCCGAAATCCGCGAAGCCAGCTCGCGCACCACCTCGCCCTGCCGCACGTGGTCCTTGCCGCTGTTGCCGTGGCTCGCGTCGATGATCACGCGCTCCGGCAGGCCCGACTTCGCCAGCCGCGCCAGGGTGTCGGTCACGGTCCCGGCGTCGTAGTTCGGGCCGCCGTTGTGGCCGCGCAGGATCACGTGGCAGTCCGGGTTGCCCGACGTCGTCAGCAGCGCAGCCAGGCCGTCGGTGTTGATGCCCGGGAACACGTGGCTCGCCGCGGCCGCGCGGGTCGCGTCGACCGCCACCTGGACGTCGCCCTCGGTCGAGTTCTTGATGCCCACCGGCATCGACAGCGCGCTGCACAGCTGGCGGTGCACCTGGCTCGCCGCGGTCCGCGCGCCGATCGACCCCCACGTCACGATGTCTGCGATGAACTGCGGCGTGATCGGGTCGAGGAACTCGCACCCGACGGGCAGGCCGAGCCCGGAGACGTCGAGCAGCAGCTTCCGCGCCATCCGCAGGCCCTTGTTGACGGCGAACGTGCCGTCGAGGTCCGGGTCGTTGATCAGGCCCTTCCAGCCCAGCGTGGTGCGCGGCTTCTCGAAGTACACGCGCATCACGACGTGCAGTTCGCCGCGCAGTTCCTCGGCCTTCGCGGCCAGCCGGCGGCCGTAGTCGAGGGCGGCTTCCGGGTCGTGCACCGAGCACGGGCCGACGACCACGAGCAGCCGGTCGTCCCGGCCTTCGAGGATGTCGACCGTTTCGGCGCGGCCCTGCCGCACCACCTTGGCGACGGCGGCGTCGACGGGATGGTCTTCGCGCAGCATCGCGGGCGAAATGAGCGGACTGATCGACGTGGTGCGCGCGGCGTCGAGGTCACCGATGGTGGCCGGTCCGGCGGAGAGCGTCATCGCGGGGGTGTTCCTTCCTGGTGGACACCGACCCGCGCGGGGGACCCTCGCCGAGCCGGTTTCGAAATCCGGCTCGGGGGTGGAGGTCAGCGCAGGTTCACGCCGCCGTGCCCACCCGGGGCCGGCTTCGTAAACCAGTAATAGCGCTGCACGTGGTCAAGTTAGCACACACCGGAGCCGGACCGATTCGGCAGGTGGTACGGGCTGCACCGATCAAGACGTGAGCCGCTACTCTGGCGGGCGACGAAATGTGACTGTCATCTCCAGAGAACAGACGGAGGCTTCTCATGCGTGTCGGTGTGCTGACCGGCGGCGGCGACTGCCCGGGACTCAACGCGGTGATCCGCGCCGTGGTGCGCAAGGGCATCGAGGTGCACGGCTGGGACTTCGTGGGCTTCCGCAACGGCTGGAACGGCCCGCTGACCGGGGACAGCCGCCCGCTCGGCCTCAACGACGTCGAGGACATCCTCACCCGCGGCGGCACCATCCTGCGGTCCTCGCGCACCAACCCGTACAAGGTCGAGGGCGGCGTCGAGAAGATCAAGCAGGTCCTGGCCGACCAGGGCGTCGACGCGCTGATCGCGATCGGCGGCGAGGACACCCTCGGCGTCGCGAAGCGCCTGACCGACGACGGCGTCGGCGTCGTGGGCGTGCCCAAGACGATCGACAACGACCTGGGCGCCACCGACTACACCTTCGGCTTCGACACCGCGGTCTCCATCGCGACCGAAGCGATCGACCGGCTGCACACCACCGCCGAGTCGCACCACCGGGCGCTGGTCGTCGAGGTCATGGGCCGCCACGCCGGCTGGATCGCGCTGCACTCCGGCCTGGCCGGCGGCGCGAGCGTGATCCTGGTGCCGGAGCGGGCGTTCAACGTCGACCAGGTCGTCTCCTGGGTCGAGCGCCGCTTCGAGAAGGAGTTCGCGCCGATCATCGTCGTCGCCGAGGGCGCGCTGCCCGAGGGCGGCGAGGAGAAGCTGCTCACCGGCGAGAAGGACGCCTTCGGGCACGTCCGCCTCGGCGGCATCGGCACCTGGCTGGCCGACGAGATCGCCCACCGCACCGGCAAGGAGTCCCGCGCGGTGGTCCTGGGCCACGTCCAGCGCGGCGGCACCCCGACGGCGTACGACCGCGTCCTCGCGACGCGCTTCGGCCTGCAGGCGGTGGACGCGGTGGCCGACGGCGACTTCGGTGTGATGGTGGCGCTGAAGGGCACGGACATCGTCCGCGTGAAGCTGGCCGAGGCGACGGCCGAGCTGAAGACGGTCCCGGACGAGCGCTACCAGGAAGCCGAAGTCTTCTTCGGCTGAGCCTTCGCCCATGAGGGGCACCTTCATGGCTTTAAACGCCATGAAGGTGCCCCTCATGGCATTTCAGATCCGGGCGAGGGTGTCCAGGACGCCGACCGCGGCGGCGATGTCGCCGGTGAGCGGCCGGTCGTCGACGCTGTGGTCCAGCACCGCCGACGCGGCTTCGAACGCGTCGCGCACCGGCAGGTCCACCAGGTCGGCATCACGCATCCGCAGCGCCCGGACCGCCGCGACCAGCTCGCAGCCGAGCACCTGCTGGTAGGCCGAACACGCCGCCGTCGCCGCGCGGGCCGCCTGCGTCGAGAAGCTCGCGTGGTCCTCGAGGCCGCGGGAGACGACCGCCGTGCCGAGCGTCGCGGGCAGGGCCGCCTGCCGCAGTTCGGTGAGCGCGTCGTGGGCGACGTACTCCAGGATCATCACGCCGGAGCTGCCCGCCGGACCCGCCGCGAGGAACGGCCGCAGCCCGGTGAACTCCGGCTCGACCAGGTCGCCGAGCCGGGCCACCGACAGCTCCGCCACCTGGTGCACGGTCGCCCGGGCCTGGTCCAGTGCCGTCGACACGTACGCCGTGTGGAAGTGCGCGTGGTGGTAGGCGTCGCCGTGGACCGTCGAGATCATCGGGTTCTCGGTGCTGGCGTTGATCTCCACGGCGAGGACGTCGCGCAGGTAGTGGATCGCGTCCAGCGCCGGGCCCTGCACCTGCGGGAACGCCCGCAGCCCGAACGGGTCCTGGATCCGCCGCCCCGGCTTCGGCGTCTGGTGCATGCCGAGCAGCCGCCGCATCTCCGCCGCGCACGCGACCTGCCCGGCGTGCGGCCGCGCTTCGTGCACCGGCGTCGCGTACGCCTCGGGGTTGCCGTCGAGCGCGACGTACGTCAGCGCCGCGACGGCGTGGCTCGCCCGGGTCAGCGCGTCGAGCCGCATCGTGGCGAGGGTCGCTTCGGCGAGCGTCGCGGCGTTGCTGCTCATGAACGCCAGCGCGTCGCCCGCGTGCACCGGCACCGGCGGGACGTGCCGCTCGACCCACGCGCGTTCCCCGGTGAGGGCGAGCGCCGTCTCGGCCAGCGGCGCGAGGTCGCCGGTGCCGATCGCGCCGAGCCAGTGCACCAGCGGCAGCGCGCCGGCGCGGACCGCCTCGGCCAGCGCGCCGATCAGCTCGGTGCTGATCCCCGACCGGCCGGCCAGGAGCTGGTTCAGGCGGATCAGCATCATGGCGCGGACCTGGCCGGGCGGCATCGGGTCGCCGCTGCCGCCCGCGTGACTGCGCAGCAGGCGCAGGCCGTGCTCCCGCGAGCTCTCGACGGTGTCGTCCTTGTTGGCCCCGACGCCGGTCGTCCGGCCGTAGACCCGCCGCCGGGTGCTCAGTTCCCCGGCGAGCTTCCACGCGTTCTCGGCGCCGCGCAGCGCGGCGATCGAGACGTCGATGCCCAGCGGGCCCTCGGTGCGCGCCGCCGTCACGACGTCCGCGCAGCGCAGGGTCCGGCCGTCGACCCGGATCACGGGCAGCCTCCTTTCCGGCTGCCCTCACTATGCGGCTAGGACGCGGGTGGCTGCCAGGGCGGCATCGGCCAGTCCCAGTGCGGCACCGGTTCGTGCGGGTTCGGCTCGGCGCCGGGGGCCGAGAAGATGACCGCCAGCCGGCTGCCCCACTCGAGGTAGCCGGCGAAGGCGGCGCGGAACTCGGGATCGGCGGGCAGGCCGGCCTCGTCGGCGGCGTCGAGCAGGAGGTTCACCCATCGGCGCCGCTGTGGTTCGGTGATGCCGCGCCCGAGGTGGCGCCCGACCATGTGGGCGTGGCCGCCGTGGCTCGCGGAGTAGGCGGCCGGGCCGCCGAAGACCTCGCCGAGCCAGACCGCGACGTGCTTCGGGTGGTCCGGGTCCATGCCGCGGAACACGGGTTCGAGCAGCGGGTCTTCCAGGACGTGGCCGTAGAAGATCGTCAGCAGCTTCACGAGGGCTTCGTGGCCGCCGGCCCAGTCGTACAGGGTCGGGGTGGCCGGTGGGTTTTCTGGCACGATCACCCGGTCAGCGAACCAGTGGTGCTCGGGCCGGGCAACCACGTACTTTCCGGTGCGTAGGGGGAATGGGATGAAGCGGTACCACTGCGCGGTGGAGCTGGCGGTCGACCTCATCGGCGGCAAGTGGAAGCCGGTGATCCTGGCGCACCTGAAGGAGGGCGCCCACCGCTACGGCGAACTGCGGCGGCGGATGCCGGGGGTGAGCGAGAAGATGCTGACCCAGCAGCTGCGCGAGCTGGCCGCGGACGGGATCGTCCGGCGCCTCGAGCTCGACGGCCGCGTCCCGCACGTCGAGTACCACCTGACGGAGGTGGGGGAGGAGCTCCGCCCGGCGTTGACGGCGCTGTACGAGTGGGGCGAGCGCCGCGCGGCGGCCGCGGGCATCGCGTTCGAGCCGGCTCCGGAGGCCCGGACGTAACCGGTCAGCGCGGGTCGGTCTCGTCCAGGCGGCGCTCCAGCGCGTCGAGCCGGCCCGACCAGAACGCGCGGTAGGGCGCGAGCCAAGCGTCCACTTCGGCCAGAGGCTCCGGCCGCAGCGCGTAGCACCTCCGCTGGGCCGCCACCCGCACCGTCACGAGCCCGGCCTCCCGCAGCACCCGCAGGTGCTTCGACACCGCGGGCTGGCTGAGGGAAAGCTCGTCGACCAGCTCGCCGACCGACCGCTCGCCGTCGCGCAGCAGGTCCAGGATCGTGCGGCGGCGGGGTTCGGCCAGCACCTCGAACGTCTGCATCACCCCTGAAATGTGCTCCGGACGGCATATTCCTGTCAAGGCATGCGCAACCGGCCCACTGGGCTTCTTGGTCTGAACCATTGACCTAATGGTCTAGTCCACTTACGGTGGTGTGGTCCCCACCACTCCGGCACCGGCGCCGTGAGTAATTCTCCGGAGGGAGAAGACATGTCCCGTTTCCGCAGGAAGAGCTACTCGGCACTGCTGACCGCGGCGGCCGCCGCGGGCCTGGTGGCGGGTGCCGCCGCGGCCCCGGTCGCCACCGCCGCGCCCGCGTCCGCCGAAGCCTCCGTCGGCAAGGTCGTCGGCTACTTCACCGACTGGGGGGTCTACGACCGCAACTACCACGTCAAGAACATCGAGACGTCGGGCTCGGCGAGCAAGCTGACCCACATCAACTACGCGTTCGGCAACGTGACGAACGGCGGCTGCGCGATCGGCGACGCCTACGCCGACTACCAGAAGACCTACGACGCCGCGGGCAGCGTCGACGGTGTCGCCGACACCTGGGACCAGCCCCTCGCCGGCAGCTTCAACCAGCTCAAGAAGCTCAAGGCCGCGCACCCCGGTCTCAAGGTGATCTGGTCGTTCGGCGGCTGGACCTGGTCGGGCGGGTTCACGCAGGCCGCGCAGAACCCCGCCGCCTTCGCCGACTCCTGCTACAACCTGGTCAACGACCCGCGGTGGGCCGGGGTCTTCGACGGCATCGACATCGACTGGGAGTACCCCAACTCCTGCGGTCTCTCCTGCGACACCAGCGGCGCCGACGCGTACAAGAACCTGATGTCCGCGCTGCGCGCCAAGTTCGGCTCGCAGCTGGTCACCTCGGCGATCACGGCCGACGGCACCGACGGCGGCAAGATCGACGCGGCCGACTACGCGGGCGCCGCCCAGTACGTCGACTGGTACAACGTGATGACCTACGACTACTTCGGCGCCTGGGCCGCGCAGGGCCCGACGGCCCCGCACTCGCCGCTGACCACCTTCGACGGCATCCCGACGCCGGGCTTCTACTCCGACGCGGCGATCCAGAAGCTCAAGGGCAAGGGCGTTCCGTCGAACAAGCTGCTGCTGGGCATCGGCTTCTACGGCCGCGGCTGGACCGGCGTCACGCAGGACGCCCCGGGTGGCACCGCGACCGGTCCGGCGGCCGGCATCGAGCCGGGCATCCAGGACTACAAGGTGCTCAAGACGTCCTGCCCGTCGACCGGCACCGTCGCGGGCACGGCCTACGCCAAGTGCGGCAGCGACTGGTGGAGCTACGACACCCCGTCGACGATCGGCGGCAAGATCGGCTACGCCGAGCAGCAGGGCCTCGGCGGCGCGATGGTGTGGGACCTCTCGGGCGACACCACCGACGGCGAGCTGATCACGGCCGTCGCGAAGTAGCAGCAACGATCTCCCGGTGCGGCCGGTCGTGCGCGGAACGCCGGCCGCACCGGGTTTCACACCGCCCCGGCGGCCGGCGTCTCCGCCGCGGCGCGCAGCAGTTCCCCGAGCACGCCGATGTCCACGTCGGACAGGCGCTTGAACCGGACGCAGCTCTTCCCGACCGACGCCCCGGTCAGCCGGTCGGCGAACAGCTCCGGCAGGTACCGGTCGCCGACCACGCACGAAACGTAGAGCGAGATGGAGTTCTTGCGGCTCGCCAAGGACACGGTCGCCGCATCGCCTTCCCGGCCCGACGCGTACCGGTAGTGGTAGCGGCCGTACCCGGGCACGCCGAACTCCATCGTCGGCGCCAGGTCCGGCGCCGACTCGCGGATCAGCGCGTGCAGCGCCCGCACCTCGGCCTGCCGCGGCTCCGCGAGCGCGGCGAAGTACTCCTCGTGCGTCATGTCCGCGGACGCTACGCCGGGGCACCGACGATTCTTGTCGGTGCGCGCGATTAGGGTCCTCACCGTGAAGTTCAGCGGATTCGGCGAGTACGCCGTCGACTTCTACGACGGCCTCGTGGAAGACAACTCGAAGCCTTACTGGGACGACCACGTCGAGACCTACAAGACCGACGTCCGCGCCCCGATGGAGGCGCTGCTCGCGGAGCTGGCGCCGGAGTTCTCCGACGGCTTCGGCGAGCCCAAGGTGTTCCGCCCCTACCGCGACGTCCGGTTCGCCAAGGACAAGACGCCGTACAAGACCCACTGCGGCGCGGTGGTCGAGCAGGGCCGCGGCGGCGGCGCGTACTACGTCGAGGTCGGCCCGGAGGGGCTGCGTGCCGGCGGCGGCTGCTTCCACCTCGCGGCCGACCAGATCGCCCGCTTCCGCAAGGCCGTCGACACCGAGTTGCACGGCGAAGCGCTCGAGAAGATCCTCAAGAAGCTCGAGAAGGCCGGCTGGGAGATCCGGGGCGACCGGCTGAAGTCGAAGCCGCGGGGCTTCGACGCCGATCACCCCCGCCTCGACCTGCTGCGTTACCGCTCGGTGTACGCGGTCCGCGTCTGGGAGCCGGACGACGTCCTGCACGAACGAGGGGCGCTCGATCGGGTGAAGAAGGCCTGGCGGCAGCTGCGCGAGTTCAACGAGTGGGCGCGCGACCGCGTCGGGCCCAGTGAGCTGCCCCGGCGCTGACCAGCCGGACCGGACAGTTTCTGAACAGTTTTCTTGAACTTTCGGGATCGGTACAGACGAACGCGCGGCGAGGGACTACGCTGTGCGAACGTGAGCCGACGCGCGAAGATCGTTTGTACCCTGGGCCCTGCCACCGCAACGCCGGAGAAGATGCGGGCCCTCGTCGACGCTGGCATGGACGTGGCCAGGATGAACTTCAGCCACGGCAGCCACGGCGACCACAAGGAGGTCTACGACCTCATCCGGGCCGCCGCCGCGGAGAGCGGCCGGGCGGTCGGCATCCTCGCCGACCTGCAGGGCCCGAAGATCCGCCTCGGCACGTTCGCCGGCGGGCCGGTCGAGTGGCACAACGGCGACATCGTCCGGATCACCGTCGAGGACGTCGCCGGCACCCACGACCGGGTCTCGACGACCTACAAGGGCCTGGCCAAGGACGCCAAGCCCGGTGACCGCCTGCTCGTCGACGACGGCAAGGTCGGCCTGGTGGTCAAGGAGGTCGACGGCCAGGACGTGGTGTGCGAGGTCACCGAAGGCGGCCCGGTCAGCAACAACAAGGGCGTCTCGCTGCCCGGCATGGACGTCTCCGTGCCGGCGATGTCCGAGAAGGACATCGAGGATCTCGAGTTCGCGCTCGAGCTGGGTGTCGACTTCATCGCCCTGTCCTTCGTCCGCTCGCCCGCCGACATCGACCTGGTCCACCAGGTGATGGACCGGGTCGGCAAGGGCCGGCTGCCGGTCGTCGCCAAGATCGAGAAGCCCGAGGCGGTCTACAACCTCGAGGCCATCGTGCTGGCCTTCGACGCGGTCATGGTCGCCCGTGGCGACCTCGGCGTCGAGCTGCCGCTCGAGCAGGTCCCGCTGGTGCAGAAGCGCGCCATCCAGATCTGCCGCGAGAACGCGAAGCCGGTCATCGTCGCGACGCAGATGCTCGAGTCGATGATCAACAACTCCCGGCCGACCCGCGCCGAAGCCTCCGACGTCGCGAACGCGGTGCTCGACGGTGCCGACGCGCTGATGCTGTCCGGCGAGACCTCGGTCGGCCGGTACGCGATCGAGGTCGTCCAGACGATGGGCCGGATCATCGAGGCGGTCGAAACCGACTCGCCGGTCGTCCCGCCGCTGACGCACGTCCCGCGCACCAAGCGCGGCGTGATCTCCTACGCCGCCCGTGACATCGGCGAGCGGCTCAACGCGAAGGCGCTGGTCGCCTTCACGCAGTCCGGCGACACCGTCCGCCGCCTGGCCCGGCTGCACACGCGGCTGCCGCTGCTGGCGTTCACGCCCGAGGAGTGCGTGCGCAGCCAGCTGTCGATGACCTGGGGCACCAACACCCAGATCGTGCCGCGCGTGGAGTCGACCGACCAGATGATCCAGCAGGTCGACCACTCGATGCTGGAGATGGGCAAGTACCAGAAGGGTGACCTGGTCGTCATCGTGGCCGGCTCCCCGCCGGGCACCGTGGGCTCGACCAACCTCATCCACGTGCACCGCCTCGGTGAAGACGACCACGCATAAGGGACGTCCCACCCCCGCAGCACATAAGGTCTGGCCATGACTGAAATGGCCAGGACGGCCGCCACCGAACTGGAGATCCCGGGTGGCGGCCAGCCGGTGCTGGACCGCCTGATCGCGCTGCTCGACCTGGAGAAGATCGAAGAGAACATCTTCCGGGGCGTTTCGCCCGCCCACTCGCCGGTGCGGGTGTTCGGCGGGCAGGTCGCCGGCCAGGCGCTGGTCGCGGCCGGGCGCACGGTCCCCGAGGAACGCCGGGTCCACTCGCTGCACGCGTACTTCATCCGCGGCGGCGACCCGAGCGTCCCGATCATCTACGAGGTCGACCGGATCCGCGACGGCCGGTCGTTCACCACCCGCCGGGTCATCGCGATCCAGCACGGCAAGGCGATCTTCTCGCTCTCGGCGTCGTTCCAGAAGGACGAACCGGGCATCGAGCACGCCGAAGAGATGCCCGAGGGCGTGCCGGCCCCCGAGACGCTGCCGACGCTGATGGAACGCGCCGAGGGCTACGCGATCGGCGCCCACAGCAGGCCGCGGCCGATCGACGTCCGCTACGTCAACGAGCCGCCGTGGGTCACCCGCGAGACGGGGGAGCGGCCCGCGCGCAACCAGGTGTGGATGCGTGCCGACGGGAAGCTGCCCGACCAGCAGCTGCTGCACGTCTGCGTGCTGACCTACGCCTCGGACATGACCCTGCTGGACTCGGTGCTGGCGCGCCACGGCGTCTACTGGGACACCGACAAGGTGCTCGGCGCGAGCCTGGACCACGCGCTCTGGTTCCACCGGCCCTTCCGCGCCGACGAGTGGTTCCTCTACGACAGCGCGTCACCGACCGCCTCCGGCGCGCGCGGTCTCGCCACGGGCCGGTTCTTCGGCGCGGACGGCACGCTCATCGCGACGGTCGTCCAAGAAGGACTCCTGCGCGTTCTGTGACCCTGACGGAAATCACCCTTACGGGCGACGAATAGCGGAATAATCGTTCTGCCAATAAGGCGCGGGAACAGTGGAAGAGGGCCGGGGCCGATCGGGGGACGGCCCCGGACCTCTTCTCCCGATGATCACGCGGCGCGCCGCGGAGTCATCGTCTACGCTGATCACCGGCCCTGAGTGGGGCTGGGGGAGCTGGCCCGCGGTGCCCTTGTCACGTCCTGCCTCAGTGCAGGATGCGAGCATACAGAAGCATTCTGCAAATTGCAGAGACGGCGCGGGTTCGGCTCGGGTAATCGGTGCCGTGCGATTACCCGCCCGTTCATGTTGGATACTGGCAGCGAGCGGACGGCTACGGCGCCGTCGACATCCGGAGGTGCGCGATGGCAAGGGGACAGAGCCCCACGGTTCGCCGCCGGCGGCTCGCGGGAGAGCTGCGCAGGCTGCGCGAAGCCGCGGACCTCACCATCGACGAGGTGGGCGAGAAGCTCGAGTGCTCCGCGTCGAAGGTCAGCCGCATCGAGACCGGCCACGTCGGGGTCACCCCGCGTGACGCGCGGGACATGCTGGCCCTCTACGGCATCGTCGGCGACGAGCAGGAGGCGCTCGTCCAGCTGGCGAGGGAGGCCCGCAAACGCGGCTGGTGGCACGCCTACAACGAAGTCTTCACCGGCACGTTCGTCGGGCTCGAAGCCGACGCCAGCTCGCTGCGCGCGTTCCAGGCGCTGCTGGTTCCCGGCCTGCTGCAGACCGAGCGCTACGCCCGCGCGGTGATCCGGGCGCTGCGGCCGGACGCCGAGGACGACGAGACCCGCCGTCGCGTCGCCGCCCGGATGGCGCGCCAGGAGCTGCTGTCCGACACCCCGCCGCCGGAGTACTGGGCGGTGATGGACGAAGCCGTGCTGCGCCGCGTCGTCGACGGCCCCGAGGTGATGGCCGAGCAGCTCTACCGCATGGTCGCTCTCGCCGAGAAGCCGAACGTGACCATCCAGGTCGTGCCGTTCGGCGCCGGCGCGCACCCGGGGATGGAGGGCCCCTTCCTGATCATGGGCTTCCCCGAGCAGGCCGACCCGGACGTCGTCTACGTCGACGACAGCACGTCCAGCGGTCTCTACCTGGAGGAACCCACAGACGTCCGGCGCTACGGGCTGATGTTCGACCATCTGCGCGCGGCCGCACTGAAGCCGGACGACTCGGTGGAGCTGATCGCCGAGGCGGCCGGGCGGTTCGCCGAACAGGCGGCCGCACCGGCTCCGGTGCACCAACTGGAACCGAGGACACAGTAAGGAGTGGGGACCATGGAAGCTGAACTCTCCGGAGCGCGGTGGCGCAAGAGCAGCCACAGCGGCGGCGGGAACGACTGCGTCGAGGTCGCGTTCGTCGCCGGGGGCGCGGCGCTGCGCGACTCGAAGGACCCCGAAGGTGGTGCGTTCCGCCTGCCCGCATCGGGCTGGCGGGGGCTGCTGGCCGCGGTGCGGCCCGGCGGCCCGGCTCACGACTGAGGCGCTTTCGAAGACCCCTTACCCCCGCCGAGCTGGGCTCGGCCGGGAGTAAGGGGTCTTTTCACGCCCAGGGCTGCGTGATCACCCGATGCCTGAGGTGCCCCCTCAGGACGAACCTGAGTGCTACCAACCGGAGAACTCGGGAACAAGGGGAACACGATGCACAGCGATCTGATGCTCGACGCGGTCCGGGCCGAAGCGGCCTACCGGGCCGAGGAACTGCGGAAGGCCGGGCGCAGCGCCTGGGCCGCCCGCGCCCGCCGCGCCGTCCGCCACCTGCGGGCCGTGCGGACCGACGTCGACGTGCCGGCGCAGGAGCGCCGGGAGGCCGCGCGGGAGACCGCGGGCGTCGGCGAGACCGCCCGGTAGGGCGTGGTGAAGGTGTCCAAGGCGATAAGCGGTCGGAAACTGTCGGTGGGGTAGGCAAGAATGCACCTTGTGCCCCGACTCGGCTCCGGAATCCCGCTCGTCGCCCGTACCCACGAGATGCGGCGGCTCCGCGCCGCCTTCGCCCGGGCAGAACGTGGCGAAGCCGGCGCGGTGCTGCTCTCGGGGGACGCCGGGGTCGGCAAGACCCGGCTGCTGACCGCGCTCGGCGAGCACGTCGAGGCGTGCGGTGGGCTGTTGCTCACCGGCCGCTGCATCGACGTCCGCGAAGGCGGTCTTCCTTATCTTCCGTTCGCCGAAGCGCTCGCCCCGCTGGGCAGCTCGGCGGACCAGGCGGTGGCCGCCGCGGTGCGGCTCCGGCCCGCGCTCGGGCGGCTGCTGCCGCAGGGCCAGGGCGTCGAGGAGCCCCGCGCGGCCGAACACCCGCCGATGACCTCGAACGACCGGGAGACCATGGTGCGTCCCCGGCCCGAGCAGGATCTCGGTCAGCTGCAGTTGTTCGACGCGGTACTGGGGGTGCTGACCGAGGTCTCGGAGTCGCGCCCGGTGGTGATCCTCCTGGAGGATCTCCACTGGGCCGACGCCTCGACCCGCAACCTGCTGTCCTTCCTGCTCAGCAGGCTGCGGGCGCAGCGGCTGCTGGTCGTGGGCAGCTACCGCGAGGAGGACGTCCACCGGCGCCACCCGCTGCGGGGCCTGCTGTCGGAGCTGGTCCGGCTCGCCACCGTCGAGCGCGTCGACCTGCATCCCTTCGGGGCCGCCGACGCCCGGAAGTTCGTCGAGGCGCTGGCCGACGAGCCGATGCCGGCGGACGTCGTGTCCGACATCGTCGCCCGGTCCGAGGGCAACCCGTTCTTCGCCGAGGAGCTGCTCGCCACCCAGACCGAGTGCAACGACCTGCCCGCCGGGCTCGCCGAGGTGCTGCTGTCGCGGCTCGAGCGGCTCTCGCCCGACACCCGCCGGGTGGCCCGGGTCATCTCGGTGGCGAACGAGCCGGTGATGCACGCCGCGCTCGCCGAGGTCTCCGGGCTGGGGGAGCTGGAGCTCGACGAGGCACTGCGCGAAGCCGTCCAGCACCACGTCCTGGTGGTGCTTTCGGACGGTTCCTACACGTTCCGGCACGCTTTGCTGCAGGAAGCGGTGTACGGCGACCTGCTGCCGGGGGAGCGGTCGCGCACGCACGCGGCGTACGCGGCCCGGATCAAGGCGCGGCCGCAGGGCCGCGGTCACGACGCGAAGCTGGCCTACCACTCGATGCAGAGCAGCGACCTGGTCACCGCGCTGCCGGCGCTGCTGCGCGCGATGGACGAGGCCGAGAAGCTCGGCGCGCCCGGGTCGGCGCTGCAGCACGTCGAGCAGGCACTGTCCATCTGGGACGCCGTCGCCCCGGCCGACCGGCCCGAGGGGTTCGACGAGCTGCGGCTGCTGCACGAAGCGTCCTACTTCGCGGGCACGTCCGGCGAGCCCGAGCGCGCCGCGGCCTTCGCCCGGTCGGCCACGCAAGCCCTGAAACCGGACACGGCGGCCGACCGCGCGGCGAAGACGTGGCGCCGGCTGGCGGAGGCGCTGCTCGCGCTGGAAGGCACCCTCGACGAGGCGACCGTGGCCATCGACCGGGCCTGGGAGCTGGTGAAGGACGCCGAGCCGAGCGGGACGCGTGCCTGGGTGCTGGCCAGCCGGGCCGGGTTCCTGCGGATCCTCGACCAGCCCGACGCGGCGCTGGACAGCGCGCGGGCCGCGGTCGCCGACGCGCAGGCGGTCGGGGCGGCGGGCGCGGAGGCCGCGGCGCTGGTCACCCTGGGCACGCTCGCCGACTCGGCGGGCGATTCGGCCGAGGCGCGCGAGTGGCTGCGCAAGGCCCAGCGGACGGCGCGCGGCGCCGGCGCGCCGAACACCGAGATCCGCGCGACCTACTTCCTCGCGTTGAGCTATGACGACTACGCCGAGTTCGCCGAGGCGCTGGAGCACACCGCGACCGGCGTCGCCCGGGCCGAAGAGGCCGGGCTGAGCTGGAGTTCGTTCGGGATCGAGCTGCGCGCGCGGCAGCTGACCCTGCGCTACCTGATGGGCGACTGGCCGGACGAGAGCGCCGGCCGCGCGGGGCGCGGGGTGTCGAGCGCGGTCGCCGCACGGATCCAGGCCATCTGGTCGCTCTTCGTCGTCTCGCGCGGGCGGTTCGACGAAGCCGCGAAGCTCATCGCCGGGCTGCGGCAGCACTGGGCGGCGGACATGGCGATCCCGCTGGCCGCCGGGGACGCCGGCATCGAGCTGGCCTACTGGCGCGGCGAGCACGCCGAAGCGGTGCGCCGCGCCGAAGACCTGATCGGCTGGCTGGAGCGGATCGAACCCGGCCTGCTGGCCGGAATCCGCGTCGCCGCGCTGGGTGTGTCCGCCGCGGCCGCGCAGGCCGCAGCGGCCCGGGTGCGCGGCGACCAGGCCGCGGCCGGCGCCGCGGTGGCGGCGGGCGAGCGGCTGCTGGCCCACGGCCGGATGTGCTCGATCGTCGGGCAGCCGCGGTCGGGGACGCTCGGGCCGGAGGGCCGGGCGTGGCTGGCCCGGCTGGAAGCAGCGGCGTCCTGCCTGACCGGCCGGGGTGACGCGGAGAAGTGGGCGGCCGCGGCGGCGGCGTTCGGCTACGGCGCCGTGTACGAGCAGGCGGTCTGCCGCTGGCACGAGGCCGAAGCCCTGCTGGCGGCGGACGGGAGCGCGAACGCCGCCCTCGAAGCGGCCCACGTGGTGGCACTGCGCCTGGGCGCGGTCCCCCTGCGCGACGCCGTCCGCGACCTGGCGCACCGCGCCCGCGTCGAGCTGGACGGAGTGGAGCAGGCGGCCCCGGTCCGCGCGATCACCGACCCCCTGACCGACCGCGAGCGCGACGTCCTCGAGCGCGTCGCGCTGGGCCGCACGAACCGCCAGGTCGGCGAAGAGCTCTACATCAGCGAAAAAACGGTCAGCGTCCACCTGTCCCGCGTGATGGCGAAGCTCGGCGCGAGCCGCCGCGCGGAAGCGGTCGCGATCGCCTACGACAGAGGCCTCCTGACGGCCCCCACCGCCGAACACGCGTGATCAGACCCGTAACTCGCGTGATCGAAGCCGGAACTCACGTGATCAGAGCCGTGACGGCTTCAATCACACGAGATCCGGCCCGGATCACGTGAGTTACGGGTTACGTCAGCGGGGGAGACGGCGGAGGGCCTTGAGGCCCAGCGTCATGCCCTTCGCCCAGAGCGAACCCGGGACGCGCTTCGGCGGGCGGAGGGCCAGCCCGCGCTGCAGCGCGATCGACTGGGACTCCGTGTACTTCAGCAGGCCTTCGGCGCCGTTGCGGCGGCCGACGCCGGAGTCCTTCATGCCGCCCATCGGGACGCCGACGCTGCCGAACGTCGCCGCGTAGCCCTCGTTGACGTTGACCGTGCCGGCCTTGAGCCGCGCCGCGACCTCCCAGCCCGCGCGGCCGTTGCGCGACCAGACGCTGGCGTTGAGCCCGAACGGCGTGTCGTTGGCCTGGTCGATGGCCTCGGTGACGTCGGTGTAGCCGTAGATCGAGACGACCGGCCCGAACGTCTCCTCCGCGAACGGCACCATGTCCGGCGTGACGTCCGCGAGCACGGTCGGCTCGTAGAACAGCGGCCCGAGGTCGGGCCGGGCGCGGCCGCCGGTGAGCACCGAAGCGCCCTTCGCGCGGGCGTCCTCGACGTGCGCGGACACCGTCTTGAGCTGGTCGTCCGAGGTCAGGGACCCCATCTGGGCCTGGTAGTCGAGCGCGCCGCCGAGCTTCACCGCGGCGGTCCGCGCGACGAACGCCCGCGTGAACTCCTCGCGGATCGACTCGTGGACGTAGATCCGCTCGACCGACACGCACAGCTGACCGGCCGAGGAGAAGCACGCGGTCACCGCGCCCGTCGCGGCCTTCGCGACGTCGGCGTCGGGCAGCACGATCATCGGGTTCTTGCCGCCGAGCTCCAGCGAGTACGACGTCAGCCGCTTCGCCACCTGCCCGGCCAGCTCCTTGCCGGTCGGCGTGGACCCGGTGAAGCACAGGTAGTCCGACTCCTCGACCAGCGCGGTGCCGATCTTCGAACCGCGGCCGAGCACGATCTGCCAGGTCCCGGCCGGCAGCCCGGCCTCCTCGGCGAGCTCCTGCAGCCACAGCGCCGAGAGCGCGGTCTGGTTGTCCGGTTTCTGCACCACGGAGTTGCCGGCCGCGAGCGCGGGGAGGACGTCCATCGCGGTGAGGGCCAGGGGGTAGTTCCACGGCGAGATGACCCCGACGACGCCCTTCGGGTGCCGGATCTCGCCCGCGCGGGTCAAGCCTGGGATGACGCCGGCGACGCGGCGCGGGGCGAGGATCTTCGCGGCGTGCTTGCCGTAGTAGGCCGCGACCAGCGCGGTCGCGCTGACCTCGTCGAACGCGTCGAGCCGGGCCTTGCCCGCCTCGACCTGGACCAGGTCGAGCACCTCGTCCTGGCGGGCGAGCACCAGGTCGTGCAGCCGGGTGAGGACGCGGGCGCGCTCGGCGGGGGAGCGTTCCGCCCAGGCGCGCTGGGCGGTCCGCGCGCCGGCGAACACCGCGCGGACGTCGGCGTCGGTGGCCTGGGGCAGCGTCGCGATCGGCTGGCCCGTGAAGGGGGCGTGCATGCGGATCGGCGCCGAGTCCGCGCCACCGGCCACGCGGGCGACGAGCTGGGCCGCCCGCGCCGAGCCGGGCGCCCCGGCGACGCCGCCGACGTTCGGCGGCAAAGGGGTGTCTTCGACTGCGTTCGCGGGGGTCGTGCTGGTCATGACGTCTCCGTTCCGCGGCGTCCGGAGTCCGCGCGACGCCGCGCAGGGGTTACCGACGAGTACACCATACCGTCGGTACGTCAGTTGTCCAGTTCGACGTGAATAATTTTCACGTATTGGGTGGGTTCAGCGGCGGGAGCTGGTAGTTCGGTTCGGTCGGCGACGGCGGTTCCTGACCGGGATGCTGCTGGGCCTGCGTCGCGCCGCCGTAGGGGTCGTCGAGCCGCGGGGACAGCCCGCTGGGCGGCGACACCTCGCCGGACTGCGCCGGGAACGGCTGCGAAGGGGGCCCGTTCTGCGCCGGGAAGGGCTGGGAAACCGGTCCGCCCTGCACGGGGAACGGCTGCGAAACCGGCCCGCTCTGCACGGGGAACGGCTGGGACGACGGCGCACCCGGGTACGGCTGCGGCCCGCCGGGGTAGGGCTGGCCGCCCGGATAGCCCCCGTATTGCTGCGGCGGCACCGGATACGGCCTCGACTGCTGCTGGTACGGCCCGCCGTACGCCCCCGGTGGGAGCCCCACCGGGCCGGTGGCCGGCGCCCGCCGTCCGGCGAGCGTCGCGAGAACGAGCGTCACCGCGCCCAGCGCGCCGCCGCCGAGCAGGATCCAGAACCCGATGCCGGTCGAGTAGGTCGACGTGAGCGACCCGTCCTCGGACTCGTAGCTCAAGGTCGCCGAGACGTCCATGCCGAGCATCCACACGGCCGCGGCCACGCCCGCGCCGCCGGCCACCAGGGCCGTCCGGGCACCCGAGCGCACCCCGGTCCCCGCCGAACGCCGGGCGCCCGCGAACGCCAGGCCGGCCCCGGCCAGCAGCACCAGCGCGCCGGCGGAGAGCGGGATCCCGTAGCGCGCGACGTGGGTGTTCTCGTAGAACTTCTTGGCGTCCTCGCTGGGTTCGACGCCGAACGAGCGCGTCCAGGCGCTGATCGTCTGGCTGCTCTCGGCCTTGCCGCCGACGATCTGCTCGAACTTCGTCTGCGGGAGGAACGACCCGGCCAGCACGAGCACGGCGGCGACGGCGCCGACGATGCCGGCGATCAGCCGGAACCGCCCGGCGACGTCGGCGGGCGGCCGTGGCGGCTGTCCCGGGGGAGGGCCGTACGGGTTCTGGTACGGGCTGGTGGTCATCGGAGCTCCCCTCTTCCGGGGGGATTGGACCACGAATCCGCCTGGGGGATAAGGGGTAGCGCAGCCCTGGCGCGCGCAAGGGTGCCGGTGCTAGTCAGGTCGGCCCAGCGGTGGCGTCCTGGTAGAGCAGGACCGCGATCCGCTTCCACTCCTCGAGCAGCTGCCGCCGCCGGTTCGGGTCGCCGCCGAGCTCGGCGTCCAGGGCCAGCCCGCGGGTCAGGTTCACGGTGAGCCAGAACAGCATTTCCGCGCGTTCGGGCGGGAGCTCGCCGGCGACCTGGGTGACGTGCTCGAGCGTCGCGCGGCCGAGCGCGCGATCGACCGGGCGGATGGCCGCGCGCAGCTCGGGGTCGGTCCGGGCGGCGACCCACAGTTCGGTGACGGCGGTCGAGAGCGTGCCCGAATAACCGGTCCAGAGCAGGTCGATCGCTGCGGCGACGCCGGTGCCGCCGCCGGGCAGCTCGTCCAGCGACGCCGCGAGCTGGTGACGCAGCTTCGTCGTCAGGTGCTCGACGGCGGCCGCCATCAGCTCGGCCTTCGCGGTGAAGTGGTGCTGCACCGCGCCCTTCGAGACGCCGGCGCGGGCGCAGATCTCCTGCACCGACGTGCGCGCGTAGCCGACGTCCACCAGGCAGTCGATGGTGGCGTCGAGCAGCGCCGTGCGGGTCTGTTCGCGCCGCTGCGCCTGGGTTCGGTGCGCCGTCGAAGTCACTTCGGCCTCCTGCTTTACCTACAGGCCGGTACGGATGTACATTCCGATGAGAACTTACATGCTGACCGTCATGTTTTCCAGCAGGAGGTCCCGTGCCGCTGAAACTCCCGAAGAGCTCCTGGAGCACGACCGAGCTCGACGACCTCCGCGAGCTGTCGCGGTCGTTCCTGCAGAAGGAGGCCGTCCCGCACCAGGAACGCTGGGCGGCGGAGAAGAAGGTCGACCGCGAGCTGTGGACCAAGGCCGGCGACGTCGGCCTGCTCTGCCTCTCCATCCCCGAGGAGTACGGCGGGGGCGGCGGCACCTTCGCCCACGAGGCCGTGCTCTACGAAGAGCAGGCCCGCTCCGGCGACAGCGCGTGGGGCGTGACCGTCCACAACGGAATCGTCGCGCACTACCTGAGCGCGTACGCCTCCGAAGAGAAGAAGCGCGAGTGGCTGCCGAAGATGGCCAGTGGCGAGCTGGTCGGCGCCATCGCGATGACCGAGCCCGGCACCGGCTCCGACCTGCAGGGCATCAAGACCCGCGCGGTGCGCGACGGTGACCACTACGTCATCAACGGCGCGAAGACCTTCATCACCAACGGTTTGCACGCCGGACTGGTGGTCGTCGCGTGCAAGACCGACCCGGACGCGGGCGCGCAGGGCGTCTCGCTGATCGTGGTCGAGACCGACACCCCGGGCTTCCGCCGCGGCCGTGTCCTCGACAAGGTCGGCCTCAAGGGCCAGGACACCGCCGAGCTGTTCTTCGACGACGTCCGCGTGCCCGCCGCCAACCTGCTCGGCGATGCCGAGGGCCAGGGCTTCATCCAGCTGATGCTGCAGCTGCCGCAGGAACGGCTGATCATCGCCGTCACCGCGGTGGCCGGGCTGGAGGCCGCGGTCGACCTCACGCTGGAGTACACAAAGGAGCGCACGGCGTTCGGCCGGCCGATCTTTTCCTTCCAGAACACCAAGTTCAAGCTCGCCGAGGCGGCGACCGAGGCTGCCGTCGCGCGCGCGTTCCTCGACCAGTGCATCGAACGCCACCTCAAGGGCGAGCTCGACGTCCAGGGCGCGGCGATGGCGAAGCTGTGGACCACCGAGCGGGTCAACAAGGTGATCGACGACTGCGTGCAGCTCTTCGGCGGCTACGGCTACATGACCGAGTACCCGATCGCGCGTGCCTGGGCCGACGTCCGGATCTCGCGGATCTTCGGTGGCACCAGCGAAATCATGAAGGAAATCATCTCCCGCTCGCTCTGAAAGGACCCGTCATGAAAGCAGGTCCGCTCAGCGGCCTGAAGGTGGTGGAGCTCGCGGGCCTGGCCCCCGGGCCCTTCGCCACGATGATCCTCGCCGACCTCGGCGCCGACGTCGTCCGCGTCGACCGCGCGACCCCGGGGGAGGACGTGATCGGCCTGCAGACCGACCCGCTCGCCCGCGGCCGCCGCTCGGTGGGCATCAACACCAAGACGCCCGAAGGCGTCGAACTGGTTTTGAAGCTGTGCGACACCGCCGATGTCCTCATCGAGGGCTTCCGCCCCGGTGTCGCCGAGCGGATCGGGCTCGGACCCGACGTCGTGCACGCCCGCAACCCGCGGCTGGTCTACGGCCGGATGACCGGCTGGGGCCAGGACGGCCCGCTCGCCTCGGCGGCCGGCCACGACATCAACTACATCGGCATCGCCGGCGCGCTCGAGCCGATCGGGCGCGCGGGTGAGCGGCCGGTGCCGCCGCTCAACCTCGTCGGCGACTTCGGCGGCGGCGGGCTGCTGCTGGCGATGGGCATCCTCGCGGCGCTGTACGAACGGAACACGTCGGGCCGCGGCCAGGTCGTCGACGCGTCGATGGTCGACGGCGCCGCGCTGCTCACCACGAGCTTGCACGGCATGGCCGCGGCCGGGCTTTGGGGCGGCGGCCGCGGGGACAACATGCTCGACGGGGGCGCCCCGTTCTACGACACCTACGAGACCGCGGACGGCAAGTACGTCGCCGTCGGCGCGATCGAGATGCGGTTCTGGGGCGACCTGGTCAAGGTCCTCGAGCTGGACCCGGATTCGCTGCCGCTGCACGTGGACAAGACGCAGTGGCCCCGCCTTCGCGAGATCCTCGCGGCGGCGATCGGCAAGTACACGCGCGACGACCTCGTCGCCCGCGCCGAAGGCACCGACGCGTGCCTGACGCCGGTGCTCGCGCCGGGCGAAGCCGCGTCGCACCCGCACAACGCGGCGCGCGGCACGTTCGTCGAGATCGGCGGCATGGTGCAGCCCGCACCGGCGCCGCGGTTCGGCCGCACCCCGCCGGAGACGCCGGAAGCCCCGCACGCCAAGGGATCCGACACCGAAGCCGTGCTCGCCGAGCTCGGCGTCACGGACTTCGACGCGTTGCGTTCGGCGGGCGCGATCGCCTAGTTCTTCGCGAGGTCGGAGCGCACGACCGAGTACATGACGCTGTCGCGCCACTCGCCGTCACGGAAGCAGAAGCCGCGAAGGACTCCTTCGCGGGTGAAGCCGGCTTTCTCGAGCGAGCGTTGTTCGGCGCGGTTGCCGACCTCGGTCGTCGCTTCGACCCGGTTGAGCTGGGTGTGGGCGAAGAGGTACTCGGCGAGCAGGCGCTGGGCTTCGGTGCCGTAGCCGTGGCCGCGTGCTTCCGGCGCCAGGACGAGGCCCACGTTCCAGCAGTAGGACGTCGGCCCGGTGCGGCTGCGGTGCCAGGAGACGAGACCGAGGATCCGGCCGCCGAGGGTCGGCACGAGCATGCCGGTTTCGGCGGTGAGCATGCCGGTTTCCTGCCAGCGGCGGCGCAGGTAGCCGGGATCGTGCCAGCCGAACCACTGGTGCTCCCCGGCGGCGACGGGATCGTTGGTCAGCCGTTCCAGGAGGTCGAGATCGCCTTCGGCCACGGGCCGGAGCACGACTCTGGGAACATCGTCGTCCATCGGGCGACCCTATCGGCCGCCCGACCGGAACCGCCCCGGTATTCCGGGATCCACCCGGTCGAGGCATCGGCCGTGACCGAGCGGGCATCACCCGTGATCAGGCAGGCATCACCCGTGATCGAAGGGGCATCACTCGTGACTGGAGGGACGACACGGCCGGGCCGCGCGGCTTCGCCGTGTCGACCTCCCAAGCACACGAGTCGACCCTCCAATCACCCGTGATGCCTCTCTGATCACGGGTGATGCCCCTCCAGTCACGGGTGATGCCTCGCTGATCACGCGAAACTGCCGTGCCGGCCTTCGCCGCCGGCGAACCGGGCTGCGCCGTCGACCGCCTCCGCCGCCAGCACGCCCGTGCCCATCGCCGCCCGGAACTCCGCCGCGAGCGCGTCCTCTTCGGACTTGCCCCACTGCTCGAGCGCCGAGAGCCGGTCGCCGCGCAGGCACGCCTGCGGGAACGCCGCGATCTGCCGTGCCAGCTCCTGCGCCACGGAAACCGCCTCGCCGGCCGGAACGAGCCGGTTCGCCAGGCCGATCTCCAGCGCCTCGGGCGCTTCGACCGGCCGTCCGGTCAGGATCAGGTCCATCGCCCGCGACTGGCCGATCAGCCGCGGCAGCCGGACCGTGCCGCCGTCGATCAGCGGCACTCCCCAGCGGCGGCAGAAGACCCCGAACACCGCCGTGGCGTCCGCGACCCGCAGGTCGCACCACAGCGCCAGCTCCAGCCCGCCCGCGACGGCGTGCCCGTGCACCGCCGCGATCACCGGCTTGCCGAGCCGCATTCGGGTCGGGCCCATCGGGCCGTCCCCGTCCGGGTGGGTGCGGTTCACCCGGTCGGTGCCGATCGCCTTGAGGTCCGCGCCCGCGCAGAACGCGCCACCCGATCCGGTGAGGACCGCGACGGCGGCGCCGGGGTCCGCGTCGAACTCGCGGAACGCGTCGGCGAGTTCGGTCGCCGTCGGTCCGTCGACGGCGTTGCGGGCGGCCGGGCGGTCGATGGTGATCGTCGTCACTTCGCCGTCCCGCTCGACCAGCACGTTCCGGGTCATCGCCGCTCCTCGGGGCCAGTCGGGGTGATCGGAGGTTGATCGGGGTGTCTTCGGGCCACGCCTTCCCTAGAGTATTGGCGTGGCCACTCCCAGGACGGGGACGGCGAGCCGGGGAGGAAGCACATGTCGAGCGGCATGAAGAAAGTTCTCATCGTCGGTGTCGTCGCGCTCGTGCTCTTCTTCCTGATCACCCAGCCCACCCAGTCCGCCGACTTCGTGCACCGCGTCCTCGGCTGGCTCAAGGACGGCGCCGAAGCGATCGTGACGTTCTTCCGCTCGCTCTTCTCCTGACCACCGGAAACGCTCTGACCGGCACCGCAACGGGCGGCGGCCGGCTGTCACCCTGTGTGTTAGCGGACGGTAAATCACTGAGTGTCACGAATCTCGGATTTCGGACCGAACGCTCGACCATCCGGGTGGATTGCGGTCGAAAACGCGCAGGTCGGCGAATTCATGCCTGCCGGGGTCTGGCGAAGGAGACCACCCCGGCCCTACGGTGCTCACATTGCGTGATCGGGTGGTTCGCCATCCCCCCGGAGAACCCCGGTACGCAGGCAGTTTCCACTCAGCAAGGTGCAGGTTGGTGCGTGCGGCACCACCGCGTGGGACAGGTGTCAGGGCCTGTCCGTCGGGGACCTACAAGGAGGCAGGGATGACCGGAGATCCCGGAGTGGACGCGCTGATCCGGCAATGGGCCGCGGAGCGCGAGCAGACCCCCGAAGAGCAGGAGGTCGACCGCATCGCGTCCGCGTGGCTGGCCGACGCTCCGCCGCAGGCCCCGGGCATTCCCGGCCAGCGTGCTCGGACCGGGCAGTCGCGGTTCGTCCCGGTCGAGTCGGCCGACCCCGGCTACCTCGACGCCATGCGCCGCCGCCTCCCGGAGGTGCCCGAAGAGCTTCTCACGGCCGCCGCGGGTTGGTGGCAGATGGTCGGCGGCGTCGCCGAGGCCGAGGAGTGGTGGGACGCCGGACTCAGCCCGCTCGACCAGCGGGCCCTCGACTACCGGGCGGCCGGGCTCGCGCCGTCCGACCTGAGCCGCCGGCTCGGGCCGATGACCGTTCTGCAGCACCTCCGCCGCGGCAGTGCCCCGGCCTGGTGCGTCGCGCGCCTCGCGCGGCAGCAGAAGTCCGCCTGACGAGACGCTTTCCACTCGGCCGGGTGAACCGGTGTGGTGAGACGATCGGGACGACCCGCGTAACGCTAACCTGCGCGGGCTCGTTGACACTTCGTCGACACCACGCTGGAGGACCGGAGTTTCGTGCGCACCAGGACCGGAAAGAACGAGGACGACCCCATCGACGTGAGCGTCGAGGAAGCCGCCCCCGCCGAACCGGCACCGGCGCCGCGCTCCGCAAGTGTCGCGGTGCTCACCCGGCTGATCGTGGTCCTCGCCGTGCTGGCCGTGGCCGGCGGCGGGATCTGGCTCGTCACCCGCGCGTCGACGCCGGAGGCGAGCCCGCTCACCACCGAAATCCCCGCCCTGCAGGTCAAGGCGGCCGACGTCCGCCCGGGGTCGGTCGCACCGGCCGGCGGTGCCGTCGCGGGCGGGGCCGAGCAGCAGACTTCTCCCCAGCAGGCCCGCAGCACGGGCCCGGCGACGCTGTCGCAGTGGGCGAGCCAGGTCGCCGGGGCGACCGGCGTTCCGGCGCGGGCACTGCAGGCCTACGGCAACGCCGAGCTGGCGATGCGCGCCGACCAGCCGAAGTGTCAGATCTCGTGGGCGACGCTCGCCGGCATCGGCCGCATCGAGTCCAACCACGGCCAGTACGCGGGCGCGGTGCTGGGCGCGGACGGCCGCCCGTCCAAGCCGATCATCGGCGTCCCGCTCGACGGTTCGGCGGGCGTCCAGGCGATCGGCGACACCGACGGCGGCCGCTACGACGGCGACGCGGGGGTCGACCGGGCGGTCGGGCCGATGCAGTTCATCCCGAGCACGTGGCGCAAGTGGGCATCCGACGGCAACGGCGACGGCCTCGGCGACCCCCAGCAGATCGACGACGCGGCGTTGGCGGCGGCGCGCTACCTGTGCGCGGGCGGGCGCGACATGGCCGGCCCGAGCGGGTGGTGGGCCGGGATCCTGTCGTACAACAACTCGACGGAGTACGCGCAGAAGGTGTTCGGCTTGGCGGACGGGTACGCCAAGGGCGCCCAGTCGGTGCGCAAGCAAGGCTGACGAGCCTGGCCGCAGCCCCGCCCTTCCCGAGTAGCGGCGCGGCAAGGTCGGATTCCCGGCGAATGTCTTCGGCGGCGCGGGTTGGTGGCCGCTCCAGCGATGTCTTGAATGAGTCATTCAGGTCTTGCGAGGTCCTGAATGACTCATTCAAGACGTTTGCCGACAGTCACCCGGCACCCGGCCGGCGAGGGCGGTCGAGGGAAAGTCCAGTGGTACACCGAGCGCAGGCGGCCCAGTCGGTGCGCAAGCAAGGCTGAGCCCACCGGCCGGTAAAGGGCCGCCGACCTGGGCTGAGAGCCGGGCCACGCGGATCACACTCGGCCGCCGGCCCTCAGCGGGCCAGTGCTAGCGTCGATCCCGTGCCAGCTTCTCCTCCGCCGGCCGCTTCCCCCTGGGGACGCCGGATCGCGATCGTCGCGACGTGCCTGGTGAGCCTGCTCGTCTGCTGCGGGCTCGCCTGGTGGCAGTGGGACCGCTTCACCTCGGCGAACGGCACCTTCCAGAACCTCGGCTACGTCCTGCAGTGGCCGCTCTTCGGGCTCTTCCCGGCCTTCATGTTCTGGCGCATCCGCCAGCTGAAGCACAAGGCCGAAGCCCAGCCCGAAGAGCCCGTGCGCGAACAGCCCGAGGTGCCCGCCCCTCGTCTCCGCCCCGACGCCGTGAAGGCGGTTCAGGACGAGGACGAGGAGCTGGCCGCGTACAACCGTTACCTGCGCGAGCTGAACGCCCGCGACCAGCAGGCCGCAGAGTGAGGACGTCCCGATGACCACCAGCACCGAAGGTGCCGCCCAGACCGCGGTGCCGCTCACCGGCCCCCTGGTCCGGTTCCGCACCGCCGCCTACGTCACCGGCGTCGGCCTGCTCGGCCTCTGCTTCGTGATGGTGCTGCGGTACGGCTTCGACAACCCCACGCCGTCGGCGGTCTACTCGCCGATCCACGGCGTGCTGTACATGATCTACCTGGTGCTGACCATCGACCTGGCGATCAAGGCCCGCTGGTCGATCAAGGGCACCGTGCTCGTGCTGCTGGCCGGCTGCGTCCCGTTCGTCTCGTTCCTCGTCGAGCGCCGGGTGACGCACAAGGTCAAGGCCGGGCAGAAGCTGTAACCCGCCGGAACGTCAGCGCCACCAGGAACGTGCACGCCGCGAACCCGGCGGCGGTGGCGAACGCGGCGGTCATGCCGTCGACCGTGAGCTGAGCTCCGGTCGTGCCCGCCGAACGGGTCACCGCACCGAACACCGTGACCAGCACGGCCAGCCCCAGCGTGCTGCCGACCTGCTGCATCGTCTGCAGCACGCCGCCCGCCGCGCCCGCGTCCTCGTTCGGCACGGTCGCCATCACGATCACGTTGAGCGGCGCGAACGCCAGCCCGCCGCCGAGCCCCATGAGCAGCAGCGGCCCGAACAACGCCGGGAAGTACGTGCTTTCCGTCGTGAGCTGGGCGAGCCAGACGACGCCGGAGACCATGAGCAGCGACCCCGTGATCGCCAGCGGCTTCGGGCCGTAGCGCGGGAGCAGCCGCGGCACGAGCCGGCTCATCGTGAAGATCAGCACCGCCATCGGCAGGAACGCGAACCCGGTGGCCAGCGCGGCGAAGTGCCGGATGTCCTGCATGAACTGGGTGAGGAAGAAGAACATCGACATCATGGCCATCGGGCCGAGGAAGAAGCTGACGTAGGCCGCGCTGCGGTTGCGGTCGGCGAACAGCCGGAGCGGGACCAGCGGCATCGCGGTGCGGGCCTCGATCGCGACGAACGCGGCCAGCAGCGCCAGGCCGCCGGCGAGCGCGCCGATCGTCACGGGGTTGCCCCAGCCGTCGGACGCCGCGTGGGTGAAGGCGAACACGAGCGAGCCGACGCCCAAGGTGCCGGTGATCGCGCCGGGCAGGTCGAGGTGCGCGCGCCGCCGCTGGGGTTCCGGCACGAACCGCGGCGCGAGCAGCACGATCGCCAGGCCGAACGGGACGTTGATGAACAGCGCCGCGCGCCACGAGATCCACTCGGTGAGCAGGCCGCCGACGATCAGGCCGATCGCGAACCCGCCGCTGGACATGGCGGAGAACAGCGCCAGCGCCCGGACGCGGGCCTTGGTCTCGGAGAACGTGGTCGTGACCAGGGCCAGGGTGCTCGGCCCGGCCATGGCGGCGCCGACGCCCTGCAGGACGCGGGCGGCGATGAGCAGCGTGGCCGAGCCGGCGAGGCCGCCGGCCAGCGACGCGAGGGTGAACAGGGCGGTACCCGCGACGAACATCCGGCGCCGGCCGAAGAGGTCGCCGGCGCGCCCGCCGAGCAGCAGGAGGCCGCCGAAGACCAGGCTGTAGGCCGTCATCACCCACGACAGGCCGGTGGCCGAAAACCCCAGGTCGGCCTGGATGCGCGGGAGCGCGACGTTCATCACGGTCGCGTCGAGGATGAGCATGAGCTGGCAGGTCAGGATGATCGCGAGGATCAGCCCGCTGCGGCGGGCCGGGGCAGGCTCGACCGCACGATGGATCGTTTGCTGGGACAAGGGATACTCCCCCGAGGAGTAAGAGAAGAAGCGGAGATGTTCTCCACTTGGGTGCGATCCGATAATATGGAGACTGTCTCCGGATGCGCAAGTTAATTCGGAGAATCTCTCCGGTTACGTGGCGAGGAGGCCGGGATGCCGGACACGGGGCGTCCGATGCGCGCGGACGCGCGGCGCAACTACGAGCGCATCGTCGCGACGGCGAACGAGCTCTTCACCGCGCACGGCGCCGACGTGCCGCTCGACGACGTCGCCAAGAAGGCGGGCGTCGGAGCGGGCACGCTCTACCGGCACTTCCCGACCCGCGAGAAGCTGTTCGAAGCGGTCTACCGCGACGAGATCGCCGTGCTCGCCGACCGCGCGTTCGAGCTGCACGACGAGCTGCCGCCGTGGGAAGCCCTCGAAGGGTGGCTGCGCGCGCAGGTCACCTGGGTCGTCGAGCGGCACAAGCTCGCGACGATCCTCAAGGAGTCCATCGACTCCGGCTCGGAGACCTTCCAGTACTGCCAGAAACGGCTGCGCGAGGCGACGGGAGTGCTCGTCGAAGCGGCGCAGGAGGCCGGGCTGGTCCGGCCGGACGTGGTCGGCGCGGACGTCCTGCGGCTGGGCCACGGCGCCGGCATGGCCGTGCGCAACTGCAGCCCGGAAGACGGGAAACGCGTGCTGGACGTGATCCTGGACGGCCTGCGCGCGTGACGCAGGCCGCCTGAGGGGATCAGCTGCCGATCCCGGTGAGGGACCGGACCTCCATCTCGGCCTGCTTTTCGGCGTCCGCCTTCGGCTTGCCGAAGAGGGTGCCGACGAACCCGCAGAGGAACGAGAACGGGATCGACACCAGGCCCGGGTTCTTGAGCGGGAACCAGGCGAAGTCGATGCTCTTGAAGATCGCGTCCGGGGCGCCCGAGACGACCGGCGAGAAGAGCACCAGCACGAGGCTCGCGGCCAGGCCGCCGTAGATGCCCCACAGCGTGCCGGTCGTGTTGAACCGCTTCCAGAACAGCGAGTACAGCAGCGTCGACAGGTTCGCCGACGCCGCCACCGCGAACGCCAGGGCGACGAGGAACGCGATGTTCTGCCCGTTCGCCAGGACGCCGCCGACGATGGCCAGCGCCCCGACCGCGATCGCGGTCAGCCGCGCCACCCGGACCTCGTCCGCCGGCTCCGCCTTGCCCCGCTTGAAGATGTTGGCGTAGACGTCGTGGGCGAAGGACGCCGACGCGGTGATGGTCAACCCGGCCACGACCGCGAGGATCGTCGCGAACGCCACCGCGGCGATGATGCCCAGCAGCAGCGTCCCGCCGACGTGCAGGGCCAGCAGCGGCGCCGCCGAGTTCTCCCCGCCGGGGGCGGCCTTGATCTCGTCCGCGCCGACGAGCGCGGCCGCGCCGAAGCCGATGACCAGCGTGCACAGGTAGAACAGGAACATGCACGCCGTCGCCCAGACCACCGAGCGGCGGGCTTCGCGCGAGTTCGGCACCGTGTAGAAGCGCATCAGCACGTGCGGCAACGCCGCCGCGCCGAGCACCAGCGCCAGTGCCAGCGACACGAAGTCGAGCTTGGTGGTGCTGTTCTTGCCGTACGAGCCGCCCGGCTCGAGGAGCTTGTCGCCGAGCGGGCTGTTCTCGGCGGCCGAGGAGAGCAGGTTCGAGAACGAGAACCCGAACTTGCCGAACAGGAACACCGTGAGCAGCGCGCCGCACAGCAGCAGGATGGTCGCCTTGATGATCTGCACCCACGTGGTGCCCTTCATCCCGCCGACCAGCACGTACAGCACCATGACCAGGCCGACGACGCCGATCACCAGCGCCTGGCCGAGCTTGGAGTGGACGTTCAGCAGCAACGCCACCAGGCCGCCGGCGCCGGCCATCTGCGCCAGCATGTAGAAGAACGAGATCACCAGCGTCGACGTCGCCGCCGCCGCGCGGACCGGGCGCTGCTTCATCCGGAAGCTCAGGACGTCGCCCATCGTGAAGCGGCCGGTGTTGCGCAGCAGCTCGGCGATCAGCAGCAGGTCGACCAGCCAGGCGACGAGGAAGCCGATCGAGTAGAGGAAGCCGTCGTAGCCGTGCATCGCGATCGCGCCGGCGATGCCGAGGAACGACGCCGCCGACAAGAAGTCGCCGGAGAGCGCGATGCCGTTCTGGCGGCCGGTGAACGCGCTGCCCGCGGCGTAGTAGTCGGACGTCGAGGAGTTCCGGCTGCTGGCCCGGTAGACGACGTAGAGCGTGATCGCCACGAACAGGGCGAACACGACGGTGTTGACCAGCGGGTTGCTGGCGGGCGTGCCTTCGGCGGCGAGCGCGGTCATCGGCGGGTCCCTTCGGTCAGGCCCGCGCGGGCCCGCAGCTCGGCCACGCGCGGGTCGACGTGGCGGCGCGCGTAGCGCAGGTAGAGCCAGGTGACCAGCGCGGTGCTGGCGAACTGGCCGATGCCGAGCAGGATGCCGACGTTGACCTGGCCGAACACCTTGGTGCTCATGAAGTCGTGCGCGTAGGCGGCCAGCAGCACGTAGGTCATGTACCAGGCGAAGAAGGCGAGGCTCATCGGGAAGACGAAGGCCCGGAACCGCCGCCGCAGCGAGACGAACTCGCGGCTGGCCTGGATCGCGGGGTAGTCGGGACCCGAGCGGGGAACGGGCCGGCGGTGCTGTGCGCCGGACGGGCGGTCCCCGGTGAACAGGGCCGGCATCTGGCCGGTCTCTTCGAGGGGGTTGCCCGCCGCGGGACGCGCGACGTCGTACATGGGTGCCTCCGGCAGAGTGCCTCCGTGGCGGCGGGGCTCCGGGCGCCTGCGAGCAGGGGTGCCGGGCCGCCCTTGCGGACTGCGAGGCGCACATCGTAACTAGGCCGTCCGGCGGACATCGACAGCGGCCGGTTGGCCCCGTGCGGGCGGAAGGTGTGGTATTCGATTTCCTGTCGAAAGCGTCGAATCGGCCACCGCTACAAGATCACGGGCAGATCACCCGTAATGATGAAAAGAATTGTGACGCGACGTTGTCGCATCCGGCGCAGGCTGCGGCGAACGGGGTAATCCCGGCGGAGGGCAGTTGCCGCTGGTTACTCGGTGTAGTAGAAGTGGCTGCCGTAGCGCCGGAGAGTGTCGCCCGGTTGCGGGCGCGGCGGCGAAGATCCACTGGTCAGCAGGCGGTCGCGAACGGAATCACCAGGTCGTGGCCCGGTAGGGTGCAACGCCACAACATCGGGCACATCTTGAGACTTGACCCACTCGATGGGGGTACTGAGTGTAGATCGTCCGAAGTACTATGCTGCCCCGCATGGGCTAATCGGGTGACGTCCGGATGCCTGGGTGAGGCGCATCCGGTAACCGGAATTCCCTCTTCGGGGGGTTGTGGGGTCGAATACCGGGGGTGGTTCTCGGCCCGGAAAGCCCTTTTCGCAGGTCAGCACCCGAGTGGGGAACAAAATTGACCGTCCGGGCGCCAGGGGTACGATTCTTTGGCCCAGCTGACCGCAGCGATCGATTGGCACCGATTAAGTTGATCTCGACGACCGTGCAGATCGCAACTTGCGCCGTGCACGTGCACAGTCCCTTGCACGGGACGGCGGGATGGTGCCTGCCCGGCGACGGGCGCGCGGTCGGCCGGGAGGCCGGGGACGAGCGAGGGCACCGGGGACGCGGCAGGGCGCGGGCGGCACGACCGTCCGGCGGCACGCCGCGAGCCGGGACGCCGCGCCGCCGACGCGGATCCATGACGCCGGACAGGGAGTCACTCACGTGACCGTTGCAGGAGAAGGTCAGGTGCCCGTGGGGGAGCTGCTCGGCCGAGCACCCCGGCGGTCCAAGGGAAAGGACGCCTGGCGCGCCCTCGTGCGCTGGCGCGACTGGAGCCTGCCCGTCAAGCTTTCGGCCGTCACCGTCGTGCCCATCGTGCTCGCGCTGGTCCTGGGCATCACGACGATCGCCGGCCAGGTCGGCCGCTCGGACGAGTACCAGCGGCTCGACCGGCTCGTCACGCTCGGCGGCCAGACCCGCGCGCTCACCGGCGCGCTGCAGCAGGAGCGCACGGTCACCGCGGCGATGCTGACCGAGGGCACCGTCGGCGGCACGCCGGAGCTGGCCGCCGCCCGAAAGGCCACCGACGCGGCGGTCGGGCCGTTCACCGGGGCGCAGGCCCGCGCGTCCGCGATCGAGCCCGGCGTGGCCGGGGCCGCCGGCGCGGCCACCGCGCAGGTCAACAACCTCGGCTTCCTCCGCCGCCAGGTCGACGGCGGCCAGCTCGACCCCGCCCAGGCCGTCACCGCCTACTCCGGGATCACCGGTTCGCTGATCGGCCTCGACACCGCGGCCACCGCGGGCGCGGGCGACGGCACCCTCGGCGGCACGCCCGCCGGGCTGCACGAGCTGCTCGTCGCGGGCGAGCAGGTGTCGGTCAGCCAGGCGCTGGTCTCCTACGGCATCGCCCGCTCCGCGCTGTCGCCGAGCGAGCTGGCCACGCTGCGCGCCGCCGAGCTGCGGCTGGCCGACCGGCTCGTCGACTTCCGCTCCGCGGCGGGCGACACGCTGCAGCGCGACTTCGCGGCGATCGCCGAGGGCACGCAGGCACAGAGCCGGGCCCGGATGGTCGAGTCCGTGCTGAACGCGCCGGCCAACGGGGTGGACGACGCCTTCCGCGCTCTGTCGGCGACCGACTGGGCCACCGCGTCCGCGGCGATGCGGACGCAGATCGGCCAGGTCGCCGACCGGCTCGGCGCGTCGGCGTCGGCCACCTCGGAGCAGCTGGTCGACGACGCCAGCAGCGGGGCCGGCCTGCTCGCGGTCCTGCTGTTCGCCGCGATGGTGCTCGCCGTCGCGGTCGTCTTCCTCATCACCCGGCAGCTGCTGCGTTCGCTGAAGGCACTGCGGCGCAGCGCCCTCGACGTCGCCGAGACCGCGCTGCCCGAGGCGGTCCGCAACATCCAGGAAGGCCGCATGCAGGGCACGGCCGTCGTGCCGGTGCCGGTGCAGACCGAGGACGAGGTCGGCGAGGTGGCGCGGGCCTTCGACAAGGTGCACCACCAGGCGCTGCGGCTGGCGACCGAGCAGGCCGCGATGCGCACCGGCTTCGGCAGCGTCTTCGTCAACCTGTCGCGGCGCAGCCAGAGCCTGGTCCAGCGGCAGCTGCAGCTGATCGAGCAGCTGGAGCGCGACGAGGAGGACGCCGACCAGCTCGCCACGCTGTTCCAGCTCGACCACCTCGCCACCCGGATGCGGCGCAACAACGAGAACCTGATGGTGCTCTCGGGTGCCGAGCCCGGCCGCCGGTCCGGCAAGCCGGTCGGTACCACCGACATGCTCCGCGCCGCGGTGTCGGAGATCGAGCAGTACCAGCGGGTCCAGGTCCAGTCGCCGCCCCCGGCCCGGATCGTCGGCTACGCCGCGAGCGACCTGATGCGCCTGGTCGCCGAGCTACTGGACAACGCGACGGCGTTCTCCGCGCCGGAGACCAGCGTGACCGTGGCGTCGCGGCTGGGCGAGGATGGCTCGCTCAACATCGACATCCTCGACAAGGGCATCGGCATGAACGAGGCCGAGGTCGCCGAGGCGAACACCCGGCTGACCGAAGCCGGGTCGGTCGACCTGGCCACCTCGCGCCGGATGGGCCTGTTCGTCGTCGGCCGGCTGGCCAGCCGGCACCGGATCGGGGTGTCGCTGCACGGCGGCCGGGACATCGTCGGCGTCCGCGCCACGGTCGTCGTCCCGGCGGAGCTGGTGACGGCGGTGACCGACGGGCCGCTGACCGGCCCGATCGGCGGGCCGCGGCAGCCCTTGGCGAGTCCTCCGGCGGGCAACCAGCTGCCGCGGCGCCAGGTCAACGGCAACTCCCGGCCGCGGCCGATGGTGCCGGAGCAGCCGGCGATGGGGGAGGAGCGCTGGCCGTCGGCGAGCGACCTCGCCGGGCTGACGAACGGCCACCGGCCCAACGGTGTCCGTCCGCCGTCGGACCTGGAGATCTCCGGGACGGACCTGTTCGCGCCGCTGCCGAAGGACGACCCGGCCCCGCCGCCGCGGCCGACGCTGCCGCCGGTGCCAGCGGTGCTGCCGTTGCCGGACCCGCCGCGGTCCGACGACCTGCCGGCGGGCAAGGACCTGTTCTCCGCCAACGAAACCACGCTGAGCGACTGGTGGCAGCAGGCGACCGCGAAGCCAGTCCCGGCGCCGCCCACACCCGCCCCGGACCGCTCCGAGACGACGCCGATCTTCGACGAGATGCTGTCGGCGTGGTTCCGCGAGGACAAGCCCGCCGAGAAGCCGCAGGCGGCCACGGCCACCGCCAATGCCACTGTCACGGAGAAGCCGGAGCCGGACGCCGAGGAAGAGACGGCCCCGGAGAAGCCGGCCGCTCCGGGGGAAGCGCGCAGCTGGGACTTCGCGAGCGACGAGGACTTCCGCACGGTCCAGGCGGTCACGAAGGCGGAGCCGACGGCGTTCACCGACGCGGGCCTGCCCCGCCGCCGCCGCGGCGAGCAGCTCATGCCGGGCAGCGCGACCTCGACACCGGCGATCCCCGCGGCCCCGGCCCCGGCCCCCTTGCCGGTCCGCGACCCGGCCGACGTGCGCGGGCGGTTGAGCAGCTTCCAGCAGGGCGTGACCCGCGGCCGTCAGCAGACCCGGCGGGCAGCGAACCCGCAGGCAGCGGGCGGTCAGGATGGGCAGCAGGCCGCGGCTCAGCAGCCGGGGTCGGCGTTCCAGCCGGACGCGCAGCAGACCCCGGCGGACGCGCAGCAGCAGCCCGCGGCTTCGCAGCCGGGATCGGCGTTCCAAGCGGACGCGCAGAACCCGGCGGATGCTTCGCCGGAGGCCGCCCAGCAGCCGGGATCGGCGTTCCAGCCGGGTACTCAGCGCCGGCCGTCGCCCGGTCCCCAGGCGAACGGCTTGCCGAATCGGGGCCAGCGAGGTGCTGCGCCTGCGCAGCATCCCGGCGCGGTCCCGCCGAACGGCCTGCCGCAGCCGAGCCGCCAGGCCCCGGCGGCGCCGCAACCGGCTGCCTTCCAGCCGGATGGTTCGGCGCAGCCGGGCCAGGCACCTGCAGCGCAGCCCGGGCAGTCGGCTGGCTTCCAGCCGGGTGGTTCGGCGCAATCGGGCCAGGCACCTGCAGCGCAGCCCGGGCAGCCGGCTGCCTTCCATCGGGATGGTTCGGCGCAGCCGGGCCAGGCGCCCGCAGCGCAGCCCGGGCAGCCGGCCGCCTTCCAGCCGGGTGGTTCGGCGCAATCAGGCCAGGCGCCTGCTGCTCGGCCTGGTGCCCTCCAGCAGCCCGGGCAACCGGCCGCCTTCCAGCCGGACGGTTCGGCGCAGCCTGGCGCCCTCCAGCAGCCCGGGCAGCAGGGCGACCCCCAGCCGGAGTCCGGTGAGCCCACCACTCGCCAGGAACCCGGACCGCTGCCGAACCGGCAGCCGCGGCCGGGCACCGCAGGCCGTCCCGCTGAGCCGCCCTCGGTGCTGTCGTCCCGCCGTGGCGCCGCCGCGGAAGCCCCGGCTCCGCGGTTGGAAGAGTCCGCCGTGGAGGCCACCGCCGAGTGGAACTTCGGTACCGATGAAGGCTGGCGGGCGGTGCAAGCGGTGTCCCAGTCGGCACCCGCCACCTTCACTTCGGCAGGATTGCCCCGGCGCCGTCGGGGGGAGCAGCTGCTCCCGGGCAGCGCCGGACCGCCCAGCGGGGCCACGGCCCCCCGACCACAACGGGACGCACACGACGTGCGCGGCCGCCTGCGAAGCTTCCAGCAGGGCATCGAGCGCGGACGCCACCGCACCGCGCGGGCCGAGACCAACCACGAGACACTGGAGGGTGAATGACCTCGCCGAGTAGCGCACAGCCGTCGCAGAATCAGTTCGGCTGGCTGATCAACGACTTCGCGGAGCGGGTGCCCGGCGTGGCCCACGCCGTGGTCGTCTCGGCGGACGGGCTGCTGCTGAGCGCGTCGAACCGGCTGCCGCTCGATCGGGCCGACCAGCTCGCGGCGGTCGCGTCGGGCCTGGTCAGCCTCACCCAGGGCGCCGCCCGGTGCTTCGAGGCCGGGGCGGTCAACGAGACCGTCGTCGAGATGGAGCTGGGGATCATGGTGCTGATGTCGATCAGCGACGGATCCTGCCTGGCCGTGCTCGCCGCCCCGAACTGCGACATCGGGCAGGTCGCCTACGAAATGACGATGCTCGTCGACCGGGTCGGCCAGATCCTGACCCCGGAGCTGCGCGCCCAGCTCCAGGGATCGGGCGGGTCGCTGATCGGCGAACCGGTGGGATGATGGCGCGATGAGCACGGGGTCCGGATTCGGCGGCGAACCACCCGAGGGGCAGCGACCCCCCGGGAGAGGGGACGACGGCACGTTCGCCGACGTCCTCAACGGGTTCACCCTGGATTCCGGCCGTGCCCGCCGGAAGCGCAAGAAGAGCAAGGAGTCCCCGCCACCCCCGGCCGCCGGTGCGCACGCGGCCGCGGAACCGCCGGCGCCCGCGCCGTCGGCCGACCAAGGAGATCGAATGACCTCTTTAGTCTCGCCCCCCGGCAGTACCGACGGGGACAGCCCCAGACCAGGCGGTTTGTTCGACCCGGGCCCGCCCAGCGGCGAGTTCGTCATGCCCGCGGTGTTCGAACAGCCCCTCGCACCCGAGGATCAGACGGCGATCGTCCGGCCCTACGCTTTGACCGGCGGCCGCACTCGGGCAAACTACGCCCTGGAGCTGGAGACACTGGTCTCCGCGAAGGACTACGCTGCCACGGGTGGCTTCCCCGAGGTGGCCGCGGAGCAGATCGAGTGCATCTCGATCATGGAAGAGTGCCGGACCCCCCGTTCGGTCGCCGAGCTCGTGTCGGCCTTGCGGGTGCCTTTGGGCGTGGCCCGGGTGCTGATCAGCGACGCGGCGGACGCGGGGCTGGTCACGGTGCACAAGACGATAACGGGCAATGACGGCGCCGAGGCACATCTGGTGTTGATGGAAAGGGTTTTGAGTGGACTCCGTCGGCTTTAAGGCACCGCGGGACACCGCGCCCCCGACCATGACATCCGCCAAGATCGTGGTGGCTGGCGGTTTCGGTGCGGGGAAGACGACCTTCGTCGGGTCGGTGTCGGAGATCGTGCCGCTCACCACCGAGGCGATGATGACCGACGCGAGCGTCGGGGTCGACAACCTCGACCACACGCCGGGCAAGTCCACGACCACGGTCGCGATGGACTTCGGCCGGGTGTCGCTGGACGCGGACCTCATCCTGTACCTGTTCGGCACGCCCGGGCAGCAGCGGTTCTGGTTCATGTGGGACGACCTGGTCCGCGGCGCGATCGGCGCGGTCGTGCTGGCGGACACCCGCCGGCTGGCCGACTCGTTCGCCCCGATCGACTTCTTCGAAGACCGGGGCCTGCCGTACATCGTCGGCGTCAACACGTTCGACGGCGTGCTGGAGCACGACATCAACGACGTGCGCGAGGCCCTGTCGATCGACCCGAACATCCCGATCGTCCGCTGCGACGCCCGGGACCGCGAGTCGACGAAGCAGACGCTGATCACGCTGGTCGAGTACGCGATGCGCCAGTGGATCGCACTGCGGGCGGCCAAGAACCGCTGACGGCCCCCGGGAGCGGGTGGTGCCGCCCAGGCACCAGCCGCGCCTCAGAGTGCCCGGAGCCGGGCACGCACCGAGCCGATCGATCGCGCGCGGGGAAGCGCGGGATCGCCGGCCGGTACGCCAGGGAGCCTCAGTACTCGTCGTGGCGGCGCCACCACGAGCTCGGCGCGTCGTCGCCGTGGCTGTCTTCTTCCCACGCCTCCTGACGCCCGAGCGGGGTGACGTCGAGGTAGCGGTGGGACGCCAGGAACATCTCGCCGCCGCGGCCGCTGGTGAAGTACGTCCGGTAGACGTCGTCGCCGTCGCGCAGGAACACGCTCACGCCGAACCCCATGCCGACGCCGCAGTCCTCGGTGAACCCCGTGCCGTGCGCGGACACCCACGGCACGTCCCAGCCCATCCGGGCCTTGTACCGCTCGATCTCCGCCAGGGTCGCCGGCGCGACGACCTTGAGCGTGACGTCGCGGGCGTGCAGGTGGGCCAGGTGCGGCATGTTGTCGACGAGCAGGGAACAGCCGGGGCAGCCCGCCTCGTCGCCGGGGTGCAGCATGAAGTGGTAGACGATCAGCTGGCGGCGGCCCTCGAACAGGTCGAGCAGGCTGACCGGGCCGTCCGCGCTTTCGAACGGGTACTTCGCGTCGAACCGGACCATCGGCAGCCGGCGGCGCTCGGCGGCGAGGCGGTCGGCCGCCTTCATGTGCTCCTTCTCCTTCGCCAGCAGCGCGTCGCGCGCGGCCTGCCATTCCTCCGGCGAGACGATCTGGGGCGTGGTGGCGGTCATCGTTCGTCCTTTCCTCGGATGTAGCCGGTCAGGTCGTCGAAACTGGAAGTCCAGCCGTCGTGGTGGCCGTCGCGCTCGGCGGTGGACGGGAAGCCGGTCTGGCTGAAGGTCATCTCGGTCTTGCCGTCGAGGCCGGCGAAGCCGATCGTCACGAGCGTCTCCAGCCCCTGGGCTTCCCACGCGAAGGTGAACACCAGCCGCTCGGGGGCGCTGACCTCGCGGTAGACGCCGTGCATCCAGTGGTCCTCGCCTTCGGGGGAGCGGATGCAGGCCCGCCAGCGACCGCCGGGCCGCGGGTCGACGGTGACGGCGGAGCAGGTGAAGCCGTGCGGACCGAACCAGCTCGCCAGGTGGTCCGGGTGCGTCCAGGCGGCGAACACGAGCTCGCGCGGGGCGTCGAAGACGCGCGTGATCTCCAGGTCAGGCATCGCCGGTCAGGCTCCTCAGGTGCTCCTCGAGGCGGTCGAACCCGCCGTCCCAGAACCGGCGGTAGGTCGCGACCCAGTCGGCGACGTCTTCCAGGGGTTTCGCCTCCAGCCGGCAGGGGCGCCACTGACGCGTGCGGCCACGTGTGATCAGCCCGGCCTGTTCCAGCACCTTCAGGTGCCGTGAGATCGCGGGCAGGCTCATCGTGAACGGCTCGGCGAGCTCGTTCACCGTCGCTTCGCCCGCGGACAGCCGGGCGAGGATGGCGCGCCGGGTCGGGTCGGCGAGCGCCGAGAACGTCCGGCTCAACTGGTCAGTGGTCATTTCAGCACCTTGTTAATTAACGGATAAGTTAAACATAGTGCTGAGCTGGTCGATGTCAAGTTCTCCTGGGTGGCCCTGAGATCCGCGTCACGGGTCTTCGGGTTTCCAATAGTAGGAAGTCCAAGTATTTTAAGGGGATGAGCCGTGAGCTGTACCGCCCCGTGCACCCCGTCCGGTTCGTGACGGCGTCGAGCCTCTTCGACGGTCACGACGCGTCGATCAACATCATGCGGCGGATCCTGCAGTCGCAGGGCGCGGAGGTCGTGCACCTCGGCCACAACCGGTCGGTCGACGAGGTGGCCACCTCGGCCATCGCCGAAGACGTCCAGGGCATCGCCATCTCGGCTTACCAGGGCGGGCACGTCGAGTACTTCTCCTACCTGGTCGAGCTGCTGCGCGAGCGCGGCGCCGGCCACATCAAGGTCTTCGGCGGCGGGGGCGGGGTGATCGTGCGCGAGGAGATCGACCTGCTGCACTCGCGCGGCGTCGCCCGCATCTTCTCGCCCGAGGACGGCTACGAGATGGGCCTGCCGGGCATGATCAACTCGATGATCGAGGCCTGCGACGTCGACCTCGCGGCCGAGGCCCCGGCGCTGGACAAGGTGCTCTCCGGTGACGTCGCCTCGCTCTCGCGCGTCATCACGCAGCTGCAGGCGGAGAAGCTGCCCGACGCGCTGCTGAGCGGCCTCACCGACGCCGCGGGCAAGCGGGAGGTGCCGGTGCTCGGCATCACCGGCACCGGCGGCTCGGGCAAGTCGTCGCTCACCGACGAGCTGATCCGGCGCTTCCGCCTCGACCAGGAGGACAAGCTGCGGATCGCGGTGCTCGCCGTCGACCCGTCGCGGCGCAAGGGCGGCGGCGCGCTGCTCGGTGACCGCATCCGGATGAACTGCCTCGACGGCTCCCCGGTGTACTTCCGCTCGCTCGCGACGCGCACGACGTCCGGCGAGATCCCGGCCGGGCTGAGCGAGGCGATCCTGGCGTGCAAGGCCGCCGGGTACGACCTGGTGATCGTCGAGACGCCGGGCATCGGCCAGGGCGACGCCGGCATCGTCGACTTCGTGGACGACTCGCTGTACGTGATGACGCCGGAGTTCGGCGCCGCGTCGCAGCTGGAGAAGATCGACATGCTCGACTTCGCCGACGTCGTCGCGATCAACAAGTTCGAGCGCCGCGGCGCCGAGGACGCCCGCCGCGACGTCGCGCGCCAGCTGGTGCGCAACCGCGAGGCCTTCGACTCGGGCCCGGAGGACATGCCGGTCTACGGCACGAGCGCGGCGAAGTTCAACGACGACGGCGTCACCGCGCTGTACCAGCACCTGCGCGGCCTGCTCGCCGAGCGCGGGCTGACCGTCTCGGCCGGCACCCTGCCGCAGGTCGAGGGCAAGGTCTCGACGGACGCGTCGACGATCATCCCGGGCAACCGGGCCCGCTACCTGGCCGAGATCTCCGACACCGTGCGCGGCTACCACGCCAAGACCGCGCAACAGGTCGCCGCGGTCCGCAAGCGCGAGGCGCTCGCACTGGCCGAGTCGGAACTGTCCAAGGTGGACGCGTCGACCGACGCGCTGGCCGGGCTGCTCGCCACCGCGGAGTCCGATGTGGACGGCGAGTCGACAAAGCTCCTCGAGCGCTTCCAGGCGCTGTCGGAGGAGTACCGCCAGGACGAGCTGGTCGTCAAGATCCGCGACAAGGAGCTGCGCACGCAGCTGTGGCGCGACACGCTGTCCGGCAACCGGATCCCGCGCGTCGCCCTGCCGCGCTACGCCGAGTCCGGCGAGCTGCTGTCGTTCCTGCGCCGCGAGAACCTGCCGGGCTACTTCCCGTACACCGCAGGCGTTTTCCCGTTCAAGCGCGAGGGGGAGGACCCGGCGCGGATGTTCGCCGGCGAGGGTGACGCGTTCCGCACCAACCGCCGCTTCAAGATGCTGTCGGCCGACTCGGAGGCGAAGCGGCTCTCGACCGCGTTCGACTCGGTGACGCTCTACGGCCACGACCCGCACACCCGTCCCGACATCTACGGCAAGGTCGGCACGTCGGGAGTGTCCATCGCCTCGCTCGAGGACATGAAGGTCCTCTACGACGGCTTCGACCTGACCGCGCCGAACACGTCGGTGTCGATGACGATCAACGGCCCGGCGCCGACGATCCTGGCCTTCTTCCTCAACACCGCGATCGACCAGAAGGTCACGGAGTTCAAGGCGGAGCACGGCCGTGAGCCGTCCGAAGCCGAGGCCGTCGAGCTGCGCGAGTGGGCGCTGAAGAACGTGCGCGGGACCGTCCAGGCCGACATCCTCAAGGAGGACCAGGGCCAGAACACCTGCATCTTCTCCACCGAGTTCAGCCTCCGGATGATGGCCGACATCCAGGAGTGGTTCATCGAGCACGGCGTCCGCAACTTCTACTCGGTGTCGATCTCCGGCTACCACATCGCCGAGGCCGGGGCGAACCCGATCTCTCAGCTGGCCTTCACGCTGTCGAACGGCTTCACCTACGTCGAGTCGTACCTGGCGCGCGGCATGGACATCGACGACTTCGCGCCGAACCTGTCGTTCTTCTTCTCCAACGGCATGGACGCGGAGTACACGGTGCTCGGCCGGGTCGCGCGGCGGATCTGGGCCGTGGCGATGCGCGAGCGCTACGGCGCGAACGAGCGGTCGCAGAAGCTCAAGTACCACGTGCAGACGTCCGGGCGGTCGCTGCACGCGCAGGAGATGAGCTTCAACGACATCCGCACGACGCTGCAGGCGCTCTGCGCGCTCTACGACAACGCGAACTCCTTGCACACCAACGCGTTCGACGAGGCGGTCACGACGCCGTCGGAGGCGTCGGTGCGCCGCGCGATGGCCATCCAGATGATCATCAACAAGGAGTGGGGCCTGTCGAAGAACGAGAACCCGCTGCAGGGTTCGTTCGTCGTCGACGAGCTGACCGACCTGGTCGAGGAGGCCGTGCTGACCGAGTTCGACCGGATCTCCGAGCGCGGCGGCGTGCTCGGCGCGATGGAGACGGGCTACCAGCGCGGCAAGATCCAGGACGAGTCGATCCTGTACGAGCGCAAGAAGCACGACGGCTCGCTGCCGATCATCGGCGTCAACACGTTCCGCAACCCGCGCGCGGGCGAGGACGACGTCGAGGTCGAGCTGGCCCGCGCGACGGAGGACGAGAAGAAGTCCCAGCTGGACCGGCTGGCGGACTTCCAGCACCGCCACCACGAAGAGGCCCAGCAGGCGCTGAAGGCGTTGCGCGAAGCGGCCACCCGCGGCGGCAACCTGTTCGGAGTGCTGATGGATGCCGCGCGGGTGTGCTCGCTGGGTCAGATCACGGAGGCGTTCTTCGAGGTCGGCGGGCAGTACCGCCGCAACGTCTAGCGGCGGACGGCCTTGAGCCGCCAGACGGGGACGAGCACGTGGCCGTCCTCGTCGGTGTCCATCGCGGCCAGGCCCGCCGGATCCGCGTCGAGCATCGTCCGGATGCTCTGCCGCAGCTCGTCCGGGTTCATCGACGTCGTGTAGACGGTCGGTTCGAGCTTCTCGATCGTCCAGTCCTTGCCGACCGTCTCGCGCAGGTTCGCTTCGCTGATCAGGTACGGCGCCGGGAACGCGTCCGGCACCTCCGGGGAGAACGCGAACAGGTGCAGCCGCGCTCCCGGCCGCGTCGCGCGGGTCAGCGCCGCGAGGTACTGACGCCGTTCGTCGTCGGACAGGCAGTGGTAGAGCGCGCTGTCGAGGACCGTGTCGAAGCGGCTTTCGTAGCCTTCGAGCTCGGTCGCGTCGGCGACGGCGAAGGTGACGTCCGGGGTGCGGGCGCGGGCCTGCTCGATCGCCGACGGCGCGCCGTCCAGGCCGGTGACGTGCAGGCCGCGCGAGGCCAGGAACGCCGAGTTGTCGCCGAGGCCGCAGCCGATGTCGAGCACCTCGCCGGTGAACTCGCCCGCGTCGGCCAGCGCGACGACCGCGGGCTGCGGTGCGCCGATGTCCCACGGCATCTTCCGGCCCATCGGGGTGGCGCCCTGGTACAGCTGTTCGAAGTCGACGTCTTGTACGTCCATGACTACCCCCTTATTCAACGTATGATGAGATGACTCCATCCTGCACCGCCTGTCAACCTGGTGGTAGTCGTTGAGTATGAAATTCGGGATCTCGACGTTCGTGACCGACGAGGGCATCCGGCCGGACGTGCTGGGTGCGGCGCTGGAGGAACGTGGCTTCGACTCGCTGTTCCTGGCCGAGCACTCGCACATCCCCGTCCGCCGGGAAAGCCCGTACCCGGGCGGGGGCGACCTGCCGGAGAAGTACAAGCGCACGCTCGACCCGTTCGTGGCGCTCACCGCCGCTGCGACCGCGACGTCGGAGCTGCTGCTCGGCACCGGCATCGCGCTGCTGATCCAGCGCGACCTGATCCACACCGCGAAGGAGGTCGCCTCCCTCGACCTGGTCTCCGACGGGCGCGCGCTGTTCGGCGTCGGCGTCGGCTGGAACCGCGAGGAGATGCGCAACCACGGCACCGACCCGAAGACCCGCGGCGCGCTGATCGACGAGCAGCTGGCCGCGCTCAAGGAGATCTGGACGAAGGACGAAGCCGAGTTCCACGGCAAGCACGTCGACTTCGACCCGATCTACTCCTGGCCGAAGCCGGTGCGCAAGCCGCACCCGCCGATCTACATCGGCGGCGAGAGCGAAGCGGCGCTGAACCGCCTCGTCCGCTACGGGGACGGCTGGCTGCTTCGCGGTCACACGCACTTCGACGAGGCCAAGCGCGTCCGCGGCTGGCTCGCCGACCAGGGACGTCCGGACATCGAGTTCGCGGTCTTCGGCGGTGACCCGAAGGTCAAGGTGATCGACGGCTTCCGCGAGGCGGGCGTCGAGCGCTACACGTTCCTGCTGGAGACGCTGCCGGAGGCCGAGACGCTCAAGGCGCTGGACGAGCTGGCCGAGGTGGTCGCCGCGCACCGCTGACCGGCCACGGTCCCAGGTCCGGGAGGTCGCCGGCCAGGCCGGTGCCGGCGGCCCGCCCGGACAGCCACGCGGCGAGATCGCGCAGGGATCCGGTGACTTCGGCGCCGCCGGCGCCCCAGCGGCGGTCCCCGGCGCGGGCCGCCACGCCGTCCGGCAGGCGATCCTGGAGGAAGTCCACGGCGTGGCCGCAGAAGTCGTCGGGCCAGTCGGCGAGGCCGACGCCGACGTCGAGGTCGACGGCGTGGATCCAGACCTCGCGCCAGCGCGCGAAGACCGTGCTGGAGAGCTTGCCGTCGCGGTAGTCGACGTGCTGGTCCCAGTCCGTGACGCGCGCCCACGCGTCTTCCAGGCGGACGGAGTGCCGCAGCAGGTCCCGCCGGTGCTCCTCGGCGGGCCGGCTCGCGGTCGCCTCGATGATGCCGTCCCGGTCGTGCGTCTTCGGGTCGTAGAGCGGGACGAGCACGCCGCGCAGCGCGTTCTCGACGAGGTCGGCGAGCGCGCGCCCGGCGTCGGTGACGTGGGCCAGCACGTGCCCGCGCGTCCAGCCGGGCAGTGACGACGGCTCGCGGACCTGCTCGTCGGTCAGCGGTTCGAGCGCGCGGTGCAGCCGGCTGTGCGCCTCGGCGACCGCGGCCGCCGGGATCACTTGTCCAGCAGCAGGTGCACCGACAGCTCGAGGCGGTTGGCGACGTCGGCCGCCGACGCGCGGCGGGTCACCCAGGCCACCAGGTTCGCCATCCAGACGTCCGCGACGACGTGGAAGATGTCGCGGTCGGCCTCGGCCGGGTCGTCGATCCCCATCGCCTGGGCGAACATGTTTTCCATCAGCCGCCCGACCTGCTCGACCTCGGCGGCGGCGGAGGTGTCGGCGAACATGAACGCGCGGACCATCGCTTCGGTCAGGTGCGGGTCGCGCTGCATCAGGCGGGTGTTGCGGCCGAGCACGAACATCAGCCGCTCGGCGGGCGTGTCGCCGGGGATGGCCTGGCGTTCCAGCTTCTCCTGCGCGCGCTCGAACTCGCGCGCGAGACCGGAGACGAGCAGGTGGATCTTGGACGGGAAGTACCGGTACAGCGTCCCGAGCGCGACGTCGGCCTTCTCGGCGACGGCCCGCATCTGCACGGCGTCGTAGCCGCCTTTGGAGGCCAGCGCGAGGGTGGCGTCGATGATCCGGCGGCGGCGGTCGCGCTGGGCGGCCGAGCCGAGTTCGTCGGCGCCGATCGCGCTCAGGCCGTTACCGCGTGCCTTCGCCGGCGCCTTGGCCTTGCCGGGCATCGGCATTCCCCCGTCCTTCGGAACTTGTTCCAGTTCACGACGTAGAGTACCTGTCCTGGCGAAACGTTCAACAATTGACCCACTGGCCGAAAAACTGTAACACGTTCTACACTCGCGAGTAGTGTCCCGTACCGCGAGGAGGGCCCATGCCGGTCGCGCTCACCGAGGAACAGGCCGCGCTGGCCGAGGCGATCCACGCCTGGTCCGCCGCGCACCACCCGCGAGAAGCGGTGCGAGCGGCGGAAACCGGGGTTCCCGCGAGCTTCGCGGACCTGGGCTTGTTCGGCGTCGCGTTGCCCGCGGCCGTCGGCGGCGCCGACGGCAGTGTCGCCGATCTGGCCGCCGGGCTGGCCGCGGCGGCCGAAGAACTCGTTCCCGGTCCGGTGCTCGGCACCGCTTTGGCGGGCCTGCTGCTCGCGGAGATCCCTTCGGCGAAGGAGCTGCTCGCGGCCGTCGCGGAGGGGGAGGCCACGGTCGCGGTGTTGCTGGACCGGCTCGTCGACGGCGTCTCCGGGCCGGTGCCGGGAGCCACTCCCGAGTCCTGGCTGCTGGTACCGGTCGACGGCGGCCACGTGCTGCTCGCGCCGGAGACACCCGGGCTGACCGTGGAGCCGCTGGAGCCGTTCGACTTCTCGCGCCCGCTGGCGCGCGTCCGCTTCTCGGGTGTCCCGGCCGAGGTCCTGACCCTGCCGCCGGTCGAGCCGCCGGCGGCGACGCTGGCCGCGGCCGAGGCGGCGGGAGTGGCGCGTCGCTGCCTGACCATCGCCGTCGAGTACGCCAAGGTCCGCGAGCAGTTCGGCAAGCCGATCGGCGGGTTCCAGGCGATCAAGCACCTGTGCGCGGAGATGCTGTGCCGCGCCGAAGCGGCCGAAGCGCTGGCGTGGGACGCGGCTTCCGGGCAGCACCCGCTGTCGGTGGCGAGCGCGGCCGTCGTCGCCCTCGACGCCGCCGTCGCCAACGCGAAGGACTGCATCCAGGTGCTCGGCGGGATCGGGTTCACCTGGGAGCACGACGCGCACCTCTACCTGCGGCGGGCCGTGGCGTTGCGGCAGTGGCTCGGCGGTCCGGGGCCGTGGCGGCGTGAAGCGGCTTCGCTGGCTCTCGCCGGGACCGAGCGGACGCTGGGCGTCGACGTCGGGGACGACCCTTTCTTGCGCGAAGAGGCGGCGCGGATCGCCGCGTTGCCCGTGTCTTCGCAGCGAGTCGCCTTGGCCGACGCGGGTTTGCTGACGCCGCACTGGCCGAAGCCGTTCGGGCTCGGTGCCGACGCCGCGGAACAGCTGCGGATCGACGGCGCTTTGGCGGCGGCCGGCGTCCGCCGTCCGGACCTGGTGATCGGGGCGTGGGCGGTGCCGACGATCCTCGAGCACGGCAGTGACGAGCAGCGCTCCCGGTTCGCGCGGCCGACGCTGCGCGGGGAGATCACGTGGTGCCAGTTGTTCAGCGAGCCGGGCGCGGGGTCCGACCTGGCGGCGTTGCGGACGGCCGCGCGGCGCGTCGACGGCGGCTGGCGGCTGACCGGGCAGAAGGTGTGGACGTCGCTGGCGCGCGAAGCCGACTGGGGCATTTGCCTGGCGCGCACCGACCCGGACGTGCCCAAGCACAAGGGGATCACGTACTTCCTGGTGGACATGCGCGCCGAGGGCATCACGACGCGGCCGCTGCGCGAGATCACCGGCGAGGCCGTGTTCAACGAGGTGTTCCTGGACGACGTGTTCGTCCCGGACGCCGACGTCGTCGGCACACCGGGAGGCGGCTGGCGGCTGGCGCGCACGACCCTGGCCAACGAGCGGGTGGCCCTCGGGAGCGGGTCCGCGGTGGGGGAGAGCGTGCAGTCTTTGGTGTCCACAGTGGACGCTGCTGCGCTGGACGACGTGGCTTTGGACCGGCTCGGCTCGCTGGTGGCTTTCGGCGTGGCGGGGTCCGTGCTGGACCTGCGGGCGGCGCTTCGCCGGCTGGAAGGTCAGGATCCGGGTGCGGAGTCGAGCGTGCGGAAGCTGCTCGGGGTGCAGCACCGGCAGGACGTCGCGGAGTTCGCGTTGGAGCTGGCCGGCGCGGGTGCGCTGGTCGCGGGCAGTCCGGCCCAGCACGAGTTCCTGCTGACGCGCTGCCTGTCCATCGCGGGCGGCACCACGCAGGTCCTGCGGTCCCTGACCGCGGAACGCCTCCTGGGCCTCCCGCGCGGCTGATGCCCCGCCAATCACGCGTGTCGCCCCTCCAGTCACGCGAGATGCCTCTCTGATCACGCGAGTTCCGTCTCTGATCACGCGAGATCCGGTCAGGATCACGCGAGTCACGTCCCGGAGCACGCGGATCGGGGGGCGCGAAAGGACCGTTCGTGCCGCCCGGGCCGAAACTGTCGGGGGCGTGTTCTAGCGTTGCCGTCGTGGAGTTCAGCGCAGACACCCAAGCCACCTACCTTCCCGCGGATCCCCCGCGGGACGGCGTGCTGGCCTTGTGGGGCGACGACGTGGCCGGCGGGACCACGATCGAGCTCGTGCTGCCCCGGGGCGCGAAGTTCGCGCGCACGAAGGTCGAGGCGGAGCTCGTCCCGCTCGAACGCGCGCTGCCCCGCCTGCTCGCGGTGGGGGAGGAGGCGAGCCCGGCCGTCGCGGCGTGGTCGGCGGCCGTCAACGCCGGGGTGAACCTCGTCGCGCGGGGGCGGCTGCGGCCCGCCGTCTCGCCGGCCGGGGCGGCGGCCTGGCGGATCGGGCCGCTGGACGCGGCCGACGAGGAGCTGCTGCGAGGCCTGGCCGGTGCGTTGCCACCGGAGGCGTACGCGCTGCCGCTCACCGGGCTGAAACGCATCCGCCTGCATTCACCGGATTCCCTGGTCCGCGCGCTCTGGGACGCGACGGCCGACCTGCTGGCGCGCAGCCCGGCGGCGCCGGTCGGGGCGGGCGACCCGGCGTTCGCGGCGCGCGAACCGGCGCTGCTCGGCCCGGACGGCGCGGCCTGGCTGGCCGAGCTGGAGGCCCGCGAACCCCGCGGCGTCCAGGTGCTGCTGCGGGTCGAGGGCCGCGACGACGACACGTTCGCCGGGGTGCTGGCGGTGCGCAGCATGGCGGAGGCGAGCCTGGTGATCGAGGCGTCGACGCTGTGGGACGCGCCGGACGCGGTTCTGAGCCGCCTCGGCGACCAGGTGGAGACGCAGCTGCTGCTCGGCCTGCGCCGTGGCGCGCGGGCGTGGGAGCCGCTCGGCCGGGTGCTGACGCAGGCCACGCCCGCGGAGCTGCCGCTGAACGACGAGGAAGTCGTCGACCTGCTGACCGAGGGCAGCCGCGACCTCGGCGGCGCCGGCATCGAGGTGCTGTGGTCGAAGGGGCTGTTCGCCGGCGAGGTGAAGGCGAAGGCGAGCGCGACCCAGGCACCGGCGAGCGTCACGGAGGCGGAGTTCGCGCTGAAGAGCCTCCTGGAGTTCCGCTGGCAGCTCAGCCTGGGCGGCGAGCAGCTGACCGAGGCGGAGGTCGCGGCCCTCGCGGAGGCGAAGCGCCCGCTGGTCCGGCTGCGCGGGCAATGGGTGCGGGTGGATCCACAGCTGCTCGCGCGAGTCCGGGGCCGAACCCGCAAGCTCGACGCGGGCGAGGCCCTGGCGGCGGCGCTGACGGGCGAGCTGGAACTGGACGGCGAACGCGTCGAGTTCGCGGCGCCCCCGGCGCTGGGGGACCTGGCTTCCCGGATCCGCGACCGGGAGGGCGCTTCGGTGCTCCCACCGCCGGGGTTGCAGGCGACGCTGCGGCCGTACCAGCAGGCCGGGTTGGCCTGGCTGGCGACGATGACGGGGCTGGGGTTGGGCGCGTGCCTGGCCGACGACATGGGGTTGGGCAAGACGATCCAGCTGATCGCGCTGCACCTGCACCGCCGAGCCCTGGCCGGCGCGCACCGGTCCGGGGGTGAGCTGATCGCGGACCAGGAAGCCGCGCTCCCGGTGGGGGCGGTGCTCGAGGCCGATGACCAGTCTCGCCCGGCCGAGGCTGCTGCCGAGTCCCGTGCCGGTGGCGTGCCTGGTCCGGCGGAGGTTGCGGAGTCCCGGCCCGGTGGCCGGCTTCGCCCGGTCGAGGCTGCGGAGCTTGCCGAGTCCGGTCCGGTCGACCGGCTTCGTCCGGCCGAGGCTGCCGCCGAGTCCCGTGCCGGTGGCCTGCCTGGTCCGGCGGAGCTTGCGGAGCCCCAACCTGCCTCGACCGGCGGCCCCACCCTGGTCCTCTGCCCCACCTCCCTCCTGGGCAACTGGGAACGCGAGTTCGCCCGCTTCGCCCCGGACATCCCGGTCCGCCGCTTCCACGGCGGCAGCCGCCACCTCGACGACCTCGCCCCCGACGAGGTCGTCCTGGCCACCTACGGCGTCCTCCGCCGCGACCGCGAAACACTGTCCGAAGTGGACTGGGGACTCATTGCCGCGGATGAGGCGCAGCACGTCAAGAACCCACTGTCCGCCACCGCCAAGGAACTCCGCAAGATCCCCGCCCGAGCCAAGGTCGCCCTCACCGGCACCCCGGTCGAAAACCGGCTGACCGAGCTCTGGTCCATTGTGGACTGGACCACGCCCGGGCTGCTCGGCCCGCTCGATCGCTTCCGCCGCACCGTGGCGCGCCCGATCGAGCGTGACCGCGACAAGGCCGTCACCGAACGGCTGGCCGCCACCGTCCGGCCGTTCCTGCTGCGGCGGCGCAAGTCCGACCCGGACATCGCTCCGGAACTGCCGCCCAAGACCGAGACCGACCGGTTCGTCCCGCTCACCGCCGAGCAGACCACGCTCTACGAAGCCGTCGTGCGCGAAAACCTGGACGAAATCCGCGAGAAGCAGGGCATCGAGCGGCGCGGGCAGGTCCTGCGGCTGCTCACCGAGCTCAAGCAGATCTGCAACCACCCGGCCCAGTTCCTCAAAGAACCCCACAGCGCGCTCACCGGCCGGTCCGGCAAGCTCGCCGCGTTCGAAGAGCTGCTCGACGTCATCCTCGACGAGGGCGAGAGCGTCCTCGTCTTCAGCCAGTACGTCCAGCTCTGCCGGCTGCTCGAGCGCCGGCTCAAGGACCGGGGCCTGCCCACCGAGCTGCTCTCCGGCGAAAGCTCGCCCGCGAAACGGCAGGACATGGTCGACCGGTTCCAGGCCGGCGAAATCCCCGTGTTCCTGCTCTCGCTCAAGGCGGGCGGCGTCGGGCTCAACCTGACCCGCGCCACCCACGTGATCCACTACGACCGCTGGTGGAACCCGGCGGTCGAGGACCAGGCCACCGACCGCGCGTACCGCATCGGCCAGGACCGGCCGGTCCAGGTCCACCGGCTGATCGCCGAGGGCACCCTCGAAGAGCGGATCGCGCAGGTGCTCGAAAAGAAGCGGGGGCTGGCAGAGTCGATCGTCGGCGCGGGAGAGGACTGGATCACCGAACTGTCCGACGACGAGCTCGCCGACCTGGTCCGGCTCGGGAGCGGGTGATGCCGCCGAGGCGCAACTTCGGCCGGACGTGGTGGGGCCGCGCCTGGGTCGACGCGCTCGAGCAGCGGGCGAAACTCGACCCGAACCGGCTGCCTCGCGGGCGGACGTACGCGCGCCAGGGCACGGTCAGCGAGCTGCACGTCGGCGCCGGGGAGGTGAAAGCCCGGGTGCGCGGCAGCCGGCCGCAGCCGTACAAGGTCACCATCACCATGCGCACCTTCACCGACGGCGAGTGGGACACGCTGCTCGGCGTGGTCGGCACGCAGCTCGGGCACGCGGCCGCGCTGCTCGACGGCGAGCTGCCGGGCGCGCTCACCGAGCAGGCCCGCGAGGCGGGCGCCGACCTGCTGCCCGGCCCGGGCGACCTGCGGCCGCGGTGCTCGTGCCCGGACTCGGCGAACCCGTGCAAGCACGTCGCGGCGGTGTACTACCTGGTCGCCGACGAAGTGGACCGCGACCCGTTCACGCTGTTCCTGCTGCGCGGACGTCCGCGGGCGGACGTCCTGGCCGAGCTGCGGTCCCGCCGAACCCCGGCGCGCGGCGAGAAACCGAAGCTGCCGACGCGCGTGGACGAAGGACTGACACCGCGCGCGGCCTACGCCCGGCGGCCGGGCGCGATCCCGGCCCTGCCGCCGCCACCGCGGGTGGCCGGACCACCGGCGATCCTGGACCTCGACCCGCCCCCGAGCACGGGCTGGACGGCGGACGCACTGTCCGGCTTGGCCGCGGATGCCGCCTCGCTCGCGCGCGACCTGCTGACGGGCGGAGCGACGGCGGCGGAGCTGACGTTCGAGGAGGACCTCGCGCGCCGCGCAGCGAGCCGGTCCGGTTCGGAGTTCATGGCCTTGGCCACCGCGGCCGGGGTGCCCATGCGGGATTTGGTCCACTGGGCAGAGGCCTGGCGCGAAGCCGGGCGTGGCGGCTTGGCGGTCGTGCGGGAGCCGTGGCAGCCGGGGCCCGGCCCGCTGGCCGAGGCGCAGGCAGTCGTGGCCGACGCGGGGTTGCCGGGAACGCCCAAGGTCTGGCGCAACCGCCTGACCCAGGGAGACTTGCAGCTGCGCTACGGCCGCGACGCCCGCTGGTACCGGTTCATCCGCGTGGGCACGGAGTGGCGCCTGGACGGCCCGCCCTCGGCGAGCCCGCTGGACCTCGCTTACTGACCCGGCAGCCCGCCCTCGCCGACCGGCCGCAGGTTCGGCCGAGCCCGAGCAACTACCGGTTCTCGGCCTTCCAGGCGTTGTACGTGTAGTCCAAGAACCGCGCCACGCCCCGCACCACATGCGCACTCCGCACCGACGTGAACACGTCGAACGCATGCTGGGCCCCGGCCAGCTCCGCATAAGCCACCGGCTGCCGGGACTTCTCCCGCAACCGCCGCACGAACTCCCGCGCCTCTCGCACCGGCACCAGCGAGTCGTCCCGCCCGTGGATCACGAAAAACGGCGGTGCCTCCGAGGAAATCCGGTCCAGCGGAGATGCCGCGATGTAGTCGTCGAGGTACCGCACCGGATCACGGTCGGCCGCGAACACCCGCCGCGCGATCAGGCTCTCCAGCCGGTACTGACTCGCCCGCGATCCCGACGTCGCCGCGAAGTCGTACACCCCGTAATGCGGTACGCACGCCTGGACGCTCGTGTCGACGTCCTCGAACTCCGGCTGCAACGCCGGGTCGTTCTGCGACAACGCCAGCAACGCCGACAGGTGCCCGCCCGCCGAACCGCCCGTCACCGCCACGAAACCGGGGTCGCCGCCGTACGACGCGATCTCCGCGCGGATCCACGCCAGCGCCTGCTTCGCCGCCACGATGTGCGCCGGCCAGCGGTGTGCCGGGGACAGCGGGTAGTTGATCGCCACGCACACCCAGCCGCGGCGCGCGAGGTAGCGCATCAGGGGCCGGCCCTGCTCCTCCTTGTTGCCGATCACCCACGCGCCGCCGTGGACCTGCAGCAGCACCGGCGCCCCGGTCACCGGCGAAGAGGGGCGATACACGTCCAGCAGGAACCGCTTGCCGCCCGGGGCGTACGCGATGTTGCGGTCGACCCGCACGTCCGGCGCGCCCATCCGGAACGGCAGCGCCAGCTCGCCCCACGGCAGCCCCAGGTCGGACCGGCCCAGCTCGGCCGCGTAGTCCTCGCCCAGCGCGTTGGTCAGCGCCGCCTCGATCTCATCACGAGCCCCATGACCCGTCCGGATCAGCGCGGCGAGCCCGGCAGCGGACGCGGCCGCCATCGCGAGCCCGGCCTGCGTCGAGCGGTCGCGGACGCCGTGGCGGGCCACGTGCAAGGCAGTGTCCGCGGCGGTCAAAGCCAGGAACTGGGGCGCGAGCTCCCCGGTCAGCCACCCGGCGAAGAACGCCGGGATGGTCGTGGACCGGGCTCGCAACGGGCGGAGCGCGTTCGCGGTGAGGCCGAGCTGGACCGCGCGACGGATCAGGAAATTCGGCTGCACCAGCGTGATGATACCGGCGAGTAGTGTAGCGCGCCGCTCACGGGAAGTGGCTTACGCTGATCCGCATGCAGAGACTGAGCGGCCTCGACGCGAGCTTCCTGTACCTCGAGACGCCGGCCCAGGTCCTGCACGTCTGCGGGCTGATGACCCTCGACGGCTCGACCGTCCCCGGCGGCTACACCTTCGCGAAGCTCGAAGAAAAGCTCGAAGAACGCGTCCGGATGATTCCGGCGTTCCGCCGCAAACTGCACAATCCACTCTGGAACATCGGGCACCCCGTGTGGGTCGAAGACGAGGACTTCGACCTCGACCACCACGTGCACCGCATCGGCGTACCGGCCCCCGGTGACCGCGCCGAGCTGGCCGAACTGTGCGCGCACATCGCCGGGCAGCAGCTCGACCGTGCGCACCCGCTCTGGCAGCTCTACGTCATCGAGGGTCTCGCCGACGGCCAGATCGCCGTGCTGCTGAAGATGCACCACGCGAGCGTCGACGGCGTGAGCGGCGCCAGCCTGATCACCTACCTGGCCGGACTCGAGCCGGACGCGCCGGCGCCGGAGATCGAGGAACCCCGCAACCCGGCGATGCCCTCGCCGCTGAACCTCCTGCGCACCAGCGTCGAAAGCTTCGCGAAACGCCCCGCCGAAATCGTGCGGCTGCTGCCGGACCTGCTGGGCCTGGTACCGCAGTGGCTCGGGAAAGCGTTGCGCGGCAAGGGGATGCCCATCCCGTTCACCGCGCCGCGGACGTCGCTGAACGGCACGATCACCGGCCACCGCAGCGTCGCGTTCGCCCAGCTCGACCTCGACGACGTCAAGGCGATCAAGAACGCGTTCGGGGTCACCGTCAACGACGTCGTGCTCGCGCTCGTCGCCGGCGCGCTGAGGGAGTTCCTCGACGCGCGCGGCGAACTGCCGGACGACCCGCTGGTGGCGACCGTCCCGGTCTCGGTGCACGACCGGACCGAGCGCGATCACGGCAGCAACAAGGTGTCCGCCTTCTTCGCCTCCCTGCCGACGCACCTGGCCGACCCGGCCGCGCGGGTGTTCTTCCTCGCCGAGGCCAACCGGCTCTCGAAGGACCACCACTACGACATCGACGCCGACATGCTGCAGGACTGGGCGCAGTTCTCGGCCGCGACGGCGTTCGGGCTCGCCGTGCGCGCGTACTCCGCGCTGCGCCTGGCCGAGAAGCACCCGGTGGTGCACAACCTGGTCGTCTCCAACGTGCCCGGCCCGCCGATGCCGCTCTACCTGCTCGGCGCGCGGATCACCGGGCTCTACCCGCTCGGCCCGGTCTTCCACGGCGCCGGCCTGAACGTCACGGTGCTGTCCAACGCCGGCAAGCTGCACGTCGGCCTGCTCGGCGCGCGCGAGCTGGTCAAGGACCTGTGGCCGCTCGCCGACGCGCTCCCGGAGGCCCTCGCGGAGCTGCTCAAGGCCGCGGGCTGAGCACCACGACCGGGATCTCCCGCTCGGTCCACGCCTGGTACTTCGCGAAGTCCGCATACAGCTCCACCAGCTTCGGCCAGAGATCGGCGCGCTCGTCCGGCGAGGCTTCCCGCGCGGTGACGGGCACATCGCGCCGGCCTTTGAGGTGGACGCGGGTCTCGGGGTGCGCCAGCAGGTTGCGGTACCACTGGGGGTGCCGGGGCAGCCCGCCCTGGGAGCCGACGATGACGACGTCCTCCCCGGAGCTCAGGTAGAGCAGCGGCGTCGTGAACAGCCGGCCGGACTTGCGCCCGCGGTGCTCCAGCAGCAGCGTCGGCACCGGCTTGCGGAAGCCGGCCCCGATCCGCCACGTGCCGCCGACGCGGCCGCCGGTCAGCTTGAAGACCGCCACCTGGGCTTTCGCCCCGTATTTCATGACCTTCGCCGTCACCGGCGAGTCCAGGCCGCCGGGCTTTTCGTCGGGCAGGCTGAAGCGTCCCATCGTGAGTTCCTTCCTCAAAGGGAGTGGACCGCGGCGAGCAGGGCGGGCACCCAGCGGTCGGCGGCGAGCACGCAGGCGGCGTGCCCGGCGTCGACCTCGTAGGTCGCCGCACCGGGGATGCGGCGGGCGAGGGACCGCTGGTGGTCGGGGGCGATGAACCGGTCGCGGGTGGTCACGACGACCGCCGCGGGCAGCCGCAGTGTGTGCAGCCAGCGCGTCGAGTCGAACCGGCCGATCTCGTCGACGGCCACCGCGACCTCCCACGGCGTGGTCGACCGGAACTCCCGCAGTCCCCACCGGTAGTCCTGGACGCGCTCACGCGCGACGGCGGCGGGTACGGCCGGCAGCTGTACGCGCTCGCGCAGCCGCTGCAGCGTCCGGCCGAACACGTCGAGCGCGACGCTCTGGCGCAGCCCTCGGCGGAAGTTGCCGGCGGTCGAACACAGCACCAGTCCGGTAACACGTTCTGGTTCGGCGTGGGTGACGAGCTGGGCGACCATCCCGCCCATCGAGTAGCCGGCGAGCGCGAACCGGCCGATGCCCAGCGCGTCGGCCACGGCGGTGACGTCTTCGGCGCAGTCGGCGAGCCGGAACTCCGGCGACCGGATGCCCCGGCCGTGCCACCGCTGGTCGAACACGACGACGCGGTGGTCGCGTGCCAGCCGGTCGAGCGCCGGATACCAGGTCAGCAAGCCCGTGCAGGCCACCGAATGCAGCAGGACGAGCGCGGGCGCGTCCCGCGGGCCGACGTCGGTGACGACGGTCCGGCCGCGCCCGGGCAGGTCGAGGGGGACCGGGTCGGGCACGCCCGCGGTCGGCGGCACGGTGATCCGCCGGCGCCGGCGCGCGCCGCCCGGTTCGGTCACCGCCACTGAAGGTCCTCCGCTGAAGCTCGTCCCAGAGGGGTTGCCGTACCGGCGCTTTCCGGTTAAGACTAGAACAGGTTTCAGTATTGCGCCGATCCGGAGGACAGGCGTGGATTTCACCCTTGACGATACGCAGACGGAGATCGCCGCCCTCGCCGCGAAGGTGCTCGGCGCGGTCGACGATCCGTGGCGCGCACTCGCGTCGTCGGGCCTGCTCGCCCTCGCGCTGCCGCCCGAGCTCGAGGGCGACGGCCTGGGCATCGCGGAGATCGCGCAGGTCCTCACCGAGGTCGGCCGCGCCGCCGCGCCGGTGCCCGCCTACGCCGCCCTGGCGCTGGGGGTCCTGCCGATCGAGACGCTGGGCACGCCCCAGCAGCGCGCGGAGCTCCTGCCGCCGGTCGCCGCGGGGGAGGCGCTGCTCACCGCGGCCCTGCACGAGCCGTCCGCCCCGCTCGCCGCCGAGCCCGCGACGACCGCGCGGGCCGCCGGCGGCCGCTGGGTCCTCGATGGCGTGAAGACCGCCGTCCCGTACGCGAGTGAAGCCACCAGGATCCTCACGCCGGTGTCCACTCCGCACGGCACCGCCGTCTACCTGGTCGACCCGCACGCCGACGGCGTCACGCTCGTCCGGACACCCACCTCGGCCGGCGCGCCGGAGTACACCGTGCGGCTGGACGACGTCGCCGTCGAGGAGACGGACCTCTTGTTCGACCGCGGCGCCGTCGAGGCGCTGCACCGCATCGCGGTCGCGGGCGCGCTGGCGGTCGGCGACGGCCTGCTGGCCGGCGCTCTAGCCCTGACGGTGAAGCACGTGGGCGAACGCACCCAGTTCGGCCGGCCTCTCGCGGCGTTCCAGGCGGTGGCCGGCCAGATCGCCGACGTCTACGTCGCCTCCCGGACCGTGCACCTGGCGGTGACGTCCGCGGTGTGGCGGCTCGCGGCCGGCCTGGACGCGGACGCCGAACTGGACATCGCGGCCTACTGGTTCGCCGAGGAGGCGCCCAAGGCCCTCGCGACCTGCCACCACCTGCACGGCGGGGTCGGTGTCGACGAAACCTATCCACTGCACCGGTATTCGTCGGCGGTGAAGGATCTCGGGCGGACGCTCGGCGGCGCCGCGCACCGGCTCGGCAGGCTCGGCGAACGAGTGGCGGGGGTGCGCGGATGCACGTCGAACTGACCGCGGCGCAGAAAGCACTGCGCGCCGAACTGCGCGACTACTTCGCCGGGCTGATCAGCCCGGAAGAACGCCAGGCCATGCTGCGCGAGCGGCACGGGCCGGTGTTCCGCGAGATCGTCGCCCGGATGGGCCGCGACGGCCGGCTCGGCGTCGGCTGGCCGGTCGAGTACGGCGGCCAGGGCTTCGGCGAGATCGAACAGCACCTGTTCGTCGACGAGGCCGTGCGAGCCGACGTCCAGCTGCCGTCGGTGACGCTCCAGACGGTCGGGCCGACGCTGCAGCAGTACGGCACGGACGAGCAGAAGTCCTTCTTCCTGCCCAAGATCCTGGCCGGGGAGATCCACTTCGCGATCGGCTACACCGAGCCCGAGGCCGGCACCGACCTCGCCGCGTTGCGCACGACGGCGGTGCGCGACGGCGACGAGTACGTCGTCAACGGCCAGAAGATCTTCACCACCGGCGGCCACGACGCCGACTACATCTGGCTCGCCGTGCGGACCGCGCCGGACGCGCCGCGGCACAAGGGCATCTCGATCCTCATCACGGACACCAGCGACCCCGGCTACTCCTGGACGCCGATCATCACCTGCGACGGCGCCCACCACGTCAACGCGACGTACTATTCGGACGTTCGCGTGCCGGTGAACCGCTTGGTGGGCAAGGAGAACGAGGGCTGGCGGCTGATCACGACGCAGCTCAACCACGAGCGCGTCATGCTCGGCCCGGCCGGGCGGATCGGCGGCCTGTACGACCGCGTCCGCGCCTGGGCCGCCGCCCGTGGCCTGCTCGACCTCGCCGACGTCCGGGCCGTGCTGGCCGAGGCGCTGGCGGTGACGCGGGTGAACGAGCTGCTGAACTGGCAGGTCGCGGTGTCCTCGGCGAGCGCGCCGGTGACCGTCGCCGACGCGTCGGCGACCAAGGTGTTCAGCTCCGAGGTCATCCAGCGCATCGGCCGGAACCTCGAAGAGCTGGTCGGGCGCCACGGCGACCTGGCCGATCCGGACACCGCCGAGCTGGCGGAATGGCTGGACGTCGCCGCGAAGCGCAACATCGTGCTGACGTTCGGCGGCGGCGTCAGCGAAATCCAACGGGAGCTGATCGCCTCGATCGGCCTGGGCCTGCCGAGGGTGCCGCGATGACGATCGAAGAAACCGCCGCCGAGATCGCCGCCCGCGGCGAATGCGCGCCGCGCCTGGCGCGCGACCCGGTGAACCAGGCCATGGTGAACAACTGGGTCGAGGCGATCGGGGACGACAACCCCGTGTACACCGATCCGGAGTTCGCCGCGAACAGCGTCCACAAGGGACTGGTCGCGCCGCCCGCGATGGCCCAGGTGTGGACGATGGGCGGCCTGAACGCGCCGCGCGGCTCCGACGACCCGCTCGGCCTGATGATGGAGCTGCTGGACGAAGCCGGGTTCACCTCCGTCGTCGCGACGAACTCGGAGCAGACCTACCACCGCTACCTGCGTCCCGGCGAACAGGTCGAGGTGCGGACGGCGCTGGAAAGCGTCGTCGGCCCCAAGAAGACCGCGCTGGGAGAGGGCTGGTTCGTCACCACGCGGGCGCGGTGGTACGTCGAGGACGAAGCCGTCGCGGAGATGATGTTCCGCGTCCTCAAGTTCCGGCCGCCCGCGCCGAAACCGCCGCCGGCGCCGGTGCTGCGGCCGGTGATCAGCCGCGACACCGAGTTCTTCTGGGACGGTCTTCGCGAAGGCGAGCTGCGGATCCAGCGCTGGGGCGAGACCCTGCGGCACCCGCCCGGGCCGATGCCGCCCGACGGCTCGCTGGACACGAAGCCGGACTACGTCGTCGCCAGCGGCCGCGGGACGGTGTTCTCGTACGTCGTGCACCACCACCCGCCGGTGCCGGGCAAGGATCTCCCGTTCGTGGTGGCCCTGGTGGAGCTGGAAGAAGGGGTCCGCGTGATGGCCGAGCTGCTCGACGCCCTGCCCGAGGAGGTCCACATCGGACTCCCGGTCGTGGCGGCGTTCGTCCGCGTCGACGACGACCTGACGCTGCCGGCCTGGAAGGTGGCGCGATGACTGTCGCCGAAGGGACCGAGCTGCCGCCGTTGACGATCGAGGCGACGCCGACGTTCGTCGTCAGCACCGCCCTGGCCACCCGCGACTTCCAGGACGTACACCACGACCGGGATTCGGCGGTGGCGCGCGGGTCGAAGGACATCTTCCTCAACATCCTCACCGACACCGGCCTGGTGCAGCGGTTCGTGTCGGCGTGGGCCGGGCCGGAGGCGCTGATCCGGTCGATCAAGATCCGGCTCGGCGTGCCCTGCTACGCCTACGACACGCTGACGTTCACCGGCCGCGTGGTTTCCCGTGCGGGCAACGACGTCGTCGTCTCGGTGTCCGGTGTGGACTCGCTCGGCGAGCACGTCGCCGGGACCGTGGAGGTGACGCTACCGTGACGCTCTCGGGCAAGGCGGCCATCGCCGGGATCGGCGCGACGGAGTTCTCGAAGGACTCCGGGCGCAGCGAACTGCGGCTGGCGGCCGAATGCATCTCGCACGCACTGGCGGACGCGGGGCTTTCGGCGTCCGATGTGGACGGACTCGTGTCGTTCACCATGGACGGCAACGCGGAGATCGCGGTGGCGCGGGAACTGGGCATCCCGGAGCTGAAGTTCTTCAGCCGCATCCACTACGGCGGCGGCGCGGCGGCGGCGACCGTGCAGCAGGCCGCGATGGCGGTGGCGACCGGCGTCGCGGACGTCGTCGTCGCCTACCGGGCGTTCAACGAGCGTTCGGGCATGCGCTTCGGCCAGGTGTCCTCGGCCGCGGCCGGGCAGGTCAACTCGTCCGGCGTCGACAACGCGTTCCACTACCCGATGGGCATCGCGACCCCGGCGGCGACGGTGGCCATGGTCGCGCAGCGTTACCTGCACGACTACGGCGCGACGAGCGAGGACTTCGGGCGGGTCGCGGTGGTCGACCGCAAGCACGCGGCGACCAACCCGAACGCGTGGTTCCACGAGCGGCCGATCACCCTCGAGGAGCATCAGTCGTCGCGCTGGGTGGCCGAGCCGCTGCACCTGCTCGACTGCTGCCAGGAGAGCGACGGCGGGGTGGCGCTGGTCGTCACCAGTGTCGAACGGGCTCGCGATCTGGGGCAGGCGCCGGCGGTGATCGCGGCGGCGGCGCAGGGGAGCGGGCCGGACCAGTACGTGATGACCAGCTACTACCGCGACGACCTGGCCGCGCTGCCCGAGATGGGCGTCGTCGGGCGGCAGCTGTGGGGCCAGTCCGGGCTGGGACCGTCCGATGTGGACGTCGCCGTGTTGTACGACCACTTCACGCCGTACGTGCTGATGCAGCTGGAGGAGCTGGGTTTCTGCGGTCGCGGGGAGGCGAAGGACTTCATCGCCGACGGCGCTCTGGAGCTCGACGGCGCGCTGCCGTTGAATCCGCACGGCGGCCAGCTCGGCGAGGCGTACATCCACGGCATGAACGGCATCGCGGAGGGCGTCCGGCAGATCCGCGGCACGGCGGTCAACCAGGTCGCCGGCGCGGCGCGGGTGCTGGTGACGGCGGGGACGGGCGTGCCGACGAGCGGCCTCGTCCTGACGGGTGACTGAGGCGTCACCTCATTGACGGCTGGTGCCCGGCCGTCGTGGGTGTCACGGTGGAGACACCACCCACGACGGAGAGTGAGGCCGACTCGCGATGGTCGTCGACTGGGCGCTCACCGCGGTGTTCGCGGCGCTGGCGCTGCCGTGCGTGCTGCGGCTCGTCCGTCTCGACTACGGGCGGCTGGGCCACGGCGTCCGGCACGGTGACTTGGCGGAGCTGCTGCTGGTGGTCGCGATGGTGGCGATGTTTTCGCCGGTCGGAGGCCCGATCCCGGCGGCGGGCTGGCAGGCGGTGCTGGTGCTGACGGCGGGCTGGTTCGCGGTGGCGTGGTGGAGGGGCCGGTCGGGCTGCGCGCACCACGCGCTCTCGGCGGCGGCGATGCTCTACATGGTGACGGCGATGCCCCACGGAGGCATGGCGCACGGGCCGTGGCTGACGATGGCGACGATGGACGCCCGGCTGGCGTTACCGCTGGTCGCGGTGGCGGCGGCGGGGTATTTCGTCCTCGACGCGGCGCGGACGGGGGTGCTCGTGGTGCGCGGGTCGGCGGTGGCCGCGGGTGGGCCAGGGCAGGCTTCGCGCGCGGTCTGCCGGGCTGTGATGGGGGCGGGGATGGGATACATGCTGCTGGCCTCGGCTTTGTGAGCCTGGGCCGGATGCCTTGGTGCCTGATTCGCCCGTGCCGGCGTGCCTCGGCGCGGGTCCAGATGTCTTGAATGAGTCATTCAGGGCGTGGGAGGTCCTGAATGACTCATTCAAGACCACTCGGCACGGCGGGAGGTCGCGCTCGCCGGCCTGCGGTCCGCCGGAGTTCGGGGTGGCGGGGCCGGAACTCGCGTGATCGGAGACGGAACTCGCGTGATCTCGCGCGGATCTCGCGTGATCCGGCGCGGGACTCGCGTGATCGGGACCGGTCTCGCGTGGTTAGGGCCGGCTCTTGCGTGATCGGGGACGGAACTCATGTGACTGGGGGCCGAACTCGCGTGATCCCGCGCGGATCTCGCGTGTCTGGAGGGGCATCTCGCGTGCGCCGAGGGGCATCGCGTGTGATTGGAGGGGCATCGCGCCGGGTGGAGGGCTCTGCCGCGCTTAGGGCGCTACTCGGCGGACCTCGCCCAGCGGGGGCTCGCAGGGGTCCGGGAGGGCCGATGCCGGGTGGGCGGCCGTCCACTGGGTTGCCGCCGCGATGTCGTTCTTCAGAGCCGTGATCAGGTCCTCCGCCGACGCGTACGCCTGCTGGTCGCGCAGGTGGGCGCCCAGCCACACCACCAGCGTCTCGCCGTACAGGTCGCCCGTGAAGTCCAGCAGATGGGCTTCCAGCAGCCGGTAGCCGTCCGCTCCGTAGTACGTCGGGCGGCGGCCGACCGAGATCGCCGCCGGGATGCGGGAGCCGTCCTCGCGGCCCGCCCAGCCCGCCCACACCCCGTCGCCCACCGACCCGGACTGGTCGCCCAGCGCGATGTTCGCCGTGGGAAAGCCCAGCTCACGGCCGCGCTGGTCGCCCGGCTCGACCTTGCCCCGCACCACGAAGTATTCCGAAGTCACCCCTCCACGTTAGCGGGCGACGGCCGGGACGCTCTCACGAAGTGGACACCAGCACCGTGTCCGCCAGCACCGGCGCGTCGTCGCGCTCCACCGCCGTCGTGGTCACCAAGAGCCGCTCCGCCGAGCGCCACACCCGGATCCGCAGCGTCTCGCCGGGGAACACCACCCCGGCGAACTTCGTCGCGAACGACGCCACCCGCGCCGGGTCGCCGTCCAGGAACTCGTTCACCAGCACGCGCGCCACGATCCCGTACGTGCACAGCCCGTGCAGGATCGGCCGTTCGAAACCCGCCGCGAGAGCGAACGCCGGGTCCGCGTGCAGCGGGTTCCGGTCCCCGCACAGCCGGTACAGCAGCGCCTGCTGCGGCAACGTCGGCGTCTCGAAGACGAAGTCCGGTTCACCAGGAGGCCACTCGATCCGGTCGGACGGCCCCCGAGACCCGCCGAAACCACCCTCGCCCCGGGCGAAGATGCTCGACCGGGCCGTCCACAGTGGATCGCCGGCCGACGAGGTCACCGCGACCTCCTGGACCACGACCGCCGCCTTGCCCTTGTCGAAGACGTCCGCGACCCGCGACCGGGCCACCGCCTTCCCCGACGTCGGGATCGGCCGGTGCAGGGTGATCTCCTGCTTGCCGTGCAGCACCTTCGCCAGGTCGATCTCGACCCCCGGGAACGACACCGCCGGCGGGTCGAACACGCGCAGGTTCGCCGCGACCGTCGCGAACGTCGGCAGCACCACCAGGTCCTGCTCGTACGTGTACCGCAACTCGTCCGGGCCCGCGCCGAGTGCCAGGTGGTAGAGCAGCACGTCCGACGACGTCCAGGCGAAGTTCACCTCGCCGATCTCGGCGCCGATGGCGACCTCGGGATCGATGGGCACGCGGGGACTCCTATTCGTAGCTGATCGAGACGTCGTCGGTGACCGGCAGCGACTGGCAGGCCAGCACGATGCCGTCCGCGATGTCCTCGGCGTCCAGGACCTCGTTGTGCAGCATCTTCACCTCACCCGACACGACCCGGCACGCACACGCACTGCATTGTCCCTCGCGGCACGAATACGGCGCGTCCATCCCCGCGTCCAGCAGGTGGTCCAGGAGTTTCCGCTGCCGCGGCCAGGCCATCGAGCGCGTGTCGCCGTCCAGCGAAACGGTCAGCGACGCCGGCGCTTCGTCCGACGCCGGTTCCTCCTCGACGGGGACGTCCTCGAACGGGTTCCCGGTCAGCGACGTGAACTTCTCGACGTGCACCCGGTCCCGCGGCACCCCGAGCTGCCCGAGCGCCTCGCGGGCGGCCGCCATGAAGGGCGCCGGCCCGCACAGAAAGGCCTCATGCCCCGTGTACACCGAAGCCAGCCCACGCAACTGCGAGACGTCCGGGAGGCCCTGCACGCTCTCCAGCCAGTGGACGACGACCAGGCGGTCTCCGTAGCGCTTCGCCAGTGACGCCAGTTCGCCCGCGAAGATCACCGAACTCTCGTCGCGATTCGCGTAGACGAGCACGACGCGCCCGGAGCCCTGCTCCAGCGCCGTCTTGAGGATCGCCATCACCGGCGTGATCCCGCTGCCGCCGGCGAACAGCAGGAAGTCCTCGTCCACCGACGTCGGGCAGAACACGCCCGCCGGTGCGAGCACGTCCACCGTCATCCCCGGGCGAAGCGAGGAGCAGACCCAGCTCGATCCGTACCCGCCGTCGGTCCGCTTGACCGTCACCTGCACGCGGTTCTCGTGCGGCGCGCTCGACAGCGAATAGCACCGCGCCACCGAACCGGTCCGGTCGCTGGGGATCCGCAGCGTCAGGAACTGCCCCGCCGTATAAGTGAACGCCGAAGCATGCTCGGCCGGGATCTCGAAGACCACCGACCGCGCGTCCGGTGTCTCGACGACGACGTCGGCGACCGTCAGCGTGTAGACCCGCTCACCCATCGGCCACCGCCAGCGTGCCGTCGCGCACGGCGTCGCCGATGCTGTCGGCCAGCTTCGGGCACGTGTCGAGCAACGCCGAAGGGCCGTCCGCGTCGGCGAACACCGGGCAGGTCTCCGCGGGCCGCGACGTCCACTGGATGCTCGTGTGCTGGATGCTGTTCTTCTTCACCAGCACGCACGTCCCGCAGCTGCGGCACTCGTGCGGCCGCAGCCCGCCCGACAGGAACTCGGCGGTCTCGGCGGTCGTCACACTTCCGCCTCGGTCTTCTGGCGGGCCAGGTTCTCCGCCACCTCGGCCGCCCACGCCTCGTTGGCCTTAGAAGTGTCCACTTCGAACTCGAACCGCCGGGTCATGTCCTCGGTGACGTCGGCGGCGTCGACGTAGAACTGCTGGTACCAGCGGCGAAGCTGGTAGACCGGACCGTCCTCTTCGCACAGCAGCGGGTTGTCGATCTGGGTCTTGTGCTTCCAGATCTCGACGTCCTGCAGGAATCCCGCGCCGATGCCCTTGGCCAGCTTCGCCGCGATCTTGTCGGCGTGCTCGTCGGTCAGCCCGTGCTGCTTCTTGACCTTCATCCCGTACTGCAGCACGAACGACGTCGGCGTCACGGGGTAGTGGCAGTTGATCAGCACGCTCTCGATCTCGTAGCCCTGGAACGAGTTCACCAGCTTGTTGATCATGTAGGACGGCCCGAAGTACGACGCCTCGGACCGCAGCAGGTTGTCCTCGCCGCCGTAGTTCGACGCCATGCCCATGTCCGGGCGGCCCTTGGTGTTGAGGTACTGCGTCGCGATGTGGCCCTCGAACACGTTCTTGAAGTACGTCGGGTAGGCGTAGTGGATGTAGAAGAAGTGCGCCATGTCGACGACGTTGTCGATGATCTCGCGGCAGTTGGAGCCGTCGATGAAGATCGAGTCCCACGTCCAGTTGCTCCACTCGGAGCTGTCGGCGGCTTCGATGTGCGGGATGGCCAGCTCTTCCGGCGGCGGGTTGCCTTCCGGGTCGTGCCAGACCATGAGCTGGCCGTTCTGCTCGGACGCCGTCCACGACCGCGTCCGCGCGCGCAGCGGAACCCGCTTGGCGTAGGGGATCGAGACGCACTTGCCCTTGCCGGTCCAGCGCCAGTCGTGGAACGGGCACGCGACCTCGTCGCCCTTGACGCTGCCCTGGGTGAGGTCGCCGCCCATGTGGCGGCAGTAGCCGTCGAGGACGTTCAGGCCGCCCTTCGAGTCGGCGAACACCACCAGCTTCGTGCCGAACGCCGTCACCGCGTGGGGTTTCCCGTCGCGGAAGTTCTTCGCCAGGCCGAGGCAGTGCCAGCCGCGCGCGAAGCGGGTCGGCGGCTCACCGGCGTAGATGGTGCGTACCCCTTCTTGAGTCGTCGCTGCCTGCGTCATCGCTCGCCTCCCGTGGTCCCTTGATCTTCGTGCGCCAGCCGCGTCGCCGCAAGGTAGCCGAACACCATGGCGGGGCCGATGGTCGCGCCCGGTCCGGCGTACGTCCGGCCCATCACGGCCGCGCTGACGTTGCCCGCGGCGTAGAGGCCCGGCACGACGGAGCCGTCTTCGCGCAGGACCTGCGCGTGCTCGTCGGTGCGCAGGCCGCCCTTGGTCCCCAGGTCGCCCGGGACGATCTTCACCGCGTAGTACGGCGCCTTGTCCAGCGGGCCGAGGCTGGGGTTGGGCTTGTTGCGCGGGTCGCCGTAGTAGTGGTCGTACTTGCTGACGCCGCGCTGGAAGTCTTCGTCGACGCCGGTGCGCGCGAAGCCGTTGAAGCGTTCGACGGTCGCTTCCAGGCCTTCCGGTGGGACGTCCATCTTCGCGGCCAGTCCGGCCAGTGAGCCCGACTTCACCGCGATGCCGGCCTTGAACCAGCGGCCGGGCAGCGGCTGGCGCGGCCCGACGCCGGTGAACATGTACCGGTCCTTGTAGCGCTGGTCGAACACGAGCCAGGTCGGGATGTGCTCACCCGGCCCGTCCCCGGAGCCGTACATCGCGTGCACGGCCTCGACGTAGGGCGCCGACTCATTGGCGAACCGCTCGCCGCGGGCGTCGACCATGATGCAGCGCGGCCGCGAGCGCTCGGCGAGTGCGAACCACGGCCCGCCGGTGAGCGGCAGCGACGGGCCCCACCAGGCGTCGTCCATCAGGTCGAGCGCGGCGCCGAGCTTGAGGCCGGCGGTGATGCCGTCGCCGGTGTTGGCGGCCGCGCCGACGGTCCAGTCGATGCCGATCGGCGCGCGCTGGTACTTCTCGCGCATCTCGAGGTTCTGCTCGAAGCCGCCGCTGGCGAGGATCACGCCTCGCCGGGCCTCGATGACTCCCTGCGCGGTGACGACGCCGGTGACGCGGTCGTCCTCGATGTGCAGATCGACCAGCGGCGTGTTCAGCCGGACGTCGACGCCCGCCCTGGTCAGGCCCACTCGCAGGCCGGCCGCAAGCGCTTGCCCCATGCTCAGCAGCCGTTGCCCGCGGAGCTTGCCGACCAGCCACTGGACACCGAGCGACAGCATCCGGACGGCGCCGCGTGGGTGCCGGGCCAGCAGGCTCAGCCAGCGGTAGTCCGCCTGGGTGATGGGCACGCCGAGCGGGGGAGCGCTGTACGGCGGTTCGAGGTGGGCCAGGTCGTCGCCGAGCAGCTTGCCGTCGAAGGCCATCGGCTCGACCGAGCGTCCGCCGGAGCGTCCGCCGGGGGCCTCGGGGTGGTAGTCGCTGTAGTCGCGGACCCAGCGGAACTTCAGCGGCGTGTGGTCGCACACGAACTTCAGGACCTCGGGCCCGTGGTCGAGGAACGTGTCGCGCCGGACGGCCGGGACGACGTCGCCGACGATCGAGGCCAGGTACTCGCGGGCCCGTTCGGGCGGTTCGTCGATCCCGGCGGCGCGCAGCGCGTGGTTGCCCGGCAGCCAGACCCCGCCACCGGAGCGGGCGGTCGAGCCACCGAAACAAGGGGCCTTTTCCAGGAGGACCACGCTCAAGCCGTTATGGGCCGCAGCCAGCGCGGCGGTCATCCCGGCAGCGCCGCTGCCGACCACGACGACGTCGAACTGCTCCGTCATGCCACCTCACCTATAACGTGTTCCACAAGACAAGTATCCAGTTGGGAGCCGCTTTCGCTCACCATAGACGAGAACGTGTTCCAGTTCTAGGGTAGTGCTCATGGACGAACTCGTCGCGGACGTGGTGATCGTGGGCTTCGGGGCGGCCGGCGCCTGCGCCGCCCTGGAAGCGGCCGACGCCGGTGCGGACGTCATTCTCGTCGAGCGGTTCTCCGGCGGCGGCGCCAGCGCGGTCAGTGGAGGCGTGGTCTACGCCGGCGGCGGCACCGCCCAGCAGCTCGACGCGGGTGTCGACGACTCGGTCGACGCGATGTACGCCTACCTGCGCCTCGAAGCCGGGGATGTCGTCTCCGAGGAGACCTTGCGGCGCTTCTGCGAAGGCAGCCGGGAGATGATCACCTGGCTGGAGGGCAACGGCGTGCCGTTCGAAGGCAGCCTGTGTCCCTACAAGACGTCGTACCCGAGTGATGCGCACTACCTGTACTACTCCGGCAGCGAAGCCGCGGGCGGTTTCCGCGACGCGGCGAAGCCCGCCCCGCGCGGCCACCGCGTCAAGGGGCCCGGGACCTCGGGGAAGATGCTGATGACGCGCCTCAAGGAGGCCGTCGCGAAGCGCGGGGTGCGGGTGCTGACCCAGACGAACGCCCGCGGCCTGATCCGGGACGACGACGGCCGCGTCACCGGGCTCGTCGTCGACACGCTGAAAGACGCGTCAGCGGGCGTGCGTGCTCGGCATCGCCGGCTCGCGCAGTACGCGGCCAAGCCGGGCATCTACGTGCCTTCGCTGCGCAAGTCGCTGCACCGCCGCGTCGAGCGGATCGAACGCGCGCACGGCCGTGAGCTGTGGATCACTGCCCGGCGCGGCGTCGTGCTCGCCGCGGGCGGGTTCATCGCGAACCGGGAAATGGTGCGCGAGCACGCTCCCGCGTACCGCGGCGGGCTCCCGCTCGGCACGTCCGCCGACGACGGCTCGGGCCTCCGGCTCGGCGTCGAGGCCGGGGCCGCGACCGGGGAACTGGGCCGGATCTCGGCGTGGCGGTTCATCACGCCGCCGAGTGCGTTCCTCGGCGGGATCATCGTCGACGCCGGCGGACGGCGGGTCATCGACGAGTCCCGGTACGGCGCCGCGGTCGGCGAAAAGCTCATCGAAGACCACGAGGGCAAGGGCTGGCTGCTCGTCGACGCGCCGATCGTGGCGGAAGCCCGGCGGGACACCAAGGCGCAAAGCCAGTGGTTCCAGGGGCTTCAGCTGCGCTACCTGCTGCGCCGCGGCCGCGTCACCGGCGCGACGGTCGAAGAGGCGGCACGCAAGGCCGGCGTCGATCCCCAAGGGTTGCGCGCGAGCGTCGAGGCCTACCACGGTGCCGAGGACCCGATGGGCAAGCCCGCCGAGTTCGCGCGGCGGCTGGAGCACCCGCCGTTCTCGCTCATCGACATCTCGGTGCGGCCCAACCTCGGCTACCCCACGCCGATGCTCACCCTCGGCGGCCTGGTCGTGGACGAGGACACCGGCGCGGTGCGGAGCGCGGCGGGGGAGCCGATCCCCGGCCTGTACGCCGCCGGGCGCACCGCCGTGGGAATCTGTTCCAGGTCGTACGTGAGCGGCCTGTCCCTGGCCGACTGCGTGTTTTCCGGCCGCAGGGCGGGGATCAACAGCGCGCTGGCGCAGGGTGTTCTCGACAAAAACGAGAACGTGTTCTAGTCTCTCAGGTGAGCGGAAACGAGAGAGGACTGCGCATGAGCGAGCAGGTGATCGCCGGGGTCCGGGACCTCCTGCCGGTCCTGCGGGAACGGGCCCAGGACACCGAGGACGCGCGAAACGTCCCCGAGGAGTCCGTCAAGGCCCTGCAGGAGACCGGGTTCTTCAAGATGTTGCAGCCGAAGTCGTTCGGCGGCCTCGAAACCGACCCGGTGAGCTTCTACACCGCGGTGAAGCTGATCGCGAGCGCGTGCGGGTCCACCGGCTGGGTCGCCTCCATCCTCGGCGTCCACCCGTGGCACGTGGCGCTGTTCGACGCGCAGGCCCAGCAGGAGGTGTGGGGCGAGGACCAGGACGTGCGGATTTCTTCGTCGTACGCCCCGATGGGCAAGGCCGAGGTCGTCGAAGGCGGCTACCGGCTGACCGGCCGGTGGAGCTTCTCCTCCGGCTCCGGCCACTGCACGTGGGTGCTGCTCGGGGGACCCGCGTTCAAGGACGGCAAGCCCGTCGACTTCTGCAGTTATCTGCTGCCCATCGCGGACTACTCCATTGTGGACGTCTGGGACACGATCGGCCTGCGCGGCACCGGCTCGAACGACATCGTCGTCGAGGACGTCTTCATCCCGCAGCACCGTGTGCTGAGCTTCATCGCGACGTCGAAGTGCAAGGTGCCGGGCCAGGCCGTCAACCCTGGGCCGCTGTACCGGCTCCCGTACGGTTCGGTGCACCCCAGCACCATCACCGCGCCGATCATCGGCATGGCGCAGGGCGCCTACGACGCGCACGTCGAGCACCAGCGCAAGCGCGTGCGGGCCGCGTACGCCGGCGAGCAGTCCAAAGAGGACCCGTTCGCCAAGGTGCGGATCGCCGAAGCCGCCAGCGAAATCGACGCCGCCTGGCTGCAGCTGACGCGCAACATCGACGAGCTGTACGAACTGGCCAAGCGCGAGGAGCGGCTGCCTTCCGATCTGCGCCTGCGTGTCCGGCGAGACCAGGTGCGCGGCACGGAACGCGCGATCTCCGCGATCGACCGGCTCTTCGAGAACTCCGGCGGCCGCGCGATCCAGCGCGGCACGCCGATCCAGCGCTTCTGGCGCGACGCGCACGCGGGCCGGGTCCACGCGGCCAACGACGCCGAGCGCGCGTACGTCATGTTCGGCACCGGCGCCTTCGGGCTCCCCGTCGAGAACGCGATGTACTGATGGCCGGTCCCGAAGGCAAGTACGTCCAGGCCGGCTCGCTGAACCTGCACTACCACGAGGCCGGTGCCGAACACGCCGAGACCGTGATCCTGCTGCACGGCGGCGGACCCGGCGCGTCGGCGTGGAGCAACTTCGGGCGCAACCTGCCGGAGTTCGCCAAGCACTACCGGACGATCGCCGTCGACCAGCCCGGCTTCGGGCGGTCGGACAAGCCGGTCGAGCACCCGCAGTACTTCCGCCACAGCGCCGACGCCGTCGTCGGCCTGATGGACGCGTTGGGCGTCGAGCGCGCCCACTTCATCGGCAACTCCCTGGGTGGCGGGGCCGCGGTCCGGCTCGCGCTGAACCACGGCAAGCGCGCCGGGCGGCTGGTGCTGATGGGACCGGGCGGGCTGAGCGTCAACCTCTTCGCGCCCGACCCCACCGAAGGCGTCAAGAACCTTGGTAAGTTCGCGGCGAAGCCGAGCCGCGAACGCATGGAGGCCTTCCTGCGCATCATGGTCCACGACCAGTCGCTGATCACCGACGAGCTGATCGACGACCGGTTCGCCGCGGCCAACACGCCCGAGTCGCTCGCCGCGATGCGGGCGATGGGCATGTCGTTCGCCCAGCCCGACAGCTACGAAGAAGGCATGCTCTGGCGCGAAGCCCACCGGCTCCGCCAGCGCGTGCTCCTGATCTGGGGCCGCGAGGACCGCGTCAACCCCCTCGACGGGGCACTCGTGGCGCTCAAGACGATTCCGCGCGCGCAGCTGCACGTGTTCGGCGGCTGCGGGCACTGGGCCCAGCTGGAGAAGTTCGACGAGTTCAACCGGCTGGCCCTCGACTTCCTCGGGAGTTCCTGATGGGCATCCGGTCACTGGGCTACCTCCGCATCGAAGCCACCGACATGGCCGCGTGGCGCGAATACGGGCTCAAGGTGCTCGGCATGGTCGAAGGCAAGGGCGTCGATCCGGATTCCCTTTACCTGCGGATGGACGACTTCCCGGCGCGCCTGGTCATCTCGCCCGGCTCCGCGGACCGGCTGGCGACCACCGGCTGGGAGGTCGCTCACGCCGGCGAGCTGGCCGAGCTGCGGTCGCGGTTGGACAGTGCGTCGGTGCCCTACAAGGAGGGCACGCCCGAAGAGCTGGCCGACCGGCGCGTGGTCGAGCTGATCAGCTTCGACGACCCGTCCGGCAACACCCAGGAGGTGTTCCACGGCGTCGCGTTGCAGCACCGGCGCGTCGTGAGCCCGTACGGCCACACGTTCGTCACCGGCGAGCAGGGCCTCGGCCACGTCGTCTTGTCCACAAAGGACGACGAGGCGTCGCTGCGGTTCTACCGCGACGTCCTCGGCTTCCGGCTGCGCGACTCGATGCGCCTGCCACCGCAGATGGTCGGCCGGTCGGCCGACGGCGAACCCGCGTGGCTGCGCTTCTTCGGCTGCAACCCGCGGCACCACAGCCTCGCGTTCCTGCCGATGCCGACACCGAGCGGGATCGTGCACCTGATGGTCGAGGTGGAGAACACCGACGACGTCGGCCTGTGCCTCGACCGCGCGATCCGGCGCAAGGTGCCGATGTCGGCCACGCTCGGCCGGCACGTCAACGACCTGATGCTGTCGTTCTACATGAAGACCCCCGGCGGCTTCGACGTCGAGTTCGGCTGCGAAGGCCGCCAGGTCGACGACGAAAACTGGATCGCCCGCGAGAGCACGGCGGTCTCCCTGTGGGGGCACGACTTCTCGGTCGGCGCGCGGCCGCCCGGCGCATGACCGCCGTGGTGGTCGACCAGGCCGGGTTCCGCAGTGTGCTCGGGCACTTCTGCACGGGCGTCACGGTGGTCACCGGCCGGGACGGCGACACCCTCGCCGGGTTCGCGTGCCAGTCGTTCGCCGCGCTGTCGCTCGACCCGCCGCTGGTGCTGTTCTGCCCGGCTCGCACGTCGCGCACGTGGCCGGTGCTCGCCGCGGCGGGGAGGTTCGCGGTCAACGTCCTGGCCGAAGACCAGCAGGAGGTCAGCGCGGTGTTCGGCGCCCGCGGCGAGGACAAGTTCGCCCGGGTCGGCTGGACGCCGGCGCCGTCCGGGGCCCCGCTGCTCGACGGCGCTTTGACGTGGATCGACTGTGCGCTGGAGGCGGTGCACGAGGCGGGTGACCACTACGTCGTGATCGGCCGGGTGACGGCGCTGGGCACGCCGTCGGACGCCCGGCCGCTGCTGTTCCACCGCGGCCAGTACGCCGTCACCGAGCCGGCCCGGGACGCGCTCGCGGCGCTGATGCCCTGGCCGCGCCCCGACGACTGGCTCTGAGCGGGTGCGCGGCCCGGTTCGGCGCGGGATGTGCTGCCGGCGTTGATGATCGGCTTCGGGGCTGCCGCGCGGCGCCGAGCCGTGGCCGCTACCGGACGACTACATCCGACGCGTAACGGCCGCCGGGCCGCGGGCGACTTCCCGGGAGTCGTCGCGCGAGGAGGACCGCCGTGCAGCTGGCCGGGTTCGCGGCCGCCGAGGTCGAGTTCGACCGGGCGGGCGAGCTCGTCGGCGACCGGGGCGCGGCCGTGCGGGCGCTCGCGGCCGATCCGGCCGTCACCGATCTCGTCTTCCTGTGCCACGGCTGGAACAACGACCACCTCGTCGCGCGGCTGCTCTACTCGGCGCTCGCCGGGTCGATGCGGGCGGTGCCGGATGGCGTGCCGGGGCGCCGGATCGCGTTCGCCTGCGTGCTGTGGCCGTCGCGGAAGCCCGCCGGGCTGGAACCGGACGCCGGCCTGGCCGAACGGCTCGACCAGCTGCGGGACCTGGTGCCCGGGCAGCGGCTCACCATCGACGCCGCGGCCGACCTGGTGCCGGCGCTGACCGTCCGCGCGACCGCGCGCACGGCGTTCGCCGCCGCGCTGCTCTCGGTGGCCGCTCGTGGCGCGGACGACAGCGAAGACGCGTCGACGCAGCTGTTCACCCTCCCCGGCGGCACGGTCATGGACCGCCTCGGGACGACCGGGTTCACCGACGCGGCGGCGCACCTGCTCGACTTCCTCGCCTACTACGAAATGAAAGCCCGCGCGGGCGACATCGGCGTCCGCGGCCTCGCGCCGCTGCTGGCGACGTGCGCCGGGCCGAAGCTCCACCTCGTCGGCCACAGCTTCGGCGGGCGGCTGGTGACGGCGGCGGCGAACGCGCGTCCGGCCGGGTCGGTGGCGACGCTGACCCTGCTGCAGGCGGCGTTCTCGCACCACGGCTTCGCCGCCGACTCGCCCGGCGCGTTCCGCCGGGTCTTGGAGGAGCGGGTCGTGACCGGGCCGATCCTGATCACGCACACCGCCAACGACCTCGCGGTCGGCGTCGCCTACGCGATCGCGTCCCGGATCGCCGGGCAGTCCGGGATCGGGGACGCGGCCGGCCCCTACGGCGGCATCGGCCACAACGGCGCGCAGCGGACTCCCGAAGCCGTCACGGCCGAGCTGTTACCGGTGAGCGGGACATACCGCTTCCGGCCGGGCGTCCCGCACAACTTGCTGGCCGACCGGTTCGTGCGCGGCCACACCGACGTCTGCGGCCCGCAGATCGCTCACGCGCTGTGGTCGGCGATCGCGGCCAGTTAGGGCGTCCGGGTGGTTGTGCACGGGTTCACAGGTGGGCCGCATCCCATTCACGAGAAAAAGTCGAGCCCTTGCGCGCAGACTGTTATGGAGATGACGTCTTTCTGGGAGGAGTGAGTCGCGCATGCGTGGGCCCAGCGGACGGATCGCCCGGTTCCGGCGCCGGTTGCACCCCGGCCGCAACCCGCTGACCAGGTTCGGCGACCGCGTCGAGGCCGCGCTGCTGATGCTGGTCTTCGCCGGCGCGCTGCTGGCACTGCCGTTCGCGGCGGCGTTCGGCTCGGACACGTACGCGTCGCAGACCGCCCGCGCGGAGCAGGAACGCGTGACCCGCCACCCGGCGACGGCGGTGTCGCTGGTCGCGGCACCGAGTCAGACGTACAGCACCGACGGAGCGGGAGCCCCGGCCGACCAGACAACGGTCCAGGCGGCCTGGTTCGACGCGCGAGGAGCACGCCACACGGGCGACGTCCTGGCGGACGCGGGCAGCCCGGCGGGCACCCACGTATCGGTGTGGCTGGACCAGCGCGGCGAGCTGACGAACGAGCCCCTGTCGCCCTCGACATCGGCGGCGGACGGGGTGTTCGCGGCGATCCTGCTGTGGGTCGCGATCACGGGATCCCTGGCGGGGCTGTACGGAATCGCCCGGTTCGCGGTGAGCCGCCTCCACTCGTCGGCGTGGGACCGAGCCTGGGCCGAAGCCCGCCACGACACCCGGTTCTGATCACTTCCAGCGGAAGTGCACGAACACCCGGCCGAAGTTGTCCTTGTCCTTCTCGATCCGGTGGTAGAGCGCCTTGATGTCCTTGCGCTCGAGGAACCGCAAGACGTGCTTCTTCAGCTGACCCGACCCCTTGCCGGGGATGATCTCGACGAGCGGTGCCTTCTTGGCGACGGCCTCGTCGATGATCGCTTTCAAGGCCCGGTCGATTTCGCCGCCGCGGTTGTAGATGTCGTGGAGGTCCAGCTTCAGCTTCACCCGCGCTCCCGACTTCGCCGTGCTTGAGAGGTCGACTCACGTGATTGAAGGGTCGACACGGTGGAGCTGAGCCGTGTCGTCGCCCTGATCACGCGTGTCGACTTCTCGATCACGAGTGTCGGCTCGTCCGTCACAGCGCCTGCCACCAGCCGTCGACCGGTGGGGGCTCGGTGACGTCGATGCGCTCGCCCGGGCGGGGGATCGCCAAGGCCAGGTCCGCCGCCTTCGCCTCGCGCCACACCCGGTCCGCCGGCTCGCCCCACGGGTGCATCGCCAGCTGGAACGTCGCCCAGTGGACCGGGATCAGCAGCTTCGCCCGGACGTCGATGCCCGCCGCGACGCCTTCCTCCGGGGTCATGTGGATGTCCGGCCACAGCGGGGCGTACGCGCCGATCTGGATCAACGCCGCGTCGAATGGTCCGTGGGCCTCGCCGATCGTGGCGAAACCGTCGAAATATCCCGTGTCGCCGCTGTAGAACACCCGGTGCGACGGCCCCAGCAGGGCCCACGACGTCCACAGCGTGTCGTCGTTCGTGATGCCGCGGCCCGAGAAGTGCTGGGCCGGTGTCGCCACGAACCGGACGCCCGCCACCGTGGCCTCTTCGTGCCAGTCCAGCTCGATGATCCGCGCCGCCGGGACGTGCCAGCGCTCCAGGTGCGCGCCCACGCCGAGCGGGACCAGGAAGGGCGCCGACGTCGACGCCACCAGGTCGCGGATCGTCGCCAGGTCCAAGTGGTCGTAGTGGTCGTGCGAGATCACCACCGCGTCGACCCGGCCGACCCCGGCCAGCGGCACCGGCGGCTCGTGCAGCCGCCGCGGGCCCGCGAACGCCGCGGGCGACACCCGGTCGCTCCACACCGGGTCCAGCAGCACGCGGGCGCCGTCCAGCTCGACCAGCGCCGACGCGTGGCCGTACCACGTCACGTGCAGGCCCTCGGCCGACAGCACCGGCTCCGACGTCACCAGCGGGACCGCGCCGGCCGGCTTGCGCAGCTCGCGGTGCTCGCCGAAGAACATCTCGCGGAAGATCGTCCGCATCGACGCCGCCGTCATCGGGTGCCGGGGCGCCGCGTTGCGGAACACCTTGCCGTCGAACTGCGGCGAGGTGCGGACCCGCTCGGCCCGCGAGCCGGTGGCTTTCGCGCCGAACGCCGCCGGCAGGTCGCGCAGGGCCGCGATCGTCTTCCTCATGCCTCCGAGTCTACGAACGGTTCCTGAGAGGTGCCCCAGCTTCATGCAGGTGGGTGAGGGCCTGCCGGTACGACTCGATCAGGCTCGTCTCGAGGTAGGGGATGTCCAGCTCGGCGCAGTATTCCTGGACGATCGGCTGCGCCAGCCGCAGGTGCCGCGACGGCATGCTCGGGAACAGGTGGTGCTCGATCTGGTAGTTGAGGCCGCCGAGAGCGACGTCGGTCACGCCGCCGCCGCGGACGTTGCGGGAGGTCAGCACCTGCTTGCGGAGGAAGTCGAGTTCCGGCTGCCCGGTCAGGGTCGGCATGCCCTTGTGGTTGGGCGCGAAGATCGATCCCATGTAGATGCCCCAGAGTGCTTGGTGGACCGCCAGGAACAGCAGCGCCATGCCGGGGGAGAGCACGGTGAACAGCGCGACGAGGTAGACGACGACGTGCGTGGCCAGCAGCGAGGCTTCCACCCAGCGGCGGCGCAGGCCCGGCTTGCACACCGCGCGGATCCCGGATACGTGCAGGTTGAGGCCTTCGAGCGTCAGCATCGGGAAGAACAGGAACGCCTGGTACCGCCCGATGAAGCGGGCGACGCCGCTCGCCTCCTTGGCCTGGCCCTTCGACCACACGAAGATGTCCGGGTCGACGTCGGGGTCGAGCTCCTCGTGGTTCGGGTTGGCGTGGTGGCGGGTGTGCTTGTCCATCCACCAGCCGTAGCTCATCCCGATGCCGAGGTTGCCGACCAGCATCCCGGCGATCTCGGTGGGGCGCCGGCGCCGGAAGACCTGCTTGTGCGCGAGGTCGTGCGACAGCAGCGCGATCTGCGCGAACATGACGGCCTGGAACGCGGCGACGGCCAGCTGCCACCACGAGTTCCCGAGCAGGGCGAAGGCGACCCACCCGGCGGCGAACAGCCCGCCCACGATGGCGAACCGGGCGGTGTAGTAGCCGGGGCGGCGCACCATCAGGCCGGCGGCGGAGATGCGTTGGCTCAGCCGGGCGAAGTCGCTGCCGGTGCTGACGGGGTTCTCGGTGGTGGTCACCGGCCCCAGTCTTCCTGGTAAGGGTCGCCTCCGGAACCCGGAGGGCCCCCGGCACATTCCGGGGGCCTGCCCCACCGCCGGATCTGGTATAGACGATCAGCCGACGTACTCCGCGAGGTGCTCGCCGGTCAGCGTCTTCCGGGATTTCACCAGGTCGGCGGGGGTGCCTTCGAACACCACGCGGCCGCCGTCGTGGCCCGCGCCCGGGCCGAGGTCGATGATCCAGTCCGCATGGGCCATCACTGCCTGGTGGTGCTCGATGACGATCACCGACTTCCCCGCGTCGACCAGCCGGTCCAGCAGGCCCAGCAGCTGCTCGACGTCGGCCAGGTGCAGGCCCGCCGTCGGCTCGTCGAGGACGTAGACGCCGCCCTTCTCCGCCATGTGCGTCGCCAGCTTGATCCGCTGCCGCTCGCCGCCGGACAGCGTCGTGAGCGGCTGGCCGAGCGTCAGGTAGCCGAGGCCGACGTCGGACAGGTGCGTCAGGATCTTGTGCGCCGCCGGCAGCTGGGCCTCGCCGTCGGCGAAGAACTCGCGCGCCTCGGCCACCGACATCCCGAGGACCTCGCTGATGTCACGGCCGCCGAAGGTGTACTCGAGCACCTCGGCGTTGAACCGCTTGCCCTCGCAGACCTCGCACGGTGTCGCGGTGCCGGCCATGATCCCCAGGTCGGTGTAGATGACGCCCGCGCCGTTGCAGTTCGGGCACGCGCCTTCGGAGTTCGCGCTGAACAGCGCCGGCTTGACGCCGTTGACCTTGGCGAACGCCTTGCGGATCGGCTCCAGCAACCCGGTGTAGGTCGCCGGGTTGCTCCGGCGCGAACCGCGGATCCCGGTCTGGTCGACCGTCACCACACCCTCGCCGCCGGACACCGAGCCGTGGATCAGCGAGCTCTTGCCCGAACCCGCCACCCCGGTCACGACGGTCAGCACGCCGAGCGGGACGTCGACGTCGACGTCCTGGAGGTTGTGCGTCGAAGCGCCCCGCACCTCCAGGAAGCCCGACGGCGACCGCACCGACGACTTCAGCGACGCGCGGTCGTCCAGGTGCCGCCCGGTGATCGTGTCACTCTTCCGCAGTCCGTCCACAGTGCCTTCGAACATCACCTCGCCGCCTTCGGAGCCGGCGCGCGGCCCGAGGTCGACGACGTGGTCGGCGATCGCGATCGCCTCCGGCTTGTGCTCGACGACCAGCACCGTGTTGCCCTTGTCCCGCAGCTGCAGCAACAGCTCGTTCATGCGCTGGATGTCGTGCGGGTGCAGCCCGATCGTCGGCTCGTCGAAGACGTAGGTGACGTCGGTGAGCGACGACCCTAGGTGGCGGATCATCTTGGTGCGCTGGGCTTCCCCACCCGAGAGCGTGCCCGACGGCCGGTCGAGCGAGAGGTAGCCGAGCCCGATCTCGACGAACGAGTCGAGCGTGTGCTTCAGCGCGTCCAGCAGCGGCGCGACCGTCGGCTCGGCCAGCTTGCCCACCCAGCCGGCCAGGTCGCTGATCTGCATCGCGCACGCGTCGGCGATGCTGATCCCGTCGATCTTCGACGACCGGGCCTCTTCGGACAGCCGCGTCCCGTCGCAGTCGGGGCACGTGGTGAACGTGACGGCCCGCTCGACGAAAGCGCGGATGTGCGGCTGCATCGAGTCGACGTCCTTGGACAGCATGGACTTCTGGATCGCCGGGACCAGCCCCGAGAAGGTCAGGTTGATGCCCTCGACCTTGATCTTGGTCGGTTCCTTGTACACCAGGTCGTTGAACTGCTTCTTGGTGAACTTCTTGATCGGCTTGTCCGGGTCGAAGAAGCCGGAGCCGCGGAAGATGCGGCCGAACCAGCCCTCCATGCTGTAGCCCGGGATCGTGATCGCGCCTTCGTTGAGCGACTTGTTCTCGTCGAACAGGGCGGTGAGGTCGATGTCGTTGACCTTGCCGCGGCCCTCGCAGCGCGGGCACATGCCGCCGGTGATACTGAAGCTGCGCCGCTCCTTGATCTGCCGCCCGGCCTTCTCGATGGTGACCGCGCCGGCGCCGCTGATCGAGGCGACGTTGAACGAGAACGCCTGCGGCGAGCCGATGTGCGGCTGCCCGAGCCGGCTGAAGAGGATCCGCAGCATCGCGTTGGCGTCGGTGGCGGTGCCGACCGTGGAGTGCGTATTGGCGCCCATCCGCTCCTGGTCCACGATGATCGCCGTCGTGATCCCGTCGAGGACGTCGACGTCGGGCCGGGCCAGTGTCGGCATGAACCCCTGCACGAAGGTGCTGTAGGTCTCGTTGATCAGCCGCTGCGACTCCGCGGCGATCGTGCTGAACACCAGCGAGCTCTTGCCGGAGCCGGAGACGCCGGTGAACACCGTCAGACGCCGTTTCGGCAGCTCGACGCTGACGTCCTTGAGGTTGTTCACGCGCGCGCCGTGGACGCGGATCAGGCCGTGGCTGTCGGCGACGTGCGGCGCGGGCTTCCTCGTGGGCTTGGTCATCGGGGTTCTCCAGGACGATCGGGTCGGCGACGGGCTCGGACGTGGACTGGCTCGGTGGCGATCACGCTACGGCGGGCTCGGGCCCCCGCGCTTCTCGATTCCTGACCGCCATGGCCAGCCGCTGGTACCCGTGTGGCGAGCAGCCGTAGGCGAGCTGGAACCGGCGGGTCAGGTGCTCGGCCGTCATCCCGGCGTCGTGGGCGAGCGCCTCGAGGTCGACGGTCCCTTCGCGGCCGATGCGGTCGCGGACGCGGCGCAGCAGGGCCAGTTCGCGCAGGTGCTCCCGCGCCGCGATCTGGAGGCTCAGGCACATGAGAGTTCCCCTTCGGTGTGCGGCCGAGCACTGCCCGGGCCGCGATCGGGAGCAGCAGGAGCGTCAGCACCCCGGAGAGCACGAGCCCGCCGGTGGTGCCGGTCAGTTCGATCAGCGGGCCGCCGAGGGCGAGGCCCAGCGGGGCGGCCACGGTGGCGCCGGTCGTCCAGAGCGTCACGACCTGCTGCTGCTCCCCGGGTTCGAGCCCCGACTGCAGGAAGCTGTACGCGACCGGCGTGAACGGCGCGTACACCAGGCCGCCGAGGGCGAAGACGACCAGCGCGGCCGTGAGGTCGCCGACGACCGCGAGCCCGATCGGGCACAGCGCCCACAGCCCGATGATCGCGACCAGCAGCGGCCGTTGCGGGAGGGTCCGCAGCCGGCTGACGAGCGCCGCGCCGACGAACGCGCCGGCCCCGAGCGCGCCCCACAGCAGGCCCAGGCCGGACGGGCCGGCGTGCAGCGTCCCGCTCACGTACAGCGGGAGCGCCACCTCGATGGGCATGTAGAGGAAGTTGAAGAAGAACTCGACGACGAGCAGCCGTGCGGCCACCGGGCGGCGGCGCAGGATCCGCCAGCCCGAGGTCTTCGGCTCGCGCAGCGCGTCCCGGCCCCCGGCCGAGCGCGGCACGAACAGGAGGGTCGCCACGAGCAGGATCAGCGCCCCGCCCGCGTCGAAGAAGAGCGCGTAGCCGGCGCCCGCGGTCGCGACGATCAGCCCGCCCAGCACCGGCCCGGCGATGTAGAGCGCGAACGTGGTGTTCAGCCCGAGCAGCCCGTTGACGGAGAACCGCCCGGTTTCGCCCGCGGCCGACGTCGCCAGGAGCCGGCGGCTGCTCGACCCGGCGAGCCGGAAGGTCGCGCCGAAGAGCAGCCCGGCGATCAGCACCGGCAGGGTGAGCGTGCCGGTGACGGCCAGGACGCCGAGGGCGGCGAAGGTCAGCGAGCGCAGCACGCAGTCGGCGACGAGCAGGGCCCGCGGCGGCACCCGCACCCGGCCGAGCCCGATGGCCAGCGCGAGGACGGTGGACAGCACGAACGGCGCGGCCTCCACCAGCCCGATCGCGATCGCCTTCGGCACGCCACCGTGCAGGGACAGCGTCTGCACCGGCATGGCGACGATGATCATGCCGGTGCCGACGTTGGCCAGGAGGTCACCCAGCAGGAGGCCGGCCACGCGCCGGTCGCGCAGGACGTCGCGGTAACCGGCGGGGGCCGCGACCTCGGTCAGCGCAGCTCCTGGATGCGCAGGAGGTTGCCGGCCGGGTCGCGGAAGGAGCAGTCGCGGACGCCGTAGGGCTGGTCGACCGGCTCCTGGACGACCTCGGCGTTGCCCGCTTCGAGCTTCGCGAAGAGGGCGTCGAGGTCCTTGGTGGCCAGGTTGACCGAGGCGTAGGTGCCCTTGGCCATCATCTCGGCGATCATCCGGCGCTCGTCGTCGGTCAGGCCCGGCGTCGCGGACGCCGGCGACAGCACGATCGCGGTGTCGGGCTGGTTCGGCGGGCCGACGGTGATCCAGTTCAGGTCGCCGTACTTGACGTTCTGGCGGACCTCGAAGCCGAGCAGGTCGCGGTAGAAGGCGAGGGATGCCTCCGCGTCGGTGTGGGGGAGGAAGCTCGCGTGAATGGTGACGTCCATGGCGGTCACATTATGTGTGCGCCTGCGGTCGCGCTTCTCGATTCCTGATCGGTCTGGTGACCTGCTTGGCCACGCACGGCGGCATCCCGACGGTGGCCTCGGCCTGCTCCTCGCGGTAGACGCTCGGCGGCACGCCCACCAGCTCGGCGAACCGGGTGCTGAAGGTGCCCAGCGACGAGAAGCCGACGGTGAAGCAGACCTCGGTGACGCTCAGCTCGCCCTTGCGCAGCAGGGCCATCGCCCGCTCGATCCGCCGCGTCATGAGGTACGAGTACGGTGACTCTCCGTAGGCCTTCCGGAACTGCCGGCTGAGGTGCCCGGCGGACATGTTGACGCCCCGCGCGAGCGCCTCGACGTCGAGCGGCTGGGCGTACTCCCGGTCGATCCGGTCCCGGACCCGGCGCAGTAGCGCGAGGTCGCGCAGGTACTGGGCCGTGGCGGTGCTGGTCACGGGACCGATCGTCCCACACCGGACCGTCCCCGAGGGACGCTTCAGCGGCTCCCGAAACGTCTTGAATGAGTCATTCAGGACCTCCCACGACCTGAATGACTCATTCAAGACACTGGAAGCGGGGACACGGTCAGCGGAGGGCGGCGGTGATCGTGTCGCGGAGCCAGCGCTGGGCCGGGTCCGCGTCCAGGCGCGCGTGCCAGGACAGGCGGACCTCCACCTCCGGCAGCTCGGCCGGGACCGGGAACCAGCGGAGTCCCAGTGCCGGACCGTGCTGCTCGGCCAGGCGCTGGGGGAGCAGCCCCACGTAGTCGCTGGACGAGACCACCAGCGCGGCCACCGCGGACGTCGGCACGACCGCCGCCACCCGCCGCTGCAGGCCCGCCGCGGCGAGGACGTCGTCCAGTGGCCCGCGCGCCCGGCCGCGCCGGGACGCCGACACGTGCGGGTAACGGCACAGCTGCGCCAGCGTCGGACGGCGGTGCTTGCCCAGCGGGCTGTCCACGCGCACCGCCGCGACCAGGCGTTCGCGGTAGAGCACGGTGCTGTGGATGTCCGGCGCCGCGTGCTCGCCCACGCCGATGTCCAGGTCGATCGAGCCGTCGCGAAGCGCTTCGGCGCTCTCGGTGCCCTCCGCGACGAAGCGCAGCGTGACGCCGGGGGCGGCCGCGGCCGTCGCTTCGGCCGCCGCCGTGGCCAGGGTCGCCGCCACGCCGTCGTTGATGCGGATCGTGAACGTGCGCTCGAGGTCGGCGATCGCCACCTCGGTGCTGATCAGCGCCGACGCCTCCTCCAGCAGCGACCGCACGCGCGGGGCGGTGCGCAGCGCGAACGGCGTCGGGGCCATCCCACGGCCCGCGCGGACCAGGATCGGGTCGTTCATCGCCCGCCGCAGCCGGCCGAGCGCGCGGCTCGTCGCCGGGATGGACAGGTTCAGGCGCTCGGCCGCGGCCGTGACGCTCCCTTCCCGCAACAGCGCGTCGAACACCCGCAGCAGGTTCAGGTCCATGGTTGCATCCTACGCAAGAAGACCTTGCCGAAGTTGCGTGGCACGACAGGCGACGCCGTCCTTACCGTCGGGCTCATGCACCTCGAGAAACGAACCGGCCTGCTCACGCTCATGTGTGCCTGCGTGGTGCTCGTCGTCGGCATGGTCGCGGCGGTCAACCTCGCCGTCCCGATGCTCGCGGCGGGCGCCCTGCACCCGTCCGCGTCCGCGCTGGTCTGGATCGTCGACACCTACGTCATCGTGTTCGCCTGCCTGGTGATCCCGGGCGGGGCGGCGGGCGACCGGTTCGGCCGCAAGGGCGTCCTGCTCGCCGGGCTCGGGCTGTTCGCCGCCGGCGCGCTGCTGTCGGCGGTGGCCCCGGACGTCGTCTTCCTGCTCGCCGGCCGGGCGCTCACCGGGGTCGGCGCCGCCGCGGTGCTGCCCAACTCGCTCGCCGTCCTGCTGCACGCCGTGCCGCCGGAGAAGAAGGCCTCGACCATCGCCACCTGGGCGTCGATGACCGGCATCGGCGGCGTCCTCGGCAACGTCGGTGGCGGGCTGGTCCTGACCGCCGGCTCGTGGCGCTGGCTGTTCGCCGCCGTCGTACCGCTCGCCCTCGGCACCGCCGCCCTGGTGGCGCGCACCGCGCCGGTGTCGTCGCGCCACGACCGCCGGCTCGACCCCGTGTCCGCGGTGCTGCTCGTCGGCGCGTCGGTCGCCCTGCTCGTCGGGATCGTCCAGGGCCCGGAAGCGGGCTGGGGGAGCGCGGTGGTCGTGACCGGGTTCGCCGGCGCCGCCGTGCTGTTCGCCGCGTGGACGTTCGCCGAACTCCGGGCCGAGCACCCGCTGCTGGATCCGCGGCTGTTCCGGATCGCGGGCCTGCGCAGCGCCTGCCTCGGGATGACGACGATCTTCTTCGGCATGTTCGCGCTGTTCTACGTCAACGCGTCGTTCCTGCAGTACGCCAAGGGGTTCGGCGTGCTGGGCACCGGGCTGGGGATCATCCCGCTGACCGTCCCGATCATCCTCGGCGGCCGCCACGCCGGCCCGCTCGCCCGGCGGATCGGCCTCGACACGACCGTGGCGCTGGCCTTCGCGTTCGTCGTCGGCGGCCTGCTCGGACTGTCCACGAGCGACGCGGAGACGCCGTACGCGGGCTACGCGGCCTGGCTGGTGGTGACCGGGATCGGCGTGACATTGGCGCTGCCGACGCTGTCGGGCGTCATCGCCGGCTCGCTGCCGCCGGACCGGGCGGGCGTCGGCACCGGGCTGCAGGCCACCACCCGGGAGTTCGGCAGCGCGCTCGGCGTTGCCGTGATCGGGACGGTCATGACCGCGAAGTTCGCCGCCGCGCTCCCTCCGGACGTCCGCGGCGCGCACACGGTGGCCGAAGCGCTGGCCAAGACGAGCCGCGCACACGACGTCGTCACGGCCTTCGTCGAAGGTGCGGACGCCGGGCTGCGGGTGGTCGGGATCGCGGTCCTCGTGCTCGGGGTGCTCGTCGTGGCCGAATCGAAGGTCTCCCAAGGGGCCCGGACGAGGTGAAGGCCGTCTCGAGGGCTCCCGTTTCCCTCGAGACGGCCTTCACCGGTGCAACCCCGACCCGACTTTCGACCGTGACGGCCTTTCCGGCGGCATACCCTTCCCCCGGAAAGGCCGTCACGGACGTGCACGCCGCGGCGGCAGTGACGCCGCCGTGACGCTCGACCCCGGGCCCCCGCCCGGTGCGCCGGAAGAAGGCCACCCCGGGGGCGTCGGGTTCCCTCGGGGTGGCCCTCTCCTGGCCCGCCGGGCGCTCGTTCCATCACAGGCGCGAGGCGGGCAGGGGGACGTTGGGGGCCGGTCACCACACCGCCCAGCCGCGGAGGGGATGTGGTGACCGGCGAAGGGACGATGGCCGCCGCGCGCAGCCACGTCCCGGCTTCTTCTACCTCCCCATCGGAATGGCCATCGTCGGCGGCGCCGCGCCACCGGGCTGGGCGGCGAACGCCGTGGTCGGCGGGGCCGCCAGCGCGGGGAACGCCGTCGTGGGGATGTTGTTGGCGAACTCGCTCTCGAACTCGCGCTCGAAGGCCTGCTGGTCGAAGCCGCTTTCGAACTCCGTCGGCACCTCGGCCGCCAGCGCCGCGACGGCCGGTTCGACCGTCGGGACCTCCGCCACCTCGGGGGCGGGAGCGGGCTCCGGCTCCGGCACGAAGTCGGGTGCGGGCAGCCGGCGGTCGAGCTCGGCCATCCAGTCGAGCATCGCCCGCGGCTTGTCCCACGAGGAGATGCCGACGAGCCTGCCGTCGCGGATGAAGCCGGTGATGCCGTCCGCCAAGGTCACGGTGTCCTCGGCCAGGCCGGGCATCCCGCACATCTGCAGCCGCGTGTCGTACAGCGTCGACCAGGCCCGGGGGAGCGGGGTGAACGGCTTCGCGCTGGACTGGCCCATCAGCAGGTTGTCCGCCGCGTGCCGGGCCGACTCGACGGCGTTGATCCAGTGCTCGATCCGCCGCGGGGTCTCGTCGAAGCGCAGGTTCGGCCAGCGCGCGATGTCCCCGGCGATGACGACGTCGGACGCGCCCTCGGCGAACAGCTTCGAGTCGCAGAGCACGCCGTCGCTGATGTCGAGGCCGGAGCCGCGCATCCAGTCGACCGACGGGACGCTGCCGATGGCGAGCACGACGACGCTGGCGACCAGCAGCTGGTTGTTCGTCAGGTGCAGCCCGACGGTGTCCTTCGTGCTGATCCAGTGCCGGACCTCGCTCTTCATCGCGAGTTTCGCCCGGTGCTCGTGGTGCGCCTCGATGACGCCGCTCGAGACGCGGTCGCCGAAGCGGTGCAGCGGCGCCTTCGCGTGGCCGACCAGGGTGACGTCGCGGCCGATGTGCCGCATGCTCGCGGCGAACTCGTTGCCGATCAGGCCGGCGCCGATCACGACGGCCGGCTTCTTGCTGGCGTTGAGGCAGCGCCGCACCGCCATCGAGTCCTCGACCGTGCGCAGGATCCGCACGCGCGGGTCGTGCCGCGGCGACCCGGGCAGGTGCCGCGGGTAGACGCCGGTCGCGGCGATCAGGCCGTCGTACCAGAGGGATTCGCCGCCGGGCAGGTGCACGACCCGCTCGGTGGTGTCCAGGTGCGTGACCCGCGCGCCGAGGCGCCAGTGCACGTCGAGGTCGGGCAGGTAGTGCGAAAGGCCCACGTCGCTGGGCCGTTCGGTCCCCATCACCAATGCCTTCGAGACCATCGGCCGGTGGTAGGGGCGCCTGGCCTCGTCGCCGATCAGGACGATCTCGCCGTCGAAGTTCTGTTCCCGCAGGCGTTCCGCGGCACGCAGTCCGGCGACGCCCGCACCGACGATGATGATCCGGTCGCCGTCAGCCATCGAGGTCCCCTCTCATGACGACCGCCTGCATCGGGCAGCAGCGGGCCGCCATCTTCGCCTGTTCCATGGTGGTTTCGTCCAGCAGCCGCGTGTGGAAGCGCAGGCGGCCGTCCTGGCCGAGGTCGAACACGTCCGGCGCCTCCATGGCGCAGATGCCGTAGAGCTCGCACCGGTCGTTGTCGACGCTGATCCGGGGCCCGCTACCGGGCAAACGGAGGGGCATGTCAGGCCACCTGCTCTTCCACGAGTCCGATGCGTTCGAGGGTCCGCGCGGGCATGAACCGCAGCAGCGACACCGTGGCGGCCGGGATGAGCAGCGTGATGCCGCCCAGCCAGACGACCGCGAGGTGGCCGTTGGCGATCGAGCCGAACCACGCGTGCAGCGCGGTCAGCGCGACCGCCGGGTACGCGCAGCGGTGCAGCCACAGCCAGCGGCGGTAGGAGGTGAACCGCTGCAGGCCCGCGGTGAGCGCGATGGCGAGCATGACCTCGAAGCCGACGATGCCGATGCTGTGCCGGGTCTCCTGGCCCGACAGGAAGGGGAGGAAGAGGTACTGCAGGCTGTACGGCTGGACCGTGAGGTAGAAGAAGCCCAGCGCGTGGATGCCACCGAAGATCAGCGTGCCGGTGGCCAGCACCATGTGGGAGCTGCGCAGCGCCTTGCGGCCGGTGACCGAGCGCACCCAGCCGGTGGCGGTGAGCACACCCCAGGTGAGCGTCAGCATCATCGCCGCGTAGGACGCCCGTGCGGCGAACGCCGCGAGGCCGCGGGCCGCCGGGTCGGTCTTCGGCTGGAACTGCTGGGTGAGGAAGATCGTCGCGTCGTGCCAGGTCTCAACCATGGCTACCCCCGGTTCTGACGGCGGCCGGCCGGCGCGTGGCCCGGGCGCGGCTGCGGTTGCCCTTGATCTGGCGCAGCACGTAGAAGAGGCCGCCACCGACCAGGAGGAACAGCGCCGCCACCACGGCGATCTGGGACGAGTCGAGGCCGAGCGGCTGCCCGACCGGCGCGGCCGTGGTGGAGACGGCAGGCGCGGGGAGCGCGGTGTAGTCGACCATGCCGGTGCTCTCGAGCATCGTCATGTGCCGCATGACGGCCTGGTTGCCGACGGTCGCGAACGCCCGCACGTCGTCGTTGCGGGTGCCGGCGCGCAGCTGCGCGAGGATGGCGAACACCTGGCCGTGCGCCGCGCGCAGGCGGTTGGCGAAGACGCTGTCGAACGACGGCCCGGGGGGCGCGTTCATCTCTTCGAGGAGCCAGCCGCGTTGCTCGTCCGAGGGCTGGTCGGGCACCGGCGAGTTGAGCTTCTGCGACAGCGCGCGGGTCGCGACGTCGAGGCGGCCGTGGTCCATCATGATCGCGAACCCGACGGCCTGGACCTTCGGGCTGCCCTTCTGCATGGCCATCATGCCCGAGGGCATCTCCCACAGACCGGCCTGGCGGACCTTGGTCAGCAGCACCGCGTCTTCGGGCGAGACGGCGTTCGTCTGGGCGATCGAGGCCGGGGACACCGACGCGAGCAGCGTCAGCACCGCGACCAGCACGAACAGGATCCGGACCAGCGGGCGGGAACGCTCGAGCGGGGACGGAGGGATGAGCTCCGGCCCGGCGAGCTCAGAGGCCGAAAGCATTTTCCCTCCACTGGTCCTGGGTCAGCGTGATCTTCTTGCCGTCCGGCGCGATCGGGTACCAGGCCTGGTCGGCGCCCTGGCCGGACGTGTCGGCCGGTTCGCTGTCGCCGACGAAGTGGTACAGCGGCCAGCCGGCGAGGGTGGCTTGCTGCGTGCCGTCGTCACGGGTGATCTGCCCGATCAGCGACTGGTCGACGTCGATCGGCGCGGGGCCGCCCGTCTTGACCGGGATCCACTTCGCCGCGCACGCGTCGTTGCAGTTCGACCGGGACGGGTTGGTCGAGTCGCGGTCGTAGCGGTAGATCGTGTAACCGGTGCCGTCGACGAGCATGAGGCCGAGATCGAAGGTCTTCGCGCCCCTGAGCTGGCTTTTCATCGGGTCGTTGGGGTTCGCGGTGATGGGTTGCGGCATCGCGAGGGTCATCGGGGCCTGCATACCGGGCATCTGCTGCATCCCGGCGCCGTAACCACCTGCGGAGGTGGTGGCCGCGCCGGCGGTACAGGCGGTGAGCAGGGCGAGTGCGGTGAGGCACACGGCGGCGGGGACCACCGTTCGGGGAATGCGTATCACTGCTCCTCCGTGGGCATGACTACGCGCAGTAGCCTGGGGTGAGGCGAAAATGCGCGCGAAAGATCCACAGTGGACAATCAGTCCGGAGTGGATGCGGAGCGTTGCGGGGGACAACGCGTTGTCGGGGGTCTTCGGTAGGGGATACGGACACGGTCGGGAAACGGTTCAAAAAAGTTTTGCCCCCTGCGTTGCGGCATTTGGTACTAGACGTACGCCGTCCGGCCCACCAGGATGTCCCGCGTGGGACGGCACACTCGAGCGCTGAGATCCGTCGAAGATCAGGAAGTCGCTGTTGAGCCCAGCGACGCCCATGACGATCTGGCGAAGGCGCTCTACCAGGAGTTCGGCGGGTCCCTCATGGCGTTCGCGCTGCGGCTGACCGGCCACGACCGGCAGTGGGCCGAAGACGTCGTGCAGGAGACCCTGATCAAGGCGTGGCGGAACGCGGACAAGCTCGACCGCCAGCCGGAGATGCTGCGCGCGTGGCTGTTCACGGTCGCCCGCCGGATCGTCATCGACGGCTGGCGCAGCCGGAGCGTCCGCCCCCAGGAGATCGAGGAGATCGAATCCGACGCGATCGCCGTGTCCGACGAGTCGGACCGGACGCTCGCCGCGATGATCGTTTACGAGGCGCTGCAGGGCCTTTCGCCCGAGCAGCGGGAGGCGATCCAGCAGACCTACCTGCGCGATCGCACCGTGAACGAGGTGGCGGCGACCCTCGGCGTGCCCCCGGGCACCATCAAGTCCCGCATCCACCACGCCGTCCGCGCGCTGCGCCGGGCCTTGCGTGAGCGGGGGTGAACTGAGGGTGGCCGGGTCCGCACACACCGACGTCGCCGCGTACGTGCTCGGCGTCCTCAGCGAGGCCGAGAGCACCCAGTTCGAAGCCCACCTCATGAACTGCCCGCACTGCCAGCTCGACCTGATCGAGCTCTACCAGCTGCCGGACGTCCTCGACCTCGTGAAGCGCAGCTGGCCGGAGCCGCCGATGCCGGCGCCCAGCCCGCGCACCCTGGCGCCCGGGCCCCGCGTGCTGCGCGGCCTGATGGAAGAGGCCTCGGTGAAGCGCCGCCGCCGCAAGCGGCTCGGCATCATCGCCGGCGCCGCGGCCGCCGCGCTCGTCGTGGCCGGCCCGCTGGTGACCCTCGCCGTCCGGCCGGCCGACGCCGTCCCGCCCGCGTCGCTCTCGGCGCCGAGCACCAAGCAGGCACCGCCGGCGACGAGCGTCCTGGCGACGAGTGTCCCGCCACCGTCCACCGGCGCGCCGGCCCAGCCCGGCGGCGGGCAGACCTTCGGCCGGGGCAGTGGCAGTGGCGGCTCCGCGGTGAGCGCGGTGGTGACCGTGTCCCCGGTGGAGTGGGGCAGCCGTGTCGATCTCGAGCTGCGCGGCATCGTCGGACCGTTGAAGTGCCAGCTGTTCGCCATCTCCACGACGGGCGACGCCCGCGTCGTGTCCGGCTGGTCGGTGCCACCCAAGGGTTTCGGCATCCCCGGCTCACCGGAGCCGTTGCGGCTGCAGGGTTCCATTTCGCTGGCGATGGACCAGATCGCCCGCTTCGAGGTCCGCGGCGACGACGGCACGGTGCTCGTCGTCGTGCAGCGCTGACCCTTTCCTTCCCCGGATCCCGGCTTTTGCCGGGTATTTCGTGTGCCGTCGTCGTGAACCACGGACGTCAACGAGCCGTGGTTCAAGACATGACCGACACTTCGTTTTTTCGCTCGAACCGCTATGACCTGGGTAAATGGCGTCCGGTTGCGTTCGACTTGATAACGAACAGATAACGGGCTGGTCGCTTTTGAACCTCAGCGCGCTCACGTCCGTATCCCCCAATGCATCCCCCGATGCATCCCGACAGCCGGAACCAGAGCTCCCCGCGGGTTCCGTGCGATCTCGACCTCAACCAACGGTAGTTCTTGCCCGGGCCGCCGCGCTATTCGGCGTGCCCGGAATAACGAACGAGGTGAACTAGTCTATGGCCCGGAATTCTCGGTCCCCCGTGACGGGCAAGCATCGCGTCGCCCGCCGTACCAAGATCGCCATGGGCGCGATCGGCCTGGCTATCGCCGTCGGCGGACTCGCCGTCGCGGTCACCGCGGGCCGCACGGGCGAAGCGAGCGCGGACCCCGCCGACCCGTCGTTCTTCATCGACATCAACAAGGTTCCCGCCGGCAACAACGTCAACGCGGCCTTGCAGAAGAAGGGTGCACAAGGATCCTTCACCGTCGATTGTGGAACGAACGCGGACGGCGCGCACCACAACCCGGACAACTTCATTGCGCAGCCCGGGATCAAGAACGGCGCGCAGCACCTGCACGACTACGTCGGCAACGTGACCACCGACGCCGACTCGAGCCTCAAGAGCCTGCTCGCCGGCGACACCACCTGCAAGAACGGTGACCAGTCGGCCTACTTCTGGCCCGTGATCCGCATCGACCGCGAAGACGACGCGGCCAACGAGAGCGAGAACCAGAAGGCCCAGCAGAACCAGCAGGGCAAGACCGGCGACGTCCAGCAGGACCAGAGCGCCAAGGACGCCCAGGCCGCGGACGCCGCCGGCCAGGGTCAGGACCAGGCGGCGCAGGACCAGAACGCCCAGGACCAGGGTGCGCAGGACCAGCAGGACCCGAACGCTCAGGACCCGAACGCTCAGGATCAGAACGCCCAGGACCAGAACGGGCAGCAGCAGAAGCGCCGGAACACCGGTGGCGGCGCGACCCGCAACGGTGACCAGAGCGCCCAGCAGCAGGGCGACCAGGGCCAGCAGGACCAGCAGCAGGCCCAGGACCGCCGTCGTGGCGGCCAGAACGGCGGGAAGAACAACGGTGGCCAGAACGGTGGCCAGAACAACGGCGGCCAGAACGGCAACCAGAGCAGCTCGGCCGCCGCACCGCCGGCCGAAGAGCTCGGCGGGCCCGAAGGCGCGAACGAAGAGGTCGGCGACAACGACGGCGAGATCGTCGAGCCGGAGTCCGCGACGCTGAAGTTCATCGGTGGTGGCGCCCAGAACGTCGTCGCGATGCCGCTCGGCCTCCGCGTCCTCTACGGTGACGCCAAGCAGAGCACCAACGGCCCGGCCAACGCCCGGCCCAGCTGGACCTGCACCGGGTTCGAGGACCGGCTGACCGACCTCTACCCGATCTGCCCCGCGGGCAGCAAGGTCGAGCGCATCCACGCCTTCCCGAACTGCTGGGACGGCAAGAACACCGACAGCGCGAACCACCGCACGCACATCGTGTTCGCGAACCAGCAGGGCAAGTGCCCGCAGGGCTTCAAGAACGTGCCCCAGCTGCAGGTGACCCTGGTCTACGACGTCCCGCAGGACGTCCAGCAGAAGGGCCAGTACAAAGTGGACGCATTCGCCCAGGAGAAGCACAACCCGCGGTCCGACCACGACGACTTCGCGAACGTGATGAGCAAGAAGATCATGGGTCGCCTGGTCAACTGCATCAACTCCGGCAAGGCCTGCGCGGAATAACCCTTCCGCACCAGTCACTCCACGCCAGGAGGGAGAACTTCCGATGAACCGTGCTCGTCCGGGTGCCGCTGCTTTGTCCGCCGTCGCCGGTGTCGCGCTGGTCGCGGCCTGCGGGACCAACCCGTACGCCACGACCGGCCGGCAGGTGTCGCTCGGCGCGCAGCAGCTCTCGGCGAGCACGGTTCAGACGAGTCCCGGGGCCGGCCAGGCCCAGCTGGTCACGTCCACTGTGGAGGGTCTCGGCGCGGTGCTCACCGACGCCGAAGGCCACACGCTCTACCGCTACGCCAAGGACACCGCCAAGCCGCCGAAGGTCGCTTGCGTGGACGCCTGTGCGGAAATGTGGCCGCCACTGGTCTCCGACTCCCCGGCACTGGCCGCCGGGGTGGACGCCCAGCTCGTCAGCCTGGTCACCCGGCCCGACGGCCGCAAGCAGGTGACCGTCGGCGGCTGGCCGGTCTACCGCTACGCCAAGGACACCGGCTCCGGGATCGCGCTCGGCCAGAACGTCAGCGCGGACTGGGCGGCGATCACGCCGGAGGGGGAGAAGGCAGCGGCCGCCGCGAGCGCGTCCGCCGAACCGACCACCCTCGGCACCACCGACATCGGCGGCCTCGGCCCGGTCCTGACCGACCAGGCCGGCCGCACGCTCTACCTGTTCACCCGGGACGGCAGAGGTTCCGGGAAGTCCACTTGCGACGGTGCGTGCGCGCGAACGTGGCCACCACTGCTCGTCAACGGGCGGAGCACCGTCGCCGAAGACATCGACACCGGCCTCGTCGGGCAGATCACCCGCGCCGACGGGAGCAAGCAGGTGACGGTGGGCGGCTGGCCCGTCTACACCTACGCGAAGGACGGCGCGCCCGGCGAGGCGAGCGGCCACGGCGTGGGGGACACCTGGTACGCCATGGAACCCAACGGCTGCCGGGTCGACCCGGCGCGCCGGCCCGACGCCGCCATCGCGACGGCCTCCACCGGCGGGTACTGACCCGCCCCACGAACCCCGGCCCGGCGGACACTTCCCTCCACCTCACCCCCCCCAGTCCGCCGGGCCGGTAGCACCACCCGAAGTACCGCGGGACCCCCGTCCCGCGCCCCGAGCCCCGGCCCGGGTGGACGCTTCCCTCCACCTCACCCCCCCATTGTCCCCCCGGGCCGGGATTCCTCACCCCACACCGATCCGGCGCAGCCGGGTCAGCGAAGGAGGAAACAGGCGGGCGCCTTTCCCGCCCCGCGAGTTCCGGCCGGTGGACGTTCTTCCCTCCACCTCACCCCCCGAGTCCACCGAGCCGGAACTCCTCCACCCAGTGTCGACTCCCCAATCACACGTGATGCCCCTCCAATCACGCGAGATGCCCTCCCAATCACACGAGATACCCCTCCAGTCACGCGAGATCCCCTTCCAGTCACACGAGATCCGCCCCCAGTCACGCGAATCACGACCTCGATCACGCGGGTTCCGGCTCCGGACACACGAGATCCCGGCCAGAGTCAGGCGAACCGACCGTCCAGGTACGCGAGCCGACCATCCAGAAACGCGAGCCGACTCTCCAGGTACGCGAGTTCCACCACAGAACACGAGAGCTTGAGTCTCCAGCCACGCGAGTTCGGCCCTCGATCACGCGAGTTCCGCCTCCAGACACACGAGTCCCGCCCCCGATCACTCGAGCTCGGCCCCGGTCACGCGAGATCCGTCTCCAGTCACGCGAGTCACGGCTCCGATCACGCGAGATCCGCCCAGGCTTCCCGGCCCGCCGGCCGTCCCTCGGTCACCCGGCTGGAATCCCCACCCCCGAAGACCCCGGTCCGGTGGATGCTTCCCTCCACCTCACCCCCCTCATCCCCCGGACCGGCCCTCGCTGCGGTCCCCGTGCTCCGGCACGGGGACCGCGGCCCAGAAGTCCAGCGGCACGCGCCCGATCCCGCGCCCGGCCGCGTCGAGCAGGCGGCCCATCAGCTTGACGCTCCGCAGCGTCACCGCCCGGCCGGTGATCTCCAGCCACGGCAGCTTCGCGGCCAGCACCGCTTCCAGCGCCACCGTGTCGTGCTGCGAAGGCAGCCACACCACCAGCATCAGGTTCGCCGCCCCGGCCAGCGCCGCACACATGCGCACCTCCGGCAGCATCGCCAGTGACCGCGCGGTCGTCTCCAGCTTGTCCGGCGGCACCCGCAGCCAGAGCGTCACCGTCACCGGCGCGGGTGACATCGACCGCGCGATCTCGCACCGGACGCGGATCGCGCCCCGGCCGAGCAGGGCGTCCAGCCGGCGCCGGACGGTCGTCGCGCCGACTCCGAGTTCGTTCGCCAGCGCCGCCGCCGACGCACGGGCGTCGACCCCGAGGGCGAGGATCAGCGCCCGGTCCGCGTCGTCGAACCGCAGCGGCGCGCGGTTCTTCGCCGGCTTCGGCGAGAGGGCTTCGCGCTGTCCCGGCGAAATCGCCCGGACCCGCCACCGGCTGCCCTCGGTGAACATCCGCGGCGACAGGACCGTCCGCACGCGCAGCACCCCCGGCACCGTCGCCACCCGGTCCAGCACGTGCGCGCCCAGCTCCCGCAAGGTCGGCGCGACGACGTGGGCGAGCAGGTCGCACGGCCCGGCCACGTACTCGACGGTCACCACGTGGACGTCCGAAGCCAGCGCCGCGGCGACCCGCACCGCGGCCCCGGGCGCACAGTCGATCTCGACGAAGGCCAGCGCCAGCTGCGCGGTCAGCTCCCCGCCGATGTACGCCGTGAGCCACGCGTCCCCGCGCTCGACCAGCGCGTCCCAGTGCCGGGCGGCGGTCACCGCGCCCAGGCCCAGCGCGCGGCCCAGCGTCGACCACGACGCCCGCGGCGCCGCCTGCAGCGCGTCGACCAGTTTGAGGTCCTGCTCGGTCAACATGGCGGATTCTTCGCTCATCGGCTCTCGCAGCGGTGGTTTCGGTGTTTTTCCCGGCCCATTGTGCTCGACACTTGCATGATCTCCGGATGACCCTGCGCTCGGACGCCGCCGCCCTGCTCGACGACCTGGTCGCCCTCCGCCGCGACCTGCACCGCATCCCCGAGATCGGCCTGCACCTGCCGCGCACCCAGGAGCGGGTCCTCGCGGCCCTCGACGGCCTGCCCCTCGAAGTGAGCCGCGGCAAGAACCTCTCGTCGATCACGGGAGTCCTCCGCGGCGGCAAACCCGGCGGAACCGTCCTCCTGCGCGGCGACATGGACGCGCTCCCGGTCACCGAAGCCAGCGGCGAGGAGTTCAGCTCGACCCTCGACGGCGCCATGCACGCCTGCGGCCACGACCTGCACACCGCGGGCCTGGTCGGCGCGGCCCGCCTGCTCGCCGCCCGCAAGGACGACCTGCCCGGCGACGTCGTCTTCATGTTCCAACCCGGCGAAGAAGGCTGGGACGGCGCCGGCCGCATGATCGAAGAAGGCGTCCTGACGGCGTCGGGCAAGCACGTCGACGCCGCCTACGGCCTGCACGTCTCGGCCGCCAGCTACGCGAAGGGCCAGTTCACCGCCCGGCCCGGCACGCTCATGGCGGCCTCGGGCGCCCTCGAAGTCCGGGTGCGCGGCGAAGGCGGCCACGGCTCGTCCCCGCACGACGCCCGCGACCCGATCCCGGCGGCCTGCGAGATGGTGACCGCCCTGCAGACGATGGTGACGCGCACCTTCGACGTCTTCGACCCGGTCGTGGTCACCGTCGGCTCGTTCCACGCGGGCACCCGGCGCAACATCATCCCGGACGACGCGGTGTTCGAAGCGACGCTGCGGTCGTTCTCGCCCGAGGTCGCGGCGCGGGTGGGGGAGCGCGCGGTGCAGGTCTGCCAGGGCATCGCGCAGGCGCACGGCCTCGACATCGACGTCACCTACGAGCCGGAGTACCCGGCGACGGTCAACGACGCCGCCGCGTACGACTTCGTCGCCGCCACGATCCGTGACGTCTTCGGGGAGGAGCGGTTCACCGAGATGGCCGACCCGATCACCGGCTCGGAGGACTTCTCCCGCGTGCTCGAGCGCGTCCCCGGCGCGTACCTGTTCCTCGGCGCGTGCCCGACGGACCCGGACACCGCGGCGGACAACCATTCGCCGCGGGCCCGCTTCGACGACAGCGTGCTCGGCGACGGCGCCGCGCTGCTGGCCGAGCTCGCCGTCCGCCGCCTCGGGCTCCTGGCCGGGTGACGCCGTGCGCAGCTACCACTGGCCTCCGCTGCTGCCCGTGCTCGCGCTGGTCCTGATGCCGTTCCTGCCGTTCGTCAACACCACCGGGCTGTGGCTCGGGCTGCCGCGGATGATCGTCTGGGGCGCGTTCTGGTGCCTCATGTTCACCCCGGCGCTGCTGCTGTCCGAACGCCTGATGCGCGGACGGGAGGAGGAGCAGTGATCCTCACCTTCACCCTCGCCGGCATCGTCCTGATCGGTGTCCTCGGCTTCGTCGGCCGTCGCAAGCCCGTGGCCGACCTCGCCGAATGGACCGTCGGCGGCCGCCGCTTCGGCGCGCTGACGATGTGGTTCCTGCAGGCGGGCGAGGTGTTCACCACCTTCACCTTCCTCGGCATGGCCGGCCTCGCGTTCTCCGGCGGCGTCGCGGCGATGTACGCGCTGCCGTACGTGCCGATCGCCTACGTCGTGCTGTTCTTCCTCGCGAAACGCCTCTGGACGCTGGGCAAGGAGCGCGGCTACCTCACGCAGGGCGACTTCCTCGAGGACCGGTTCTCCAGCCGGACACTCGGCACGCTGTCCGCGGTGCTCGGCGTCATCTTCGTGCTGCCCTACCTGCAGCTGCAGATCACCGGGCTCGGCCTGATCGTCCGGCTGGTCACCGGCGACAACGCGTCCGGCACGCTCAGCATGGTGGCCGGCAGCGTGCTGATCGTCGCGTTCGTGCTGTGGGCCGGCCTGCGCGGCGTCGCGGCGACGTCCTACTTCAAGGACGGCATCATGCTGGTCGCGCTGGTGGTGCTCATCATCGCCGTGCCGACGCACTTCGCGGGCGGGATCCCCGCGGTGTTCCACAAGATCGAACAGCTGCACCCGGAGAAGCTGATCGTCCACAGTGGAGCGAACGATCACGTCTGGTTCGTGACGAGCATGCTGGTCAGCGCGATCGGCGTCGGGCTGATGACGCTGCCGCACTCGTGGCCGGCGCTGATGTCCGCGCGCGACCCGAAGGTGCTGCGGCGCAACTACACCTGGATGCCGGTGTACGAGCTGTGCTTGCTGCTGCCGATGGTGATCGGGTTCGCGGCGATCGTCGTGGTGCCGAAGGGGAGTGACCCGAACGGCGTATTGCTGACGCTGTCGAAGGATGCTTTGCCCGGCTGGGTGACGGGGATCGTCGTGGTCGCCGCGACGGCCACCGCGATGGTCCCGGCGGCCGGGATCCTGATCGGCATCTCGTCGCTGGTGGCGCGCAACATAGTCCGCGTCCGCAGTGGCCGCAAGCAGTTCTGGATCAACCACGGCACGGTTGTGCTCGCGAGTACCCTTGCCCTCGTGCTCGGCATCTTCCGGCCGGACCTGCTGGCCAACCTCCTCCTGCTCACCTATTCGGGGTCGGTCCAGCTGGCCCCGGCCAACCTGCTGGGCTTCCTGCGGCGGGTACCCGTCGGCAAGGGCCCGGTGTTCGCCGGGCTGATCGCCGGCGAGCTCGTGGTCATCTGGCTGACCTTTGTGGACACCCACCTGGTCGGCACGGTCAACGTGGGCCTGGTCGGGCTGGCGGTCAACGTCGTCGTCCTCGGCCTGGCCGTCGTGGTGGAACGGTTCGTGGTTTCGGCTTCTGCCAAGGAGGCGGCGTGACGCGCACGGTGTTCACGGGCGGTTCGGTGTTCGACGGCACCGGCGCGGAGCCGGCGGAGGCGGACGTCGTCGTCGAGCACGGCCGGATCGTCGACGTCGGCACGGACCTCGACGGCGACGAGGGCGTCGACTGCTCCGGCGCGGTGCTGCTGCCCGGGCTCTTCGACTGCCACGTGCACGTCACGGTGTCGGAGATCGGGCTCCTCTCGCGGGTGCAGAAGCCGTTCTCCTACCAGTTCTACGAAGCGGCGCGGAACCTCTGGGCGACGCTCGGGCTGGGCATCACGACGGTGCGCGACGCGTCGGGCGCGGACCTCGGCATCAAGCAGGCGGTGGACGACGGGCTGATCCCGGGGCCGCGGCTGCAGATCTCGATCGGGCTGATCAGCCAGACCGGCGGGCACGGCGACAGCTGGAACCCGTCGGGCATCTGCGTGCCGCTGCTGGTGCCGCATCCGGGCCGCCCGGACGCGACGGCCGACGGCCCCGACGAGATGCGCCGCGTCGCCCGGACGCTGCTGCGCGCGGGCGCGGACGTGCTGAAGGTGTGCACGACCGGCGGCGTGCTCTCCCCGCGCGACGACCCGCGGCACTCGCAGTACACCCCGGAGGAGCTGGAGGTCCTGGTCGCCGAGGCGTCCGCGCAGGGCCGTCCGGTGATGGCGCACGCGCAGGGCTCGGCGGGCATCAAGAACGCGGTCCGGGCGGGTGTCCGGTCGATCGAGCACGGCATCTACCTCGACGACGAGGCGATCGAGCTGATGCTGGGCCACGGGACGTGGCTGGTCCCGACGCTGATCGCGCCGGTCAACGTGGTCCGCGCGGCGGACGCGGGCGTGGACCTGCCGTCGGCGGTGGTGGCGAAGGCGCGCGAAGTGGTGGAGGCGCACCGGGATTCGGTCCGCCGCGCGTACGCGGCCGGGGTCCGGATCGCGATGGGGACCGACAGCGGGGTCGGGCCGCACGGCACGAACCTCGAGGAGCTGACCCTGATGGCGGCGTGCGGGATGACCCAGGCGGACGTCCTGGAGGCGACGACGTCGTCGGCGGCCCGGCTGATGGGGCTCGACGGCGAGCTGGGGCGGATCGAGCCGGGGCTGCGGGCCGATCTTGTCGTGGTGGCGGGGGATCCTTATGACTTCCCGGCGCTGGCGTCGAACATCCGGGAGGTCTGGAAGGACGGGATCCGGGTCGTCTAGCCGCTCAGCCGGGTGAGGTCGACGACGGCCTTGTCGAACTGGAAGACGTCGGCGGGGACGCCCTTGGTGCCTTCCTTCAGCAGCGCCACGTAACAGCCGTAGTCGATGGCGAAGCCGTCGTACAGGCGCCCGGGATGCCGGGGGTCGACCACGCCCCGGCGGAGGACGTGGAGCAGGCGCGCGTCGCACAACGCGTCGATCGTGTCCGGGCGGTCGGCCGCGGGCAGGAGGAAGGTGCGGGACCGGCGCCGGCCGACCACCTCGTCCACCAGGCGGGCCAGCAGCCGCTCGGCGTCCGGGTACCTGCTGACCGCGATCTTCTTGTCCCGCAGGTACCAGTCCCGGGCGGCCCGTCGCACGTGGGCACGGCCGATCCGGTCGGCGTGCGCGTGCTGCGCGGCGAGCGCGGCGATGTTGATCGCGTCGCGGGGGACGCCCTCGGCCGCGCGGACCAGCTCGGGGAACGCGCCCTCCTGGAAGGCGTTCTTCGCGAACTCGTCGATCCCGGGCGCTTCCGTCCGCACCATCGTCTCCAGGATCGGCCGGACGTGGTTGTGGAACAACTGGAGGAAGAACGCCTGGGCCCGCTCGCGCGACTGGTCGAACACGAGGGCGTCGTCGAGGCTCACCGTCGACGCGGCATCCGAGCCCACCTCGATCCCGAGGTAGTCACCGTGGAGGGGAACGAGGAACCGGGCGCGGTGTTCGATGGCCGCGATCTTCACCGTGACACCCCGGACCGGCAGGACGCTCCGGCGCAGCAGATCCGCGAGGAACGGTTGCAGGTCGAGCGGGACGGCACTCCATTCGTCCAGCAACAGCCACAACCTCGCCGGCCGGAGCCCGTCGGCCACGGCCTGGATCGCCCGGCTCAGCGGGCCGAACATGACCCGGTGCTGCTCGACACCGATGCGCTTCTGCCGGCTCGACGCGGTCGTGGATGCCTGGTGGTGCAGGTGAGCGTGGAGTCCGCTCCGCCGCCCGAGCGACGCGCCGAGGCCGCCGGCCCGCTCGTCGGCGTCGCTGCGGGTCTGCTCCTCCTCCGTCGCGCCGACGACCTCCACCTCGGTCGCCGCGGCGACCCAAGCCTCGAGCCCCCGCAGGAAGCCGTCGTGGTCGGTCACCTGCCCGTCCACGGCCAGTGCGAGGAGCTGGTCGTGGATCGCCTCGAGGGTGTCGACCAGCAGTTGCGTGCCGCGCTGGGCGGGGCTCAGTGCTTCGTTGGCGTACAGGCCCCCGGTCGACCCGATGGTGCGCAGGTCGAGGTAGATCGCGACGTCCCCGGTCTGCTCGACGAGGTCGTGGAGGTGCAGCAGCCCGTGGGTCTTGCCGGTGCCGCGGCGGCCGAAGAGGATCTGGTGGTCCGCCGAGTTGATCATGGCGGAGAAGGACCCGGCGGCGACGTAGGTGGCGGCCAGTGTCGAGCGGTCGGCGCTTTCGGCCCGGCGCGGGATCCGCATCAGCGCCTGGTTGAGGTGCAGCTGGATGGCCTGCGCCATGCGACTCCCCGCTCCCCGGGTGGCTCACGCGGTCCGTGCGCGGTACAGCGTAAGAGAAGTACCCGGACGCGGACACCGCCGACGGGTGCCTCCTGCTCAGGCGTCCGGGCTCAGCAGATCCTTCAACGCCGCCGCGAACTTCGCCGGGTTCCGCTGCGGTGCCAGGTGGGCGCCCGGCATCTCCGTGAACGGCAACCCCAGCTCCAGCGCCAGGATCTTCGCCGGCTGGTAGTGGTAGCGCCCGCGGCTGCCTTCGCCCGCCACCGGGACGATCTCCGTGCTCGCCTTGCGCAGGGCGCGCAGGTCCGGCAGGTAGTCGAAGAACTCCGTCAGCTCGCGGTCGAAGAGCCGGATCCAGTCGGCCTCGTGCGGGAGGCGCAGGTTCGGCAGATCGGGCAGCGCCGCGCCCGCGATCGCGTCGGCGAAGCGCGTCACGGCGGTCAGCAGCTCGCCCGAACGGGCCAGCCGGACCTGCTCCGCGGCCGCTTCGAGCCAGCCGCCCGCGTCCGGCATCAGGTGCACCGCCGGGGGTTCGTGCGCGACCAGCGTCGTCACCCGGTCGCCGTGGCGGGCCACCAGGTCGAGGCCGATCAGCGCGCCCGCGCTCGTCCCGAACACCAGCGCCGGGGCGTCGGTCGCGTGGTCCAGCACCGCCCGCGCGTCGTCGGCCTGGCGCGACACCGGGACCGGGCCCGTGGTGGTGTCGGTGCTGCCGAAGTGGCCGCGCCGGTCGTAGGTGATGACGGTGTAGTCCGCGTACAGCTGCTTCGCCAGCGCGCGGTAGGAATCACCCGACCCGGTGCCGCCCGCGATCAGCAGCAGTGCCGGGCCCTCGCCGCCGCGGCGGACGAGGAGCTCGCCGTCCTCCACCGGGCAACGGCTCTCCGAGATCATGCCCTGAAGTCAAGCACAGCCAACGAAGTGGGCGGCGCGGTGGTCCACGCCCGCGCGCGAGGACTTCGGGCGGTGCTGCGCAAGGCTTTCGCGAAGTCCGTCCGGTGGTGCGCCGTGGTGGACCCGTCGTCAGAGGCGTTCGATGATCGACGCCGTGGCGAGGGCGCCGCCGGCGCACATCGTCACCAGCGCCGTCGATGCGTCCCGGCGCTCCAGCTCGTGCAGCGCCGTCGTCAGCAGGCGGGCTCCTGTGCTGCCCACCGGATGGCCCAGCGCGATCGCGCCGCCGTTGACGTTGACCCGCGACTCGTCCGGCGCAAGGGTTCGCTGCCACGACAACGCCACCGAAGCGAACGCCTCGTTGACCTCGAACAGATCCGGGTCGCCGATCGTCATGCCCGCCTTCGCGAGCACTCGCTCGGTCGCTCGGATCGGGCCGTCCAGGTGGTAGTACGGCTCCGCGCCGACCAGCGCCTGCGCCACGATCCGGGCCCGTGGCCGCAGCCCCAGCTCCGCGGCCCGCGCGGAGTCCATCAGGAGCAACGCCGCCGCGCCGTCGGAAATCTGTGACGACGTCCCGGCCGTGTGGATGCCGTCCTCCACCACCGGCTTCAGCCGCGCCAGGCCTTCGGCTGTCGTCTCGCGGAGGCCCTGGTCACGGCCGACCAGGCGGGTTTCGCCCGTCAAACCACCGTCGGCGTCGAGGACCGGGGCCTTCACCGGCACCACTTCACGGTCGAAGTGCCCGGCCTCCCACGCGGCCGCCGCCTTCTGCTGGGACGCCGCGCCGAACGCGTCGACGTCGTCGCGCGTCAAGCCGCGCCGGACGGCGATGCGTTCCGCCGCGCCGTACTGGTTGGGCAGGTCGATCGACCACGACGCCGGCCGCGGCGAACCGGAGCCCCGGTTCGTGCCCAGCGGTACCCGGCTCATCGCCTCGACCCCGCACGCGACACCCACCTCGATGGCGTCCGCCGCGATCAGGCCCGCGATCAGGTGGGTCGCCTGCTGCGCCGAGCCGCACTGGGCGTCGATCGTCGTCGCGCCGGCCGTCTCCGGGAGGCCCGCGTGCAGCCACGCCGTGCGCGTCACGTTGTTGGACTGTTCGCCGGCCTGCGTGACGCAGCCGCCGATCAGCTGCTCGACCAGGGCCGGGTCGATCCCGGCGCGGTCGAGCAGGGCCTGCTGCGCGGCGCCCAGCAGTTCGGCCGCGTGCAGGCCGGCCAGCAGGCCGCCCCGCTTGCCGATCGGGGTCCGCACGGCTTCGACGATGACCGGCACGCCCATGTCGTCCCTTTCGTCCGGCAACGCTGTTCTGTGACTCAAAAACTAGAACAAGTTATCGTTCTGTGCAAGCGCCCCCAGGGTCGGCGCGATCTTGATCTTTGTCGAGTGAGCGATCGCTCACCTGGCCTCATCGGTAAAGTTAACGGGTTTCACTGAACGGTCTTCCGGAAGTTAACACCGTATGCTTCAATCGCGTTAGAACGTGTTTCAAGGCGAACCGTGGGAGGCAACGTGGCCGCTCCGCTCATCCCCGCCGGTTTCGACTTCACGGACCCGGACCTCTACGCCCAACGGCTGCCCCTGGCCGAATTCGCCGAACTCCGGCGGACGGCGCCCGTGTGGTGGAACCCCCAGAAGACCAACACCGCAGGCTTCGGCGACGACGGCTATTGGGTCGTCTCGCGCCATGAAGACGTGAAGGAGGTCTCGCGCGACAGCACGCTCTACTCGTCCAGCGAGAAGACCGCGATCATCCGCTTCGACGAGAGCATGACCGAGGACCGCCTCAACGCGAACCGCCTGGTCCTGCTCAACATGGACGCCCCGCAGCACACGAAGCTGCGGCGGATCGTGTCGAAGGGCTTCACGCCGCGGTCCATCTCGAAGCTCGAGGACACGCTGCGCGAGCGCGCCGAAAAGATCGTCCACGAGGCGCGCAAGAAGGGGACCGGCGACTTCGTCACCGACGTCGCGTGCGAGCTGCCGTTGCAGGCCATCGCCGAGCTGATCGGCATTCCCCAGGAAGATCGGCTCAAGATCTTCGACTGGTCGAACCAGATGGTCGCCTACGACGACCCGGAGTACGAGGTCGAGCCTCTGGAAGCGTCCGCGCAGCTCATCGGCTACGCGTGGAACATGGCCGAGGACCGCCGCAAGTGCCCGATGGACGACATCGTCACGAAGCTGATCCAGGCCGACGTCGACGGGGAAGCGCTCGGCTCCGACGAGTTCGGGTTCTTCGTCATCCTGCTCGCCGTCGCCGGCAACGAGACGACGCGCAACGCCATCACCCACGGCATGAAGGCGTTCCTCGACCACCCGGACCAGTGGGAGCTCTACAAGGAGCAGCGGCCGAAGACGGCGCCGGACGAGATCGTGCGCTGGGCCACCCCGGTGGTCGCGTTCCAGCGCACGGCCACCCGCGACACCGAGCTCGGCGGCGCGCACATCCGCAAGGGTGACCGCGTCGGCATGTTCTACAGCTCGGCCAACTTCGACCACGAGGTCTTCGCCGATCCGGAGAAGTTCGACGTCCTCCGCGAAGACAACCCGCACGTCGGCTTCGGCGGCACCGGTTCGCACTACTGCATCGGCGCCAACCTGGCCCGGCTGGAGATCGACCTGATCTTCAACGCGATCGCGGACGTGATGCCGGGTATCACCGAAGCCGAGCCGCCGGTGCGGTTGCGGTCCAGCTGGCTCAACGGGATCAAGCACTACCCGGTGCGGTACGCCTGACGAACTCCAGGGCGCGCTGCGCGGTGAGGGACGCCGCCGGCTCGTCGTGGTCGGGGCCGTCGGCGTCGGTGTAGAAGTGGCCGATGCCGGGGTAGCGGAACACCTCGGCGTCGGCACCCGACCGGGTCGCGGGCTCGCTCCACGCCGCGACCTGGGCCGGGGGTGCGATCGGGTCGGGGTCGGCGACGTGCACCTGTGCCGGCAGGCCCGCGCGGACCGACGCGGGCAGCGCTCCCACCGCGTGCAGCAGCAGGACGCCGCCGGTGTGCGGCCGGCCGGGCAGGACCTCCTGGACGACTCCCGCCCCCATCGACACGCCCACGAGCACGGTTTCGGCCGACAGGTCCCGCACGGCTTCCCGAGCCCGCCCGACGATGGCCGTCCAGCCGACGGCGTCCTTCAGCACGAACCCTTCCTCGATCGTCGAGGCCGTTCGCCCGGCGTAGAGATCCGGGGTGGCGACGCGGTGCCCGGCCTCCCGCAGCCGGTCGGCGAGGCCGAGTTCGACGGGCCGCAGCCCCAGCACGGAGTGGAAGAGCACGATGTCGGTCACCGGACCATGACATCATGAGGCGATGGCCCCGCGAGCGACCGTCGACGTCGAGTTCTCCGTCCGTGTCACCGAGCCCGGGGCCGCCGCGATCTCGGTCGCCGCGGCGCACGCCGATACCGAGGAGCTCGCCGTCTCCTGGCACGGCGAAAGCGAGCTCGTCGAGTTCGAGCACGGCACCCGCGCCGAGGTCTTCGAGTTCCCCGCCGGGGAGCACCGCGTCACCTACCACGCCGAACGCGTGCTGGCCGAGCCCGAACCCGAGCCCGTCACGCGCGCCGATGCCGCCGTCTTCACCCGGCCGAGCCGGTACTGCCCGTCCGACCGCATCGCCGGGCTCGTGCCGCCGGAGCTGTTCTCGCTCGAGAGCACCAAGAAGAAGGTCGACACGATCGTCCGCAACGTCCACGAGCGACTGTCCTATGTGGTCGGATCCGGGCGGCCCACCGACGACGCGATCGACACGCTCCTCGCCGGTGAAGGCGTCTGCCGCGACTTCGCGCACGTCTGCATCACCCTCTGCCGGTTCCTCGACATCCCCGCGCGCTACGTCGGCGTCTACGCACCCGGGCTGTCCCCGATGGACTTCCACGCCGTCTTCGAAGCCGGGGTCGACGGCCATTGGTACGTCTTCGACGCCACCCACCTCGCGCCGCGCCGGACGATGCTCCGGATCTCCACCGGCCGCGACGCCGCCGACACGTCGTTCCTCGCCACCCTCGGCTGCGAGCTCGACTTCCTCGGCAGCACGGTGTTCGCGACGACGGACGCCGCCCTCCCGGTGGACGACGGCACGGAGCTGGTCGTCCTCGGCTGACTCCGATCGGATGGTCCGACCGCGTGTTGCCTGCGCGAAGAGGCCGTCCGCTGGGTAGACAGTGTCCGTGAAGAGTTCCCCCAAGGCCCCGAGCCCCTGGGCGCGGGCCCGTGCCCGGTACCGGTGGCTGGACCACATCGCCCGCGCCACCAACCGCTACATCGAGTGCGGCGGCTACCACTACGTCGCCTCGATCACCTACTTCAGCCTGCTGTCGCTGGTGCCGCTGCTGATGGTCGCGTCGTCGGCGGCCGGGTTCGTGCTGGCCAGCCAGCCGGGCCTGCGCCAAACCCTCGTGCACGCGATCGTGTCCACGCTGCCCGGCGGGCCCGGCGGGCTCGGCGACAAGGCCACCGACCTGCTCACCGGCTTCGTCGACCAGCGGACCACCGTCGGGCTGTTCGGTCTGGCCATCGGCCTCTACTCGGGCTGGAACTGGATGAACGCGCTGCGGGACTCGCTGACCGCATTGTGGGGGCAGAACCGGTCCGACCAGTCGCTGCCGCGGCTCATCGCGGTCGACCTGCTCGCGCTGCTCGGCCTGAGTGCGGCGCTCGTGGTGTCGTTCACGATCACGATCTCCGGCACGGCGCTCGGCGGCTACCTGCTGCGGCTGGCCGGGCTGGACGACACGAGCTGGGGTCACCAGCTCGTGTCGGCGTCGTCCGTGCCGCTGGCGCTGGTCGCCGACTGGCTGGTGTTCCTGTGGGTGCTCACGCGGCTGCCGCGGCAGAAGGTGGGCGTGCGCAGCGCGGTGCGCGGCGCGATCGCCCTGGCTGTGGGGTTCGAGCTGCTCAAGCTGGCCGGCGGGTTCTACCTCCGGCTGATCGGCGACTCGCCGACCGGCATCGCGTTCGGCTCGGTCATCGGCCTGATCTTCTTCATTTCGCTCGTCGCGCGGCTGCTCGTCTACGTCACGGCGTGGACCGCGACCGGCTCCGACGCGCCGCCGAAGCCGATCCAGCCGCCGGCGCCGGTGGTGCTCGAGCCGGTGATCGTGGTCGACCCGCCGGTCGCGGTGCCCGCCACAGTCGGCGTCGTGACTGGGGTGCTCGGCACGCTGCTGGCGCTCAGGTGGCGACGTTCGCGAGACTGAAGAGCCGGTCGAGCTGGTGGTCGATCAGCGCGATCGCCGCTTCCGGCGTGCGCTGGCCCAGGATGATGCTGGTCTGCAGGCCGTCGACACTCGACAGGAGCAGTTCGGCCTCCGGCATCAGCTCGAGATCCGGCGCCACCTCGCCGCGGTCTCGGCCCCACGCGAGCAGGTCCGCGGTCAGCCGTTCCAGCTCGGGCGGCGCGGCGCTGAACGTCGACGCCAGCCCGGGGTCCGAAAGGGACCGCACGAAGTAGGCGAGGTGCACGAGGTAGCGCGTGCGGCGCTCGTCGCCGACCGGCAGCATCCCGACGAGCATGGCGCGCAGCACTTCGCGCGGGGTCGCGTCCTCCTCCGGGCCGATGCCCGCGCGGATGTTCTCCCCGGCGTCGGCGTTGAGGATTTCGAGCGCGCCGAGCAGCAGGTCGTCCCGCGTGCCGAAGTAGTACTGGACGAGCCGCAGCGAGACGCCGGCCTCGGCCGCGACCTTGCGCAGCGACACGTCTTCGAGCCCGCGCGCGCTCGCGATCCGCCAGACGGCTTCGGCGATCTGGCGGCGGCGTTGCTCGTGGTCCGCGAGTCTCGGCATGGTGGGTCGAGCGTATCAACGTGGCTTGTCGGCGCCGACGACCCACATCGAGAAGTACTGCGACCCGCCGCCGTAGGCGTGCCCGAGCGCGATGCGGGCGCCGTCGACCTGGTAGTCCCCGGCGCGGCCCATGACCTGCTTCGCGGCTTCGGAGAAGCGAAGCATGCCGGACGCCCCGATCGGGTTGGACGAGAGCACCCCGCCCGACGGGTTCACCGGCAGCTGCCCGCCGATCGCCGTCTCCCCGGCCTCGGTCACCTTCCAGCCTTCGCCTTCGGGCGCGAACCCCAGGTTCTCCAGCCACATCGGCTCGAACCAGGAGAACGGCACGTAGATCTCGGCGACGTCCACTTCGGACATCGGGTCCTTGATGCCCGCCTCGGCCCACAACGCGGCCGCGGCGTCGCGCCCGGCCTGCGGATTGACCTGGTCGCGGCCGGCGAACGTCGTCGGTTCGGTGCGCATCGCCGTCGCGTGGATCCAGGCGGCACCGCCCTCGACGGCGTCCCCGGCGGCCTCGTCGCCGAGCACCATCGCGCACGCGCCGTCGGACGACGGGCACGTCTCGTCGTAGCGGATCGGGTCCCACAGCATCTGCGACGCCTGCACCGACTCGACCGTGATGTCGGCCTGCTGCAAGTGCGCGTAGGGGTTCAGGGCGCCGTTGCGCCGGTCCTTGGCCGCGACGATCGCGCCGATGTGCTCAGGCGCGCCGGAGCGGCGGATGTAGGACCGGACGTGCGGCGCGAAGTAGCCGCCCGCGCCGGCGCCGACCGGCATCTGGAACGGCGGCAGGATCGACAGGCCCCACATCGCGTTCGACTCGGACTGCTTCTCGAACGCCACCGTCAGCACCCGGCGGTGCACGCCGGACTGGATGAGCGAGGCCGCGACCAGCGCCGTCGAGCCGCCGACCGAACCGGCGGTGTGCACGCGCAGCAACGGTTTCCCGTTCGCGCCGAGGGAGTCGGCGAGGAAGAGCTCGGGCATCATCACGCCCTCGAACAGGTCCGGCGCCTTGCCGAGCACGACGGCGTCGATGTCGGCCCAGTCCACTTGGGCGTCGGCCATCGCGCGGTCGATCGCTTCGCGCAGCAGGCCCGGCATCGAGACGTCCGTGCGCTTGGCGCGGTGGTGCGTCTGGCCGGTGCCGAGCACGGCGGTGAGCTGCTTGGTCATCGGGCCTCCAGCACGGTCACCAGGTTCTGTTGCAGGACCGGGCCGCTCGTCGCGTGCGCCACGGCCTTGCGGGATTCGCCACTGTGGATCCGGGTCGCCGCCTCGCCGATGCGGGCGAGTCCGGCGGAGAACATCGGGTTGGCGGCCAGCGCCCCGCCGGAAGGGTTGATCCGCACGTCGTCGTCGAGCTTCAGGGCCGTCCGCAGGATCAGCTCCTGGTGCGTGAACGGCGCGTGCAGCTCGGCGAGGTCGACGCCGTCGAGGTCCAGGGCCCGGGCCGCGATCTCGGTGGACGGGCTCCGGGTGAGATCGCGGGCGCCGAGCACGGGGGAGTCGACGCGGTGCTCGATGCCCTGGATCACGGCCGGGTGGGCGACGATGTCGCGGGCGCGTTCCACTGTGGACAGGATGACCACGGCGGCGCCGTCGGTGATCGGCGCGATGTCGTGCCTGCGCAACGGATCGGCGAAGTAGGGGGTGTCGAGCAGTTCGCTGACGTCCTTGTCGGTGCCGCGCGCGGCGACCTCGGCGAGGTCCTTTTCGGACCAAAGCCCGGCTTCGAGCCCCAGTCGCGCCTGGATCCCGGCGATCGAGACCGAGTCCGGCCACAACGGCGTGACGACGTACGGGTCGAGCTGGAGGGCGAGCACCCGGCGCAGCTGCCCGGCGCTGGACTTGCCGAAGCCGTAGACGAGCGCGGTTTCGACCTCGCCCATCCTGATCTTCAGCCAGGCCTCGTAGAGCGCCCAGGCGGCGTCCATTTCGACGTGGGACTCGTGGATCGGCGGGAACGCGCCGATCGCGTCGACGGCGGCGATGAACGAGAAGGCCCGCCCGGCCAGGTAGTCCGACGAGCCGGAGCACCAGAAGCCGATGTCCTTTTTGGACAGGCCGGTCTGTTCGAAGACCTCGGCGAAGATCGGGACGAGCATCTCCACGCCGTTGGTGGTGCCCGGGGTCTCGCGGACGTTGGGGGCCTTCGCGAAGCCCGCGATCGCGACGTCTGGCATCAGGACCTCACAGGTGGTGGGCGAAGGTTTCGTAGGCCGCGTCCGGCTCGCCGGTCGGCTCGAAGTGGCTGATGTTCTCCAGCGACGTCCACCACTCGTCGCGGGGTTTCCAGGCCGCGCGCACGCGCATGCCCATCTTGACGTCCTGTGCGTCGCAGCCGAGGACGAGGTGGAGGAAGGCGATGTCGGCGCCGTCGAGCAGGATGTACGCGGCGACGTACGGCGGCTTGAGGCGCTGGCCGAGGAACGGGACGTTGACGATGCAGAACGTCGTCACGATGCCGGTGTCGGGCAGTTCGACTTCGTCGGTCGTCGGGACGCCGTCGGTCGGGCAGGCACCGCGCGGCGGGATGTAGACCTTCTCGCAGGCGGGGCAGCGCTGGCCGATCAGCTTGCCCTCGGCGAGCCCGCGCAGGTAGCGGCTCTCCTCGGGCGACGCGGAGTGCTGGTAGCGCAGGTGCACGGGCGTGATGATCACGCTGACCGGAGCGCCTTCTTCGCGCGCGGCGACCGGGGGAGCGGGCTCGGTGGGCGTGGTGTCCCCGGCGTCGGCCGGCAGGAAGTAGGCGATGTCGCGGATGTGCCCGACGGTGTCCTCGGCCCACTTGACCCGGACCCGTTGTCCACTGTGGATCTTCCCGGGTTCGCCGGCGTCGACCGCGTGGAGCAGCGCGGTGTCGGCGCCGTCGAGCTTGACGAGCGCCCAGGCGAAGGGCCGGCTCAGCGGCTGCCCGTCGAGCGGCTCGGCGCACCAGGACCAGGAGACGACGGTGCCCTCGTCGGCCACCGGGACGAACTCGCTGAGCTGATCGGCGGTGACGGGGTCGTACTCGACGGGCGGAACGTGCACGCGGCCGTCACTGCCCCGGATGCCTTCGATGCGGCGTTCGCGCAGCGCGTTCACGAACCGGCCGAGGACGGGCCCGGTGGAGCGCGTGTAGTCGAAGCCGACGTTGAGGGGTGCCGCCAGTGGTGTCTCGGTCACGTCCATGAGTGAAACACGTTCTCGTTCTGGCGGCAAGATGCCCGCATTGCCTGCTCCTGGTTTGTCTGTAACGCGTTCTATTCGAAGCGGTGCAGGGGTCGTGAGTGAGAAACAGGGTTAGAACACTGTTTGTAACTAGTCAGGTGGTTGCGGGGCTGGTTGGAAGCCAGGGGTTTCCGGTGATGGCGTCGCGGAGTGCGGTGATGACGTTGAGGCCGTTCTTGCCGACGGTGGAGACGTAG